>NZ_JBFAGB010000023.1:0-154737 GCF_040639875.1 Actinomadura sp. NPDC023710
GGAGAGTCGCGTACGGAAATGTAACGAATGGGGACAAATTGTGTAAGCCCCATCCGTATCACCCGTGCCGCAACGCCAAAGTCAGCGCCCGCCCCCACAACTACGCGGGCGATCGCTGGCATCGCTTCGGCTCGCCTTGCGGCTCGCTGCGCGATCAGATTCTTGCTTCGCTCGAATCTGCCTTCGGACGCGATCGCAACCATTGAGGTCGCCGCGTGGTTGCGGCGCCGGCTGCGGTCCCAGCGCCCCTTCGGTCGGTGGCCGGTGTCGTTGCGTCCCTGACGGTTCCACCTTGTTCCCACTGGACGGCCCGCTGGGCGACTCAGTCCCGCACGATCGCGTCTTCGCTCGGCTTCGCCGGGGGTCCCCCTGATCGCGAGCCGGCCGCCAGGCAACTGCGAAGCGGCGCTTCGGTCGGCCGCGGTACCCACTGCGATGGACACAGCGCCGGCCTCAGCCAGCGCAGCAACCACGCGACGACCTGGGGATCTTGCGAGAACTGATCGGGCAGCGAGCCGCTCGGCGACGGGCGATGCCGGCGATCGGCCGTGGTCCTCGACGATGGAGGGCACCAAGGGCCCGAAGGAGGAGAGGAGTGCGATAAACAGGACATAACCTGATCAGATGCAGGCTGGTGAGTTGCGGGGGATCTTGCGAGGGCGGGATTTCCGGCGGCTTTACGGGACGCGGCTTGCCTCGCAGTTGACGGACGGCGTGTTCCAGGTGGCGCTCGCCGGATACGTGTTCTTCTCGCCCGAGCGGCAGGCGACGGCGCCCAAGGCGGCGGCCGCGTTCGCGGTGACGCTGCTGCCCTACTCGGCGCTCGGGCCCTTCGCCGGGGTGTTCATCGACCGGTGGCGGCGGCGGCAGATCCTCGTGTGGACGCCGGTGCTGCGCGCGCTGCTCGTGCTGATCGTCGCCGGGCTCGTGGCGGGCGGGCAGGACGGGCTCGGCTTCTTCCTCGGGGTGCTCGTCGTGCTGGGCGTGAACCGCTTCTTCCTCGCGGCGCTGTCGGCGGCGCTCCCGCACGTCGTGCGACGCGACCAGTTGGTCACGGCGAACGCGTTCAGCGTCACGTCCGGGACGATCATCGCGTTCGCCGGCGCGGGCGTCGGCTACGGGTTCCGGCAGGTGTTCGGTGCGGGGCACGACGGGACGGCACTGATCCTGGTGGTCGCGGCGGCGCTGTTCCTGCTGGCCGGACTGATCGCGACGACCCTTCCGAAGGGCCTGCTCGGCCCCCACCGGGCGGCGGAGGACGTCACGACTGGGGCGGAGGGGTCGCAGGCGCCCCGGGCCGTCGAGGCGATCCGGGGGGTTCTGGGCGGGCTTGTGGACGGGGGGCGGCATATCGCACGGCGGCCGCAGGCGGCGCTGGCGCTCGGTGCGATCTCGTTTCACCGGTTCCTGTACGGCGTCGTTCTGATCATGACGCTGCTGCTGTGCCGGAACCACTTCGCCGGCGATCCCGACCGGGGGCTGGAGACGTTCGCGCTGATGCTGGGGGTGTCCGGCGCCGGGTACTTCGCGGCGGCGCTGATCACGCCGCCGGTGGTGCGGCGGATCAGCAAGCAGGCGTGGGTGGCGTGGCAGCTCGGCGGGGCCGCGCTGAGCCTGCTCGTCCTCGGAATGCCGTTCGCGGAGCGTCCCTGGGCGGTCGGCGCCTTCCTGCTCGGCGTCGTGTCGCAGGGCGTGAAGTTGTGCGTCGACACGACGCTGCAGGAGACGATCGACGACGCCTACCGGGGGCGGGTCTTCGCCGTCTACGACATGCTGTTCAACGCGACGTTCGCCGCTGCCGCCGCCGCTGCCGCGACCTGGCTGCCCTCGGACGGGCGCGCCGGCCTCACCCTCCTCGCGGTGGTCGTGGCCTACGCAGCGGGCGCCGTGGCCTACCGGACGGCCGCCTCCCGCACGCGCCGGCCCGCGCACGCCCTGCGTTAGAGCGACTCCGCTATGGCGTGCATCGCGGCGGCGATGTGGTGGACCTCGTCTTCCGTGCACACGTACGGCGGCATCGTGTAGACGAGTCTGCCGAAGGGCCGCAGCCAGACACCGTGCGCCATGGCGATCTCCTGGACGTCCAGGACGTCCACCGGCTCGCGCGCCTCCATCACGCCGATCGCGCCGAGGACGCGGACGTCCGCCACCCCGGGGAGCTCCGCGACGCCGTCGAGCTCGCTGGTCAGGACCGCCTCGATGGTGTCGACCTCGTCCCGCCAGTCGCGCGAGAGCAGCAGGTCGATGGACGCGGACGCGACCGCGGCGGCCAGCGGGTTGGCCATGAAGGTGGGCCCGTGCATCAGGACGCCCGCCTCGCCGGAGGTGATGCCGTGGGCGACGCGGTCGGTGCACAACGTCGCGGCCATCGTCATGTAGCCGCCGGTCAGCGCCTTGCCGAGGCACATGATGTCGGGGACGACCTCGGCGTGGTCGCAGCCCCACAGCTCGCCCGTCCGGCCGAACCCGGTGGCGATCTCGTCCAGGATCAGCAGCAGTCCGTGCTCGTCGGCGATGTCGCGGAGGGCGCGCAGGTACTCCGGGGCGTAGAAGCGCATGCCGCCGGCGCCCTGGACGATCGGTTCCGCGATGATCCCGGCGAGCTCGTCCGCGTGCTTCGCGGCCAGATCCGCCAGCTCGTCCAGGTACGCCTCGTCGGGTTCGGTGGCGTAGCCCAGCGGGGGCGGGGACGCGAAGACGTGCTGGGTGAGGGCGTCGGTGAACATGTGGTGCATCCCGTTCACCGGGTCGCAGACGGCCATGTCGCCGAACGTGTCGCCGTGGTAGCCGCCCCGGACGGTGAGGAGCCGGCGCCGTTCCGGACGCCCCTGCGACCGCCAGAACTGCAGCGCCATCTTGATCGCGACCTCGACCCCGACGGACCCGGAGTCGGCGAAGAACACCTTGGTCAGCGGCTCGGGAGAGATCTCGACGAGCCGCTCGGCGAGCCGGACGGCGGGCGGGTGCGTGAGCCCGCCGAACATGACGTGCGCCATCTTGCCGAGCTGCCCGGTGACGGCCGCGTTCAGCTTCGGGTGGTTGTAGCCGTGCACGGCCGCCCACCAGGAGGACATGCCGTCGATCAGCTCGGTGCCGTCCGCGAGGGTCAGCCGCACCCCGTCCGCCGACACGACCGGCAGCGCGGGCGCCGTCGCCGGCATCGGCGCGTACGGGTGCCAGATGTGCTCCCGGTCGAACTCCAGCATCCGCTCGGTCTCCCGGGGGCTCATCCGCCCCAGCTGCAACGGGATCACTCGCCGTCCTCCTCACGGCCGGACGTGGTGCCGATGCCCTCCGCGGCGGCCCAGCGGCGCAGTTCGTCGGCGGCGGCATCCTTGCCGATCATGCCGCGGTCCAGGCGGAGTTCGAGGAGGAAGCCGTAGGCGCGGCCGACGAGGGGCCCGGGGGTGATGCCGAGGATCTCCTGGATCTCGTTGCCGTCGATCTCCGGGCGGATCGCGGCCAGCTCCTCCTCCTCCGCCAGCCGTCCGATCCGCACCTCCAGGTCGTCGTAGGTGCGGCGCAGCCGGTCGGCCTTGCGCTTGTTGCGGGTGGTGCAGTCGGCGCGGGTCAGCTTGTGCAGGCGGTTGAGGAGCGGCCCGGCGTCGCGCACGTACCGGCGGACGGCCGAGTCGGTCCACTCGCCGGTCCCGTAGCCGTGGAAGCGCAGGTGCAGCTCCACGAGGCGGGACACGTCGGAGATGACGTCCTTCGGGTAGCGCAGCGCGGTCAGCCGCTTGCGGGCCATCTTCGCGCCCACGACCTCGTGGTGGTGGAAGGAGACCCGGCCGCCCGTCTCGAACCGGCGGGTCTTGGGCTTGCCGATGTCGTGCAGCAGCGCCGCGAGCCGCAGGACGAGGTCGGGGCCGTCCTCCTCCTGCGCGATCGCCTGCTCCAGGACGATCAGCGAGTGCTCGTAGACGTCCTTGTGCCGGTGGTGCTCGTCGATCTCCAGCCGCAGCCTGGGCAGCTCGGGCAGGACGTGCGCGGCGAGGCCGGTCTCGACCAGCAGCGCCAGGCCCTCCCGCGGGTACCGGCCGCAGAGCAGCTTGGACAGCTCGTCCCTGACCCGCTCGGCCGACACGATCTCGATGCGGCCCGCCATGTCCTTCATCGCGCGCACGACGTCGGGCGCGACGGTGAAGCCGAGCTGGGAGGCGAACCGGGCGGCGCGCATCATCCGCAGCGGGTCGTCGCTGAAGGAGTCCTCCGGCCGGCCGGGCGTCCGCAGCACCTTGCGCTGCAGGTCGGTGAGGCCGCCGAACGGGTCGACGAAGTCGTGCCCGGGCAGCCGCGCCGCCATCGCGTTGACGGCGAAGTCGCGGCGGCGCAGGTCCTCCACGAGGGACGTCCCGTAGGACACCTCCGGCTTGCGGGACTTCGGGTCGTAGGACTCGCTGCGATAGGTGGTGATCTCCAGCTCGACGCCGTCCTTGCGCAGGCCGACCGTGCCGAAGTCGATGCCGATCGTCCAGTGCGCGTCCGCCCAGCCGCGGATGATCTCCAGGGTGCGCTCGGGCGGGGCGTCGGTGGTCAGGTCGACGTCCTTGGTCGGACGGCGCAGCAGCGCGTCCCGGACGGGCCCGCCGACCAGCGCCAGCTCGTGACCGGCCGCCGCGAACCGGGCGCCGAGGTCGTCGGCGACGGGCGCGATCCCGCGCAGCAGCTCGGTGATCGCGGTACGCCGCGAGGACTCTGGGGTCACGTTTTGGTTTGGCACGGCCATCGAGCGTATTTCCTTGGTTGACGGGCTGACAAAGGACTTTCTGGCGAGCGCCGGGGCCCGCACGGGAGTCCTTTCGGGGCCGAAGGAGGACGGGGCCCTTCACACGCCCCGTTCCCCGGGTTACGTTTCGGGCACCCCGACGACGCCCTGCGCGACCCGGTGAGCCTCCCGTACCGACAACGGTAGCGGGATCCAAAAGGGCCACGGTCCGCCGCACGTGCGGTTGAGGTGCGTCGCATGGGTTCGCGTGCCGCGCGGCAGGGATGACACCTGCCGTTCCGGGTATGTGGGGGTCTCCCCCCGCAGTGTGCGACGCACGGGGCCGTAGGGAAACCAGATCCGGGGGTGAGCGGGGTCGCCCCCCGCGGGATGGAGCCGAACATGAAGGACGCTCTCACCATCCACCGCGCGCTTCTCGGTTGGGAGACGGCGCACGAGATCGTGCGGCTGCGCCTGGCGATGTCCCGGGCCGACGAACTGCCCAGGGCGCTCGGCCTGCCGCCGGAGCGGTGCCTGGTGACCCGCGTCTACTCCTGCGACGGCGCCCACCACGGCCGCCCCTTCCTGGCCGGGGCGATCGTCCCGGCGGGCCGGCGGCCGTCCACCGAGGCGGTGCGGCTGGGCGTGGGGGCCCGCGGTGTCCGTCCCGCGCACGCGGACGTGGTCAACGCCGTCACCGAGTACGCCGCGGGCCTGGTCTGCCCGCTGCTCCTGCCGGAGTCGATGCCGCTGCTGATCGACCGTGGCCTCGTGGACGGGCTCCACGCCCACGGCGTCGTCTACACCGCGACCGGCGAGGCGTCCACGGCGCTCGGCATCAAGGCCAGCGCGCTGTACTCCCTCTGTCACCCGAAACCCGTCGACCTGCTGGCCCCGCTCAGCGCCGCGTCCGCCCCGGGGCGGGACCACGTGACGACCTGACCCGCGCGCCCGGCGCGGCCGGCGGGCGGGTGCACCGGGCAACGCCATGAACACCGACGGACTACCATCGGGGCCGTGGTGCGGGAAAACGACGCCCGCCGTCCTCGGCCTGTCCTCGCGCCGCCGGACGGGTTCTGGACGGGCACGGCGTGAGGGCGGACACGGCGTGAAAGCGGTCGGACGCGCGTTGGCGCTGGCCGCGCTGCTGCCCTGCCTCACGATGGCGGCCTCCCCGGCCATGGCGTCCCCCGCCGGGGTCCGGGCTCGGACCCCCGCGAAGGCCCCCGCCGCGGCCCAGGCACGCGCGCAGGTGGCGCTCGCGCTCACCAAGGTCACGCCGAAGACCCTCACCGCGAAATCCAAGATCGAGATTTCCGGGGCGGCGCGCAACCGCACCGGCCACGCGCTGGCCGGCCTCACCCTGCGGCTGCGCTACAGCGCCCAGCCCATGACCAGCCGGAGCCAGCTCGACCAGCTCGCGTCCGGGCAGCAGACCGCGTTGCCCAACGTCGCCCCGCAGCAGCAGTCTCTCGCGCAGGCGACCCGGCCCGGCGTGACCCAGGGCTGGAGCTTCCGGACCACCGCGCAGCAGCTGGGCCTGCGCGCCCCCGCCGCCACCCCCGGCGTGTACCCGATGCGCGTCGAGGTGCTGAACTCCGCGCAGCAGGTCGTCGGCGGCCTGACGACCTTCCTGACGCTGATGCCGAAGCAGCGGAGCTTCAAGCCGGTGGCGGTCGGCTGGGTCCTGCCGCTGATCGACCGGATGCACCGTGCCAACGACCGCACCTTCATCGACGACGAGCTCACCAAGGAGCTGTCGCCCGGCGGCCGGCTCCACCGGCTCGTGGAGGCCGCCGCCACCACCGGCACGCCGGTCACGTGGGCGATCGACCCGGCGCTGCTGGACGACGTGCGGCAGATGGCGTCGGGCGACTACTACGTCAAGGCGCCCGGGGCCGCCAAGGGCGTCCGGAAGGAGAAGAGCAAGGTCGCGGCGACGTGGCTGACGTCGCTCAAGACCGCTTCCAAGGGCGACCCCTACTTCGTCCTCCCCTACGGCGACCCCGACGTCACGGCCCTGGTCCGGCGCAAGGCGACCCGCGACATCGGCGTCGCCTTCGACGCGCGCAACACCGGCTTCGTGGCGCAGCTCCTCGGCCGCCAGCCCGACGCGCACGTCGCCTGGCCGGCGTCCGGCGTCGGCGGGCCCGGCACGCTCGAACAGCTCGCCAGGTACGCCCTGAAGGACGGCGGGTCGTTCCTGATGAGCAGCTCCCAGTTCGAGAACCCCGCGACGGGCGCGCAGCCGAACGCGACCACCGCGCTCCAGACGCACCTGGGCGCCAAGAAGGCCCTCCTGTACGACCAGACGGTCACCCAGATCCTCGACGAGGGGTCGCGGTCCGCCTCCCGGGCGCTGATGAGCGAGCAGCGCTTCCTCGCCGAGACCGCGATGATCGCGGCGGAGGCGCCGAGCGTCCAGCGCACCGTCGTCGTCGCCCCCGACCGGCTGTGGGACCCCTCCGACGGGCTCGCCAAGAACCTGCTCACCTACACCAAGGCCGCGTCCTGGATCCGCGAGGTGCCGCTGCGGTCGGTCGAGTCGGCCCAGCCGCAGGACCGCGCCTTCCACGGCTACTCCGACGACTACGAGAAGTTCGAGCTGGGCGACGTCCACCTGGACCAGACCCGGGCGATCGCGAAGCGCGCGGCGACGTTCCAGGCCGTGATGACCGGCCCGGTGAAGATCTCCTACGAGCGCGCCGTGCTGCGGCTGGAGTCGGTCGGCTGGCGCACGTCGCCGAGCCGCGCCAAGCGGGCCCGCAAGGAGCTGGAGGACGAGCTCAGGAACGACATGCACCGGGTCAGAGTCGTCCCCCCGAAGAACAGGCGCGTGCTGATGGGGGGCAGCTCGGGCAAGCTGCCCGTCCTGGTCGAGAACACGCTGGGCGACCAGTCGGTGAAGGTCCGGCTCGTCGTGACCTCGGAGAACTCCGCCAAGCTCAAGCTCGGCGAGCTGGAGCCCGACGACGCGGTGATCGAGCTCGGGCCCGGGGAGCGGGCCCAGCGGTGGATCCCGGCGCAGGCGGCCGGGAACGGCAACTTCGGCGTCCGTCTCGATCTGCAGATTCCCGGCGCGGGCGGCCGGACGTACGGTGACGGCGAGACCATCACGGTCACCACGACCGGATACGGGCGGCTCGCCCTGCTCATCACGGGCGGCGGACTTGCCGTACTCTTCGTGGGCGTCGGAGTGCGGGCCATCAGAGCGAGGCGCCGCCGGAAAGCGGAGGCAGCCGGTGACGGGTCGACCGGAATGGGATCGACAGGGACAGGGGAACCAGGGGGCGGGCTCCCCGGGCCCTGGTTCCCAGGGCCCGGGATACCCTCCGCCGAATACTCCGGGGCGCCCGGGACAGGGCTACCCGCCGCAGGGCGACCCCCAGGGGTACCCGCCGGGCCCGCCGCCCCAGGGACCCCCGCCCCAGGGACCGCGCCCGCAGGGGCCGATCCCGCAGGGCCGGCGGCCGGGCCCGCAGACTCCTGGCCCGAGGACCCCGCCGCAGTACCCGGGCCCGCCGCCGACGGGCCGGCCGCCGGGCGCGGGGAACATCGCCGCGGAGACGGTGGTTGACATCCCCCTCCCCGGCGGGAGCGCCCCGGACGCCGACACCACGGTCGTGGACACGCCTCCGCCGCAGGACGGCAAGGGCTCGTCCGGCATCCTGAAGTCCGGCGCGATCATGGCGGTGGGGACCCTCGCGTCCCGCATCACCGGCTTCCTGCGCACCGCCGTCATCGTCGCCGCGCTCGGCACCGGGCTGGTCGCCAACGCCTACAACACCGCCAACACCATCCCCAACCAGATCTACGACCTGCTGCTCGGCGGCATCCTCACCAGCGTCATCGTCCCGCTGCTGGTGCGGGCCAAGCAGCGCGACCGGGCCGCCGGGGAGCAGTACGAGCAGCGCGTGTTCACCCTCGCGGTGATCGGGCTCGCCGTCCTCACCGTCGTGGCGGTGCTGCTCGCGCCGCTGTTCATCGACGTCCTCGCGGGCAGCTACACCGGCGACCAGCGCGCCGTCGCCGTCCTGTTCGCACGGTTCTTCCTGCCCCAGCTGTTCTTCTACGGCGTCGGCGCGTTCGCCGGGGCCGTGCTCAACACGCGCGGCAGCTTCGGCGCCCCGATGTGGGCGCCCGTTCTGAACAACATCGTCGTGATCGCGGTCGGCGGCGCGTTCCTCGCGGTCACCACCGGCCGCGTCGACCCGTCCACCATCTCCGACCAGCAGCTCATGCTGCTGTCCGTCGGCACGACCGGCGGGATCGTCCTGCAGACGGTCGCGCTGTGGCCGTCGCTGCGCCGCGTCGGGTTCCGGTGGCGGCCCCGGCTGGACTTCCGCCGCGGCGAGCTCGGCGAGGTCGGGCGGATGGCCGGCTGGACGCTGCTGTACGTCGTCGCCACCCAGGTCGCGCTCGCCGTCGTCACCGCGCTGACGAACCGGGCCGGCAAGCTCGCCTTCGACCAGGGGCTCGGCGAGGGCTACGGGTACACCCCGTACTTCAACGCCTACCAGCTCTTCCAGCTCCCCTACGCGATCGTCGGGGTGTCGGTGATCACCGCGCTGCTGCCGCGGATGAGCCGGTTCGCCGCCGAGGGCAAGACCGCCGACGTGCGCGCCGCGTTCTCCAGCGGGCTGCGGCTCTCCTCGGTGATCATCATGCCGGCGGCGGCGCTGATGCTGGTGCTCGGACCGGAGATCACCACCGTGCTGTTCGCGCACGGCAACACCACCGCCGCCGACGCCCTGGTGATCGCGCGGGTCATGCAGATGTTCGCGCTCGCGCTCGTCCCGTTCTCCGTCTACCAGCTGATGCTGCGGGTCTTCTACGCCCACGGCGACACCCGGACGCCCGCCCTGGTCGGCCTCGTCGTCACCACCGCCAACATCATCATGGCGTTCACCGCCTACAACGTCCTCGACGTCAAGTGGATCGTGGTCGGCATCGCGGGCGGGTTCGCCGTCACCAACCTGGTCGGGACGATCACCTGCTGGCTGGTGCTGCGCCGCAAGCTCGGCGGCATCGACGGCCGCCGCATCGTCGGCGGCCATCTCAAGCTGCTCGTCGCGATCTGGCCGCTGATCGGGTTCGCCTACGCCGCGCACACGATCGCGGACGCCCTGGGCGGCACCGACACGATGCTGCCCGCACTGGCCACCCTGGTCGCCGGGTCCGTCGGCGGCGGGCTGCTGTACGTGCTGTTCGCCAAGCTGATGCGCGTGGAGGAGATCCAGACGACCATCGCCACGTTCGCACGCCGGCTGCCGGGACGCGCAAAGTAAAAAAGGACGCGCGGCGATAAGGCGGCCACTCGCGCGAGTAACCACTACCATGTGGGGGACTACGGCCTGCGGGGCGACACCCTGGGGAACGCAAAAGAGGAGGGTCGGAGGCGTAAGCTGCCACGCCACGAACATGGGATCTGACCACCTGTGCAGGACGTTGCCGTGAGCACGTCAGTCATCGAGCCCGGCACCCGACTCGCCGGCCGCTACCGGCTCGAGGAGCGCATCAGCGACTCGGGCGGCTCGTCGCTCTGGAAGGCCATCGACGAGATCCTCGCGCGGGCGGTCGCCGTCCGCACCTTCGACCCCGAGTTCCCCCGGATCGCCGAGGCGGTCACGTCGGCACGGTCGGCCAGCAGGCTGACCGACCCCCGCCTGACCCAGGTGTTCGACGCCGACGACTCGGGGGAGAGCGCCTACATCGTCAGTGAATGGGTCGCCGGCGAGCCCCTGGAGGGCATGCTCTCCAAGGCCCCGCTGGAGCCGGGCCGCGCCGCGACGCTGCTGTACGAGGCGTCCGAGGCGATCTCCGCCGCGCACGCCGCCGGGCTCTCGCACCTCTGCCTCACCCCCCGCGACCTGGTCTGGACGACGGGCGGCACCGTCAAGATCCTCGGCGTCGCCACGGACGCGGTCCTGTGCGACCGCAGCTCCGACGACTCCGCCGCGGAGGACGTCCGCGGCCTCGGCCGGATGCTGTACGCGGCGCTCACCGCCCACTGGCCCGGCGACGAGGACGGCTCCGCGCTGCCCGCCGCGCCCGCGTCCGACGGCGTCCCGCACGCGCCCCGCCAGGTCCAGGCCGGCATCTCGCACGGGGTCGACTCGATCGTCTGCCGCTGCCTCGGCATCGGCACGGGCGAGCCGCTCGCGACCCCCGCCGACCTCGCCAAGGCGCTGCGCGGCGTCCCGCGCACCCCGCTGCCGCTGTTCGCCGGGCTCGGCAACGCTCCGCCGGCGTCCCCGCGGCAGACGCCGCCGAGGCGCCCCGCGCCCCAGCAGGCGCCGCCGACGCAGCCGCACCGGCAGCCCGCGCCCGAGCCGCCCGCGGCCTCGCACGTCCCGCCGCCGCGTGCGCGCGCCCAGCGGCACGCCTCCCCGCCTCCACCGCCGTCCACCTCCACCCGCACGACGCCCGCGCACAGCCACGGCGGCCCCAAGCGTCCGGCCAACCCCGCCCTGATCGGCATCGCGGCGGCCGCGCTGACCGTCATCGTCGGGCTCGGCGCCTGGGCGCTGTCCGGCACCGGCGGCGACGACGACCCCAAGGGCGGCGGCGCCACCGACAACTCCCAGACGAGCGCGCCGCCCAAGCCGTCCGTCGCGAAGCTCGCCCCGCAGGGCGTCTCGCCCGCCGAACGCCCCGTGGGCGGCCACGTCGACGGCGCGATCGGCAAGAACCTCGCGTCCGTCATCGACGGCAAGCCCAGCGGCTCCTGGGAGACCCAGAGCTACGCCGACTCCGACTTCGGCCGCTACTCCAAGGGCCTCGGCGTCCTGCTCGACATGGGCAAGCCCGTCAAGGTCGCCAACGTGAAGGTCTACTCCCCGGTGAGCGGCGGGGTGCTGCAGGTCCGCGTCGGCGACTCGCAGTCCCCGACCGACCTGAAGCGCGTCGGGGAGCAGGCCCCCAACGGCGGCGAAGTGGCCTTCGCCGCGAACCCGCAGGCCACAGGCCGGTACGTGCTCGTCTGGTTCACCAAGCTGCCCGGCGGGCCGTTCAAGGGGCGGCTCGGCGAGATCGCCGTCTACGGGGCGGCCGGCTGATCACGTTCCGGCAGGGGGCCGATGTGAGCTGTGACGTGGAGCGGCGCATGTCTGTATCGTGCCTGTGAGCAGTTTGTCCCCTCGCCCCCCAGGATCACGTGGTGCCTACCTCAGCAGCCGGTCGCCGATGCCCGGCGCCGACCGGGCGTCCCGAACGAGAAAGCGGTCGCTCATGACGTCGGTGAGCATGCCTCGCGTAGGCGAAGTACCCGACAAGGAGCTCCTCGCCCGGCACGCACAGGGGGATCCGCACGCCTTCGCCGAACTCGTGCACCGCCACCGCGACCGCATGTGGGCGGTCGCGCTGCGCACGCTGGGCGACCCGGAGGAGGCGGCGGACGCGCTGCAGGACGCGTGCCTCTCGGCCTTCCGCGCCGCCGGACGGTTCCGCGGGGACGCCGCCGTCACCACCTGGCTGCACCGCATCGTGGTGAACGCCTGCCTCGACCGCGTCCGGCGCAAGTCCGTCCGTCCCGCGACGCCGATGGGCGACGACGCGACGTTCGACGCCGTCGCGCCCAAGATGCCCGACCCGACCGACGCGCACGGCGTCTCCCTCGACGTCCGCACCGCCCTGGAGCAGCTGCCCTACGAGCAGCGGGCCGCCCTCGTCCTCGTCGACATGATGGGCTACTCCGTAGACGACGCCGCGCAGGTCATGGAGGTCCCGCCCGGAACGATCAAGAGCCGGTGCGCGCGGGGCCGCGCCCGGCTCGCGCCCCTTCTCGTCCACCACCGGAACCGACGCGAGCCCAGGAACGTCGGAGGTGTGGAAGGAGGTGGCATGCCCAAGTGAACCCCGCGCACCTTGACTACGACGTCTTGGCCGACCTGGCCGAGGGACTTCTCGAAGACGACGAAGCCGCCTCCGTCAACGCACACCTCGAAACCTGCGCCGATTGCCGTGACCTGTCCGCCGACCTTGCGGACGTCTCCCGGATCCTGGCGGAGGCCCCGGTGCCGTCCATGCCCGCCGAACTGGCCGAACGCATCGACACCGCCATCGCGGCGGAGTCGATGCACACCGCCACCGTGGCGAGCCTGGAGCAACGGCGCGGAAGGCGGCATTGGCGGATACTGTCGGCGGCCGCGGCGACGGTGGTCGTGCTCGGCGGCGGAGCGACGGTCGGCAAGATCGCGATGGACGGCGCGAGCAGCAGCGACAGCGCGGCACGGCACCCGGCCCCGCACCGCTCCCTGACCGATTCCGGCTCGGGGTCGGGGGTGCCGAAGGTGGCTCCCGGAGAACCCGCGCCCACGTTCAAGGTCGCTCAGAGCGGCACCGACTACCGGTCGGGCACGCTGGGCGATCAGGTCGGCGGCATCGTGACGGGCGAGCAGAAGATGCGCTCGGAGGCCGCCGCGCCCGACCCGCGGCTCCGCGGCTGCGTCACCGGCGTCGCCGGCGAGCAGTCGCTTCTGCTCGTCGACCAGGCGAAATACGAGGGACAGCCCGCGATCATCATCGCGGTGAACGGCGACCGGCCGGGCAAGCGGAACATCTGGGTCGTCGGACCGGACTGCTCCCCGCAGGCCCATCACCTGCTGAAGCAGCTGAAGAACGCCTGACCGCCAAGCCCTGACCGGGCGCCCGTATATCTGAAGGCCATGGACGGCCGACCCCGTCCATGGCCTCTCACATGGCACATGGGCTGCCCGAGACGTCCTGCTCTCTATGGGACGCCCGGACTTCCTGCGAAGTTCGTCGAGCAGCGGCGGTAGTGCCGGGCTTCTCGGCGGTTGCGGCGACCGGGGCGCGTCGTCAGAGGGAGGCGAGGAAGTCGAGGGCCGTCGTCCAGGCCCGCTCGGCCGCTTCGGCGTCGTGGTCGGGCAGGTCCGGGTCGGTGAACAGGTGGCCCGCACCGCGGTAGCGGAACACCTCCACGTCAGCGCCCGCCTTGCGCATCTGCAGGTACCACGCGTTGAGCCAGTCGACGGGCTCCCAGGTGTCGGGATCGGCGACGTGCAGCTGCACCGGGATGTCGGTGGACGCGTCCTCCGCGATGTCGGACGTGCCGTGCATCAGCAGCAGCCCCGCCGCCTTGTCGTCGGCGAACGCGAGGTTCTGGGCGATGGATCCGCCGAGCGAGAACCCCGCGTAGACGAGCCCGCCCTCCCCGGTGAGCGGCGCGGCCGCCACGACGGCGCGGCGCAGCAGCTCGTCCCGCCCGATCTCGTCCTTGATCTCGATCCCGGCCTCGGCGTCGTCGACGACGCGCCCGTCGTAGAGGTCGGGGGTGTGCACCTCGTGCCCGGCGGCACGGAGCCGGTCGGCCGCCTGGTGCACCGCGGGCCGGAGCCCGTACATCGAGTGGAGGAGGAGAATGCGTGCCATGGGCCACAGCCTAGAGCGCCGCCCGGACCCTCGTGCCGCTGGTGGGCGGCCCGGCGCCGCGTACCGGGGAATCAGCGGGCCCTAGGATCGGTTGACGCGACTGTGAGGCCGGCTCGGAGCGGCACCGACGGCCAACGAGGAGAGGCAAGAACTGTGAGCGACGTCCGTAACGTCATCATCATCGGCTCCGGTCCTGCGGGCTACACGGCCGCCGTCTACGCGGCCCGCGGTGACCTGAAGCCGCTGGTGTTCGAGGGTTCGGTGACGGCCGGCGGTGCGCTGATGAACACCACCGACGTGGAGAACTTCCCCGGCTTCCCCGACGGCATCATGGGCCCCGACCTGATGGACAACCTGCGCAAGCAGGCCGAGCGCTTCGGCGCCGAGCTCATCACCGACGACGTCACCGAGGTCGACCTGACCGCCGACCCGAAGGTCGTGAAGGTCGGCGACGAGACCTACCTCGCCAAGACCGTGATCGTCGCGACCGGCTCCGGATACCGCGAGCTGGGGCTGCCGGACGAGAAGCGGCTGTCCGGCCGCGGCGTCTCCTGGTGCGCCACCTGTGACGGGTTCTTCTTCCGCGAGCAGGACATCGCCGTCGTCGGCGGCGGCGACACCGCGATGGAGGAGGCGATCTTCCTGACCAAGTTCGCCCGCTCGGTGACCGTGGTGCACCGGCGGGACGAGCTGCGCGCGTCCAAGATCATGCAGGACCGGGCGTTCGCCAACGAGAAGATCAAGTTCCTGTGGGACAGCGAGATCGCCGCGATCCACGGCGACGACCGGGTGACCGGCGTGACGGTCCGCAACACCAGGACCGGCGCGGAGTCCGCCCTGGAGATCACCGGGCTGTTCATCGCGATCGGCCACGACCCGCGCAGCGACCTGTTCGCCGGGCAGCTGGAGACCGACACCGACGGCTACCTGCTGGTCGACGCACCCACGACGCGGACGAAGATCCCCGGCGTGTTCGCCTGCGGCGACGTGGTCGACCACATCTACCGGCAGGCCATCACCGCCGCGGGCAGCGGCTGCTCGGCCGCCATCGACGCCGAGCGCTGGCTGCAGGACCAGGACGCCGCCGAGACCGTCCCGCAAGCCTGACCGCCCCACCGGCCTCGCGACGCCGGCCCGGCGGACGCCGGGCCGAAGCCGTCGCGGTGGGCTGCACGGGCGGGGGAGCGTCCCCGCCCACACGCGAGAACCGAAGGAGACCGATGAAAGCCGTGACCGACGCCGACTTCGCGTCCGAGGTCCTGGAGAGCGACAAGCCCGTTCTCGTCGACTTCTGGGCGGAATGGTGCGGCCCCTGCCGGATGGTGGCGCCGATCCTGGAGGAGATCTCCAAGGAGCACGGCGACAAGCTCCAGATCGTCAAGCTGAACATCGACGAGAACCCGCAGGTTCCGCAGCAGTACGGCGTCATGCAGATCCCGACGATGAACGTCTACAAGGGCGGAGAGGTCGTCAAGCAGATCATGGGCGCCAAGCCGAAGGCCGCCCTGCTGAGGGATCTCGCCGAGTTCATCTGAGCCTTCTCCGAACCGCCTCCCGTCTCCCGCGGCGAGCGCGAAACGCGTGGCCCGTACCTCCGAACCCGGAGTGCGGGCCACGCGCCGTTCAGAGGGCCTCAGACGGGCCGTAGCACCCCTTCTGGTGTCATGGAGCCCAGGAGCCGCTCCAGCGCCACCTCGACGTCCTCACGCCACGACAGCGCCGACTTCAGCTCCAGCCGCAGCCGCGGGTACCGGTGGTGCGGCCGGACGGTCTTGAACCCGACCGACAGCAGGTAGTCGGCGGGCACCATGCACCCGCCCTCCTCGCCCTTCAGGTCGCCGAACGCCTCGATCGCCTTCACGGCGCGCCGCGTCAGGTCCTTCGCGACTCCCTGGACGAGCATCCGGCCGATGCCGCCGCCCGAGAACTCCGGCAGGACGTGCGCCGTCATCAGCAGCACCGCGTCCGCGCTCACCGGGCTCGTCGGGAACGCCACCGAACGCGGCACGTACAGCGGCGGGGCGTACATGACGAACCCCGCCGGGACGTCGTCCACGTAGACGATCTTGCCGCAGCTGCCCCACTCCAGGAGGGTGGAGGAGACCCACGCCTCCTTCTCCAGGCCCGCGTCGCCGCTCTCCTGAGCCCGGTCCCGGCTCACCGGGTCCAGCTCCCAGAACACGCAGCCGCGACAGCGGTGCGGCAGATCATCGAGATTGTCGAGCGTGATGTTGACGAGACGACGCGACACCGGGTCGGCACCCCCTGCTGCGATCCTCGCCCGCCGGCCCGGGACCCGTGGCGGCGGAAGTTCCCGGCAACCATCCGGGACCCGCGGGCATCGTATCGGACAGGAGTTTCCCCAATGCCGCGGCACGCCACACCCACGCGTCTCGCCGCGGTGGTCATGACGTAGTTTGCAGGGAAGCCGAATCGCCTCGGAGGTGGCCTCGTGGAACAGCACTCGCGTACGGATGCCTATGCCGATCGCTACGCCGCCCGTGCCGCCGGCATGGTGCCGTCGGAGATCCGGGCCCTGTTCGCGATGGTCGCCCGCCCCGAGGTGGTCTCGCTCGCGGGCGGCGCGCCCTACGTCTCGGCGCTCCCCCTCGACGTCGTCGGCCGGATGATCGGCGAACTCGTCGCCGGCAAGGGCGCCGAAGCACTCCAGTACGGCTCCGCCCAGGGCGACGAGCAGCTCCGCGAGCACATCTGCGAGGTCATGTCCCTGGAGGGCGTCCAGGCGTCCGCGGAGGACGTCGTCGTCACCGTCGGCGCGCAGCAGGCGCTCGACCTCATTACGAAGATCTTCGTGGACCCCGGCGACGTCGTCGTCGCGGAGGCCCCGTCCTACGTGGGCGCGCTCGGCACCTTCGCCGCCTACCAGGCCGACGTGGTGCACGTGCCGCTGGACGAGGGCGGCCTCGTGCCGTCCGCGCTGCGCGAGACCCTCGCCCGCCTCCGCGCCCAGGGACGACGCGTCAAGTTCCTCTACACCGTCCCGACCTTCCAGAACCCCGCGGGCGTCACCCTCACCACGGCCCGCCGCGCCCAGATCCTGGAGATCTGCGCCGAGTACGACGTGCTGATCATCGAGGACAACCCGTACGGGCTCCTCGGCTTCGACGGCGAGCCCATGCGGGCCCTGCGCGCGGACGACGCCGACCGCGTCATCTACCTCGGCTCGTTCTCCAAGACGATCGCCTCCGGGCTCCGCGTCGGCTGGGTGCTGGCGCCGCACGCGGTGCGGGCGAAGCTCGTGCTGGCCGCCGAGTCCGCGATCCTGTGCCCGTCGAACTTCTCGCAGCTCGCGGTCCGCGAGTACCTCACCACCCAGCCGTGGCGGGAGCAGATCAAGGACTTCCGCGAGCTGTACCGGACGCGCCGTGACGCGCTGCTGGAGTCCCTTGACCAACTCATGCCCGACGGTTGCACCTGGACGCGCCCCGCCGGCGGCTTCTTCGTCTGGCTCACCCTCCCCGAGGGGCTGGACGCCAAGGCGATGGCCCCCCGCGCGATCGCCGAGCGCGTCGCCTACGTCCCCGGTACCGGCTTCTACGCGGACGGCACCGGCCACCGGCACATGCGCCTGTCCTACTGCTTCCCCGAGCCGCACCGGATCCGTGAGGGCGTCCGCCGGCTGGCCGGAGTGGTGGAGCAGGAGATCCGTCTCCGGGACACTTTCGGGCCCACCGGCGGCGGCTCGTCCACCGGTGTCCAGACGCCGGGCCCGGGCATCGTCTGACTTGTTTCACGTGAAACGGGAGTCATCTTGGAACTCGGGCATGTCGTCGTTCTCGCCGGAGGACTCTCCTACGAGCGGGAGGTCTCGCTCCGCTCCGGACGACGCGTCGCCGACGCGCTGCGTGCCCGCGACATCCCGGTCGAACTCCGCGACGCCGACGCGACACTCCTGGACTCCCTGACCGACGACCCGCCGGACGTCGTCTTCCCCGTGCTGCACGGCGCGGCGGGGGAGGACGGCTCGATCCGCGACGTCCTCGAACTCCTGGACGTCCCCTATGTCGGCGCCCGTCCGGACGCATGTCGTGTCGTCTGGGACAAGCCGACCGCCAAGTCCGTCGTGCGACGCGCGGGCCTGCGGACGCCCGACTCCGTCGCCCTGCCGAAGGAGGTCTTCCACGACCTCGGCGCGGCGTCCGTCCTCGACCAGATCGTCCGCGGCCTCGGGCTCCCCCTGTTCGTGAAGCCGACCCGCGGCGGCTCGGCCCTCGGCGCCTCCGTCGTCCACGAGGCGTCCGACCTGTCCGCCGCCATGGTCGGCTGCTTCGCCTACGGCGACGCCGCCCTCGTCGAGCGCTACATCGGCGGCACCGAGGTCGCGGTCAGCGTCATCGATCTCGACGGCGCCCCGACCGCCCTGCCCGCCGTCGAGATCATCGCCCCCGGCGGCCGCTACGACTACACGGCCCGCTACGACGCCGGCGACACCGAGTTCATCACCCCGGCCCGCCTCACCCCCGAAGCGACCGCCCGTGCCGCCGCCGCCGCCATCACCGCCCACCGCGCCCTCGGCCTACGCGACCTCTCCCGCACCGACCTCATCGTCTCCCCCGACGGCGAAGTCCACTTCCTGGAGGTCAACGTCGCCCCCGGCATGACGGAAACCAGCCTCCTCCCCCGAGCCATCAGCGTCGCCGACCTGGACCTGGGCGAAGTCTGCGAATCCCTCCTCCGCTCCCATCTCCGCTGACCCCGTCCCCGCACACCGGCCTCAACCTGAGCCTGCGTGGTCGATGGCGGCCGGCCACGACGGTCCCTCGATCCGACCTTTATTCCTACAGGGCACAAGCCACGGCCCAGCGAACCTGACCGAACTCGAAACCGCAGGACGGCAGGGCGGCAGGGCACCGCCCCACGACACCAGAAGCCCCCTCCTCACAGGGGCGCCGAAGTTCGCCGCGCGAAGGCCAGCAAACCGCCACATACGTAACGGCTCGCAGGAGTCCCGCCCTCGTTTCACGTGAAACAGCGCAGTCCTCGCATGGGGCCAACCCGGCAGACGCCTCCGAGCGCTAGTTCCCCGGCTCACGGTGAGCCCACCATTCGCGGTCAACCAGCACACCCGGCGATGGACGCCGCTGCAGGATCGGGACTCCGTTCTCGACGCGACAGGGCGCCCACTTCCAGAGGGCCAAGTCCGACCACGGCCAAATCGGTGAGCGCCGTCCCTGTCGTGCAGAAGCGACGGCGTCGCGCGTACCCGGATGTCCCGCACCAATCGGCGTCCGGGCCGATCCATGTGTGGCTTGCCGGGATTACCGGCTGGGACGGTGCTGCCGATTCTTGCGACGATCGAGGGGGCCGACCAGTCGACGCTCAACGCCGGGGCGTCGGGGGCTGCGGCGAGGAAGAGTCTGGAGAAGGTCGTCAGCTCCCTTGGAGTACGGGCGCGGTCTACGGCCCCGTTCGCTGACGCGCTGGACGCGGTGCCCCCGGGTCGACGTGCTCGTCGAGTACACCAGCACCGCAGCGGTCGAGGAGAACGTCTGGGCTGCGGTGCGCACCGGGGCGCACGTGGCGCTCGGCTTCAGCAGCTTGCCCGCCGACCAATATGTCGAGTTCGATCAGATGGCCAGCGACCCCGACGTGGGTGTGATCGCGGCGGACAGCTTCTCTTCGATGGTGGTGGCTCTGTTCCGGGCGGCCGCGATGGCGCCGAAACATCCGGGCCAAGGGGAGTTATCGACCACGCCAGCGCGACCAAGCAGGACGCGCCCAGCGGCGCCGCTCACAAGCGGGTCGGCCAAATCGTTGGGAACCGTCCGAGTCCCGGCCTAGGCAGGGGAGCCCGCTGAGTTGCACGGTCCGGCAGAGGTTCCGGGGCTGGAGGTCGGCGGGAACAGGGATCCACTCCATACAGTTTGCCCAATTCATGGGACAGCACCGAGGCTGTGTTCGACGGCTCCTGGCGAGCGCCTGACCATGCGGCATCACACCAACGACTGACCGTCCCCATACGCGACCGGCATCCGCCTCGCGATACGCCGGTGAGCGAGACGCCAGGTGTGCGCAGAGGACAGGACTCTCTACTCCTCGGCGACCGCCCTCGCCCGTTAGACCGAAGTTGAGGAGCGCAAAGCGGGCTTCTCCGAACACATCGGCGCGTGTTCTGCGCCCGCCAGGCGCCGGCGGCCCGCGTCTACGGGCGGCCACCCGCAACATGCAGGGCCCGTCCCGCCCCCCAGCTCCCGCTTCACGGCCGCAATGCGTGAAGGGTAGGTCCACATAGCGAAGGCTCTGGGCGGTGCGCCCACGGGCACATGGTCAAGGCCACCCCATGGTGACGGCTGGGGCGTCATGCGCCGCCTGCGCCCGGACCCTTGGGCCCACAGGTAGGCAGGTTTCACGTGAAACTTGCCCACCAGATTCTGCGGCACCAACATTGCGCCCGTGCCGCGCGGGGCCGCCCGGCTTACCAGGACGGGGACAAGAAGCGACTGCGCCAGCCCCGCACGCCCACCCCTACCGCGCCGCGAGGCTCCGAGCGGCTGCCCTTGCCAACCGCATGGGCGGCTGCGGATGGCTGCCTCTCCTCAGCCGCGGGAGCGGGCCGACTCCTGGCCGTCCAGAGCAACGGCGTGCCCGCGCAGCCCGCCTGTTCTGCCCGTTGTCCTGTCCGGTCAGGCACCGCCGCCAGGAGACCGGCGAACTTGGACAGGTAAAGCCGGTCGACGACGTCGGCGGCCAGCAGAGGCTTGATGACGCTGGCGGATGGCCGCATCTGCCATCACGCTGCTCACGCGCAAGGGTGGGAGCCGAGCTTTGCCACGTGCTCAGGGGGACCGCCAGCCACGTCGCCCGCGCCACCTGGCCCCACAACTCGGGGGCCGGGGGTCCATGCCGCCGGTTTGCGGGGGATCGTCCTTCAGCCGGCGTTCAAAACGGGAGACCCTCAGTTTCACGTGAAACACCCTCCTCGTATGGCCGGGGGCTGGAGCGCCTACCAGAGCTGCGCTGTGGACCTGCCGTCCTCTGGAGACATGGTCATGATCTTGGTGATGGTTGACCAGTTTCTTGATCTGGCGTTGGTCGGCTCAACGGCCGGCCCCTGCCGCTGGGGGACCGCAGCAGTGGCCGCAGGGTCGCCCACCGCGCGCCGGTCAGATCGACGGCCCGCCCGTGCGCCTTCACAGCCGCCAACTCGGCGTTGCTGCGGCACTGTGCGGCGTCGGTGGGGTGGGACGGTTCCGCCGCCATTCCTGGAGAAGTTCGTCGTGGCTTGATCGACGGTTCACTGGTCGCGCACACCTAGCTGCCGGACTTCGGTGTCGCGGGCCGTGGGTAGGTCGTGCCGAGACGTCCACCGAGCACGAGCAGCTGGACACGTCGATCGGGGCGCACGCGGCGCTACTGCCAAGGTGGCGTGCCCGGGCAATGGGCAGATCGGTTCGGCGTTGGGCCCGGACGTCGCTGAGCCGACCGGCTTGGTACGTGGAAGGGCGCACGCGGGGCAACTGCGAGAGATGGCGCGCCCGTGCTGGGTTGGCCCCTACTGGGCCCACCTCGGGTGGGACTCGTTCAAGCGCCCACCGCCGAGGTCGTCGCGCTTATCGACGCCGCCGTGTGCCCTTCGCCCCACTCGCCCTGAATCCGACCCCGGACCCCCGGACGCCAGCCGTCGGTCAACCCGCCAGCCGCGCCAGGGTTTTCGCGAGCGAGTCCCGCTGACGACCTGACCGGGCCCCCGCGCCGCCCGCGCGGAACGGGGTGGCGCACCGGGAACTCCACTGGGTCCGGCCTCGCCATACCTGCACGTTTGGTGGGAGGTCGGGCAGACGGTGGCCACCGCGTCTGGTGAGGCTGGGCACGGCAAGACAGCCGCCGGTGCGGCCGGTTCTGTCGGCGGCACTGACTAGGCCGGAAGCGTGCGGCCTCGCAGAAGGCGTTCGGTCATGGGGAGGCCGGACTTGCTCAGGACGGATCCTCTTCCCTGCGGGAGAGCTCCCTCGCCAGGTGGAGGATGTTTCACGGGAAACGTGGAGGCGGGAACGAGAAGCGCCCCGGAGCCTTGAGGGGTCCGGGGCGCTCGGGGTGAGTGGGCTCTAGGAGTCGTCTGCTCCGTTGTCGTCGGGGGCCATGGACTTGATGATGCGGTCCAGGTCCTCCAGGGTGGCGAACTCGACGACGATCTTGCCCTTGTTGCGGCCCATGTCGACGCGGACCTTGGTCTCGTAGCGGTCGGAGAGCCGGTCGGCCAGTTCCCTGAGGCCGGGGGCGACCGGCTGCTTCCGGCGGCCCTGGCGCGGCGCCTTCGGCTCGTCCTCGACCTCGCGGAGCGCGATCATCTCTTCGAGTGCGCGGACGGAGAGGCCCTCCTGGACGATCCGCTGCGCCATGTGCTCCTGGGCCTCGACGCTGTCGAGGGAGAGCAGCGCGCGGGCGTGGCCGGCGGACAGCACTCCCGCCGCCACCCGGCGCTGGACGGCGGGCGGCAGGTTCAGCAGGCGGAGCGTGTTGGTGATGTGCGGTCGCGACCGGCCGATCCGGGTGGCGAGCTGCTCGTGGGTGGCGCCGAAGTCCTGCAGCAGTTGCTGGTACGCGGCCGCCTCCTCCAGCGGGTTGAGCTGCTGCCGGTGGAGGTTCTCCATGAGCGCGTCGCGGAGCAGGTCGTTGTCGCCGGTGTCGCGGACGATCGCCGGGATGACGTCCAGCCCGGCCATCTTCGACGCGCGCCAGCGACGCTCGCCCATGATGAGCTCGTAGTCGTGCTCCTCCGCGGAGGATTTGCGGACGACGATCGGCTGCAGCAGCCCGACGATGCCGATCGACTCGGCGAGCTCCTCCAGGGCCTGATCGTCGAAGTGCTCGCGGGGCTGGCGCGGGTTGACCGTGATGGAGCGGACGGGCAGTTCCGCGAAATGGGCTCCGGCGACCGGTTCGAGCGGGGATGCGGGAGCGGCCGTGCCGTCCGAGACGGGACCGCCGGGGTATCCCGGCTCTCCCGCGCCGTTCGGCTCGGCGGACGTGGGCGGGGCGGTGGGAATGAGGGCACCGAGGCCCCTGCCCAGTCCGCGTCGCTGCTGGCTCACTGGACAGCTCCTCCGTGGGCCATCTCCGAGGCGGCCTCGCTGTAGGCGAGGGCGCCGCTCGAACCGGGGTCGTAGGTCATGACGGACTGTCCGTAGCTGGGCGCTTCGGACACCCGGACGCTGCGGGGGATCACCGTGTTGAGGACGACGTCGCCGAAGTGGGTCCGGACGTCCTCGGCGACCTGCGCGGCGAGGCGGGTCCGGGCGTCGTACATCGTCAGCAGGATGGTCGACACCCTCAGCTTCTGGTTGAGGTGCGCCTTCACGAGGTCGACGGTCCTGATCAGCTGGCCGAGGCCCTCCAGGGCGTAGTACTCGCACTGGATCGGGATGAGCAGCTCGTCGCCGCCGACCAGGGCGTTCACGGTGAGCAGGCCGAGCGACGGCGGGCAGTCGATCAGCACGTAGTCGAACTTCTCGATGTCGTAGGCGTCCAGCGCACGCTGGAGGCGCGACTCACGGGCCACCTTGGAGACGAGCTCGATCTCCGCGCCCGCGAGGTTGAGCGTGGCCGGCGCGCAGAAGAGATTGGGGATCTCGGGCGCCGGGACGATGATGTCGGCGAGCGCCATGTCCTCGATCAGCACGTCGTAGATCGACGGGACCTCGGCGTGGTGCTCGACGCCGAGGGCGGTGGACGCGTTGCCCTGCGGGTCGAGGTCGACCACCAGCACCTGCGCGCCATGCATGGCGAGGGAGGCGGCGATGTTCACCGAGCTGGTGGTCTTGCCGACGCCTCCCTTCTGGTTGGCGATGGTGATGACCCGGCATCGGTCGGGTCGCGGCCACTCCCGTTCCCTGCGGCCCGCCATCGCCTTGAGCGCGGTGACGGCTGTTTCATGTGAAACCTTGGCGTCCCGCAGCGCCTCTCGCACGAGTTCTGACTCCCCCTGAGTTGGTCCGGTGCGCGAGCCCGGCGGCTGCGCGCCGGCGTTCGTCGGCACATAGCCGACGTTCTCCGCCGTACCGGACGTCGTGTTACCCCACATCGCGTGCCCGGAGGGAGCGGTGCCCGGCGATGATCCCGGGTCCGGCCGCGTCCCCCCGGAGGCGGGCGCCGGGGCGCCCTCGTCCGCGCCGAGCCCGCCCGGGCCGGACGGCTGTTCGTCGGGGGATTCGTCGGCGCGGTCAGGCCTGCCCAGTCCTGGTCCCGTGCTCATGAAGACCTCTTCCTCGACCCTTTGGCGCGCCGGGGGGCGCGCTGCCGTCGCCCGACAACCTCTCCTCGGCCGGCGACCACACGGACGAGTGTTGTCGGCGGATCGACCATACCGCGCCCGACTTGCAGCAGTTCCGTCGAGCGCACCTCGAAGCGCTTCAGGACCGGCTCCGCCTCCTCCAGTTCGGTCGCGGCCCGCTCGCCCTTGAGCGCGAGGAGCTCGCCCCCCGGGCGCAGCAGCGGCAGCGCCCATCTGGCCAGGCGTTCGAGGGGTGCGACGGCGCGTGCCGTGGCGACGTCCGCCGCGAACTCCTCGGTCACGTCCTCGGCCCGGGCCCGCCGGACGTCGACGTTCCGCAGGTCCAGCATCTCGACGCACTCGTTCAGGAACGTCGTGCGCCGCAGCAGCGGCTCCAGCAGGGTGACCCGCAGGTCGGGCCGGACGATGGCCAGGACGATGCCGGGGAGCCCCGCGCCCGAGCCGATGTCGACGACCTGGGCGTCCTGCGGTATCGCCGACGAGACCACCGCGCAGTTGATCAGATGGCGTTCCCAGAGCCGGTCGGCCTCGCGCGGTCCGATGAGCCCGCGTTCGACCCCGGCCTTGGCGAGGAACGCCGCATAGCGCTCCGCGATCGGCAGCGCGTCACCGAATATCTCCCGTGCAGTCCCCACCAGACGAATCGTTCCACAAAACCTGGTGCTGCCGTGCACGCGCAACGTTCCCGTGGACAACAGGACACCGGGGTGGGACGACCCTTGCGTTATGGCGAGAACCACATGACCCCGCCGCATAATCGCCGAGGGCCGGGTACAGGCTGCCGTGACGCCCGTCCGTCCCCCCGGAAGGAGCTCCGACACATGGGAATCGGAGTCAGTCTCGCATTCATCGCCCTAGGGGCGATCCTGGCTTTCGCCATCCGCGTTGACCTCAGCGGCCTCGACATCCACATGGTCGGATGGATCCTGATCCTGGTCGGCCTGATCAGCATGGGATTCACGCTCAAGTACACCCGGCCGCGCCGCGCGGCCGGACGTGTGGCCGGAGCCGATCCCGCCTACGGCGACGAGCCGGGGACGGTGATCCGCGAGGAGCACATCATCGAGGACCCGCCGCCGCCCGGCGGCCGTCCCGCCGAGCGCGTCGAACGTGTGGTCGAGCACCCGGCGGACAGGGGGGTCACGCACAACCATCCACAGGACCCGGGATACGCGCAGGATCCCGCCAACGCGCAGGACCCGGCAGTGCAGAACACGGTCGACACCGGCGACGCCGTCCCGCGCCGCCGCTGGCGCCGGACCGCACGGCGGTAGCACCGAGAGCCTGCTCGGTGTGCCAGGGCGGCGGTGCACACCGAGCTCCCCAGGGCCCCGCGCCGGCCAGGGCGCGGGGCCCTCTCATGCCCGAGGAAGAATGCCGGCCCTGTTCGGAAAGGCGACGGCCCCGACCGGGTATCCGGTCGGGGCCGTGTGCAGCCGTGAGGGTCAGGCGGGGGAGACGACCACGTAGCGGTCGGGCTCCTCGCCCTCGGACTCGCTGCGGAGGCCCGCGGCGGCGATGGCGTCGTGGACGATCTTGCGCTCGAACGGGGTCATCGGGGCGAGGGGCTTGGGCTCGCCGGACTGCTTGACCTCGTTCGCGACGTCCGTCCCGAGCTTGGTCAGCTCGGCGCGGCGCCGCTCGCGGTAGCCGCCGATGTCCAGCATGAGGCGGGTGCGGTTGCCGGTCTGGCGGTGGACGGCGAGCCGGGTGAGCTCCTGGAGGGCCTCCAGAACCTCGCCGCGCTTGCCGACCAGCTCGTCCAGGGCACCTCCGACGACGGCGACCATGGCGCGCTCGCCCTCGACGTCCATGTCGATGTCGCCGTCGTAGTCACCGATGTCCAGCAGGCCCTCGATGTAGTCGGCGGCGATCTCGCCTTCCTGTTCGAGCGCCTGGACGTCGACCTCGGTGGTGTCGGTCTGGCTCAACGGGGTCTCCTTCTCCGGCACATGCTCGGGGGTCCAAACTAGCGCTTCTGGGTACCGCTGCGCTTGCTGCGCGACTTGCGGGTCGGCTGGTTGCGCACGACCTTCGGCTTGTCCTCGGGCTCGGGGGCCGGTTCCGGCTCCTTCTTCAGTTTCGCCTTGATGCCCGACGGCGCCGCCTCACCGTTCTTGGACCCGCCCGCCTTGGACGCCCCCGCCTTGGACCCGGCGGTCTTGGGGCCGGTCTTGGTCCCCGTCTTGGCCGTGGCCGCAGCGGCCTCACCGTTCGTGCCGGGCGGTGGGTACCGCTTGTAGATGTAGTGCTGCTGCGCCAGGGTCCAGCTGTTGGACGTCACCCAGTACATGAGGACGCCCAGGGGGAAGCCGAGGCCGAAGAGGCCGAACAGCGGCGCCAGGAAGACCATCATCTTCTGCGCCTGCATCATCGGGTTGGCCTCGTCCGCGACGGGCTGCCGCTTCATGCTGGCCCGGACGGTGAAGAAGGTCGTGACGGAGCTGATCACCACGGCGATGCCGGTGATGATGATCGCCGTCCAGCTCTTGGGGTCGGTGCCCCAGGCGTTCAGGAACGTGTCCGGGATGTGGGCGCCGAAGATGTTCGCGTTCTGCGCGCTCGCCACCAGGTCGGACGAGACGGCGAAGACGCTCTGCCCCGGCTTGGCGTCCGAGATCCGCTTCAGCGTCTGGAACAGCCCGATGAAGATGGGCATCTGCACCAGGAGCGGCAGGCAGCCCGAGAGCGGGTTGGCGCCGTTCTCCTGGTAGAGCTTCATGACCTCCTGGTTGAGGCGCTGCTTGTCGTTCTTGTACTTCTTGCGCAGCGCCTGAACCTTCGGGTTCAGCTCCTGCATCTTGCGCGAAGCGTGGATCTGCTTCACGAAGAGGGGGACGAGGAGCAGCCGCAGGAGGACGGTGAGGAGGATGATCGAACCGCCCCACGCCCATCCGCTGTCCTTGGGGACGACCGTACTGAGCCCCGTGTGGATCCACACGATGAGCTGAGAGACGATCTCGTACAACCAATCAAGCACCGGGCAGCTCCTTGGGCTCTGCTAGGGCGGGACCGCTCTCCTCGCGGCCTGAGTTCGAGGAAGCCGCCGCGCGCTGTTCCGGCGTCTTCTTCGGCGGTACCGGGTCGTGGCCGCCTGGGTGGAAAGGTTGGCACCGCGCGATCCGGCGGGCCGTCAGCCACGTGCCGCGCAGTGCCCCGTGCACCTGGAGGGCCTCCAGGCCGTACGCGCTGCAGCTGGGCTGGAAGCGGCACTGCTGCCCGAGCAGGGGACTCAAGAAGCGGCGGTAGGCGCGGACGAGAAGGATCAGCAAGGCCGCGACGGGACCCGGGTGGCCCGTCCGGTGCTGCGCGGGGAACTCGGTCCCCTGCGGACTCCTCATCTTCGCCCCTTGGACGCGGGCCGCAGCAGCCGGTCGAGCGCCGACTCCAGATCCGCGGCCAGTTCGTCTGGTCGCGCCACTCCCGCACGGGGGTTGGCGCGCACTACGAGCAGGCTACCCGCTGGCAGGCGGTCGAGGTGCGGGCGCATCAGGTGGCGGAGCCGGCGCCGGGTCGTGTTGCGGACCACGGCGTTGCCGACGGTGCGCGCCACGATGAACCCGACCAGCGGCCGCGCCGCCGCCGGTCGGAACTCTTCCGGGCGTAGCAGATGAACGACGACAGTTGGCCGTCCGGCGCGGCGACCGCGCCGGACGGCCAACGAGAAGTCGTCCCGCCGCCGCATCCGGTTTCCGGACGGCAGCACTATGAGGGGTGGGTCAGACCGCGACGCGGGCGCGGCCCTTGCCACGCCGACTCGACAGGATCGCGCGGCCCGCGCGCGTGCGCATGCGCAGCCGGAAGCCGTGCTTCTTGTGGCGACGACGGTTGTTCGGCTGGAAGGTACGCTTGCTCACTTGAGGCTCCAGTGCTGCGGTCGGTTCGTCTGAGGACTTGGCGCTCGAAGGCTCGCACCGAGGGCCGCGTACGGTCCCCCGCAGCGGGGGCCCACCCGAGCTTTCCTGAGGGGCAGCCGGCGGGCACGCGACATCTCCGTCGATGCGACTCGACCTCAGAACGTTACGGGGTATCCAGGGGGCCGGTCAAACGGAGGCGGCCGCCGCAGGGCTCCCGTCACGAGGCTCCGTCGGACGGGCGGGATCGATGGTGACCGTGTTGCGGCCGTGTCCGGCACCGGTTAAGGTCGACGAGGCGAGCCGACACTTCCTTCGAAGAATCCGATGTCGGCGTTCCTCAAGCCCCCCGTTCGAGAACCATCCCGTACCGGCCCTCACGAAGGCCGGCCCCTTGCCGACCGCGCACCCCTGAACCCGCCTCACGGGTTTTGCACAGGGTCCCCCATGCCTATGCACAGCATGTGGACAACTCTGTGGACAACTCGTGAGAGAGTAAGTCTTCCGCGTCGCGGCAGTGTCCTGTGAGGCGTGTGGCCCCGCGGGAAAGCCGGGCAGTACAGGTGCTCCGTTCGGCGGAGTTGTGGGGAGGGGACCTTGCGCATGGACGGTCAGGATCTCGGATCGGTCTGGGCCCGCACCCTCACCGCGCTCTCCGAGAGCGATCTGTCGCCGAGCTACCGCGCATGGCTGCCCATGGTCCGCCCGCTGGCACTCGTCGAGGGAACGGCGCTCCTCGCCGCGCCCAACGAGTTCGCCAAGGACGCGCTTGAGACGCGCCTGCGCAACCTCATCACGCAGGCCCTTTCCCGCGAACTGGGCCGGGAGATCCGGGTCGCGGTGACCGTCCAGCCGGAGCCCCCTGGGGGTGCCCGTCCGGGCGCGGGCGAGCCCTTGTCCGCGCCGATTCCGGGGCCGGGCGCAGGGCCCGGTCTGCACGAGCCCACTCCTTCTTATGGCGAGCCCTACGGCGAGCGGACGCACGACGAGCGCGACCGGGATCGGGACCGTTCTTATACGGAGCAGCCCTACGGGGAGCAACCGTACGGAGATCAGTCGTCCTACGCGGAGCGTCCCGACCGCCCGTATCCAGAGCAGGCGTACACAGACCAGGGATACCGGCCGCAGTCGGGAGTTACCCACAACCCCGGTATGCCCGGAGGTTATCCACAGGCTCAGGACGACGACCGCGGATCGTACCCGCCTGCTCCCCGCCCGCCCGCCTACGGTGCGGGCCCCGGCGGACGCGGGCCGGCGCCCTACGAAGGCCGCGGCTACCCGAGCTACGGGGGGCAGGAAGGCTACGGCGGCGAGCCCCAGGGACGGCCGCCGCACTCCCACCTCAACGACCGGACGCTCGGCCCGTTGCGCCCTGGCCGCCCAGAGGCCCAGGGCCGCGAACCGCAGCGCGCCGGGAATGAAGCCCCCCTCGGGCACTCGGACGACAAGTTCCCCAACGGGGAACAGCCCTATCCAGGGGCCGAACAGTCTTATTCGAGCGGTGAGCAGTCCTACAGGGGCGAAGGCGTCTTCCGGGACGAGGAGGGCACCGACCCCCGAGGCCCCACGTCCGACCCCCGTGCGCCCGCGCCGGCGCCGGCACAGCAGTCCGGTGCGTCCGAGCACGCACGGCTGAACCCGAAGTACACGTTCGAGACGTTCGTCATCGGCTCCTCGAACAGGTTCGCGCACGCCGCCGCCGTCGCGGTGGCCGAGCAGCCGGCCAAGGCGTACAACCCGTTGTTCATCTACGGCGACTCGGGCCTGGGGAAGACCCACCTGCTGCACGCGATCGGCCACTACGCGCAGAGCCTCTTCAACGGGGCCCGCGTCCGCTACGTGAGCTCCGAGGAGTTCACGAACGACTTCATCAACTCGATCCGCGACGGCAAGGCCGACGGGTTCCGCCGCCGCTACCGGGATGTGGACATCCTCCTCGTCGACGACATCCAGTTCCTTGAGGGCAAGGAGCAGACGCAGGAGGAGTTCTTCCACACGTTCAACACGCTCCACAACGCCAGCAAGCAGATCGTGATCTCCAGCGACCGCCCGCCCAAGGAGCTGGTGACGCTGGAGGACCGGCTCCGCAACCGGTTCGAGTGGGGCCTGACGACCGACGTCCAGCCGCCCGAACTGGAGACGCGGATCGCGATCCTGCAGAAGAAGGCCCGGCAGGAGGGCCTCGCCGCGCCGCCCGACGTACTGGAGTTCATCGCCTCGCAGATCGCGACGAACATCCGCGAGCTGGAGGGCGCGCTGATCCGGGTCACGGCGTTCGCGAGCCTGAACCGGCAGTCGGTCGACATGAAGCTCGCCGAGATCGTCCTGAAGGACCTCATCCCCAACGACTCCGGTCCCGAGATCACCGCCGCCATGATCATGGCGCAGACCGTCGAGTACTTCGGGACGACGATCGACGACCTGTGCGGGCCGTCCCGCTCGCGGATGCTCGTCACCGCCCGGCAGATCGCGATGTACCTGTGCCGCGAACTGACCGAACTGTCCCTTCCGAAGATCGGGCAGCAGTTCGGGGGGCGCGACCACACCACGGTCATGCACGCCGAACGCAAGATCCGGTCGCTGATGGCCGAGCGCCGCGCCATATACAACCAGGTCACGGAGCTGACGGGGCGCATCAAGCACCAGGCCCGCAAGCGCTGATCCCCCTGTTCGTACACACTGTGGACAGACCTGCGTCACGCCTGTGGACGGGCCCCGCCCGCACCGTCCACATCCAACTCAAGGCAAAGAACCGACAAAAGGCGCGCGTCAGCCGAGAATCGGCGGCGCTGCTCACAACTTGTGGAAAACTCTGGGGATTTTCGCGGATAACCCTGTGGGCAACCTTGGGAGAAGCTGAGGATGAACGGTGGACGGGTGTGGACCGGGTGTGCACCGCCGCCCGGCCTTCTGGGGAAAACCGGTGGAAGGGCTGGGGACGGCCTGGGGACGGCCCCGGAGATCACCGGCCCCGGCGTCCCCAGCGCAGGCGAACGGGCTGTATACCCGTGGAGAACTCGTGGATAACCGGGGGATGACATGAGGATGACGTGTGGGGATGATTTCGCCGTCCCCAGGCGCCGTCGCGCCGTCCACGGCCCATGCACAGCACCGGTGGACAAAGAAACGCGGTCTCACCTGGGACAACGGCCTCTGTCCACACTATCCACGGCCCCTATTACTAGTACTGCTCTCCTTATCTATCCAAGAAAAGATCCATCTCAAGTCAGGGCCTGGGGACAACGCGCACCGAGCGCCCCGGCCCGGACGAGATCAGCTCACCCTTGTCCGACACCTGCAGGAGGCGGGTCCCTTTGAAGTTCCGCATCGACAGAGACGCCCTGGCCGACGCCGTCGCCTGGACCGCGCGCACGCTCCCCGTCCGTCCCCCGGTGCCGGTCCTCGCGGGCATGCACATCGTCGCCGGGGGCGAGGGCAACGGCGACCGGCTGAAGCTGTCCGCGTTCGACTACGAGGTCTCGGCCCAGGTGTCCACGGACATCGACGTGGAGGAGGCCGGGACGGCGCTGGTGTCCGGGCGGCTCCTCGCCGAGATCTCGCGCAGCCTTCCTCCCCACCCTGTGGAGGTGACGACGGACGGCGCGAAGGTGATGCTCCGCTGCGGCAGCGCGAAGTTCACACTTCTCACCATGCCTGTGGAGGACTACCCGACGCTGCCGGAGATGCCGCCCGCGGCGGGGTCGGTGGGCAGCGACGAGTTCGCCGCCGCCGTGTCCCAGGTCGCGATCGCCGCGGGCAAGGACGACACGATCCCCATGCTGACCGGCGTCCGTGTGGAGATCGAGGGTGAGACCGTCACGCTGGCGTCCACGGACCGCTACCGCCTCGCCGTCCGCGAGCTGCACTGGAAGCCCGAGCGCCCGGACTTCTCCGCCGTCGCGCTCGTCCCGGCCCGCACGCTGGCCGACACCGCCAAGTCGCTGACGGCCGGCGCGGAGCTGTCGATCGCGCTCGGCGGGACGGGCGGCACCGGCGAAGGCATGATCGGTTTCGAGGGCGGCGGCCGCCGCACCACGTCCCGGCTGCTGGACGGCGACTTCGTCAAGTACCGCTCGCTGCTGCCGAGCGAGTACGCGGGCCTCGCCGAGGTCCAGACCGCGGCCTTCATCGAGGCCGTCAAGCGCGTCTCCCTCGTGGCGGAGCGCAACACCCCCGTCCGGCTCTCGTTCAGCCAGGGCGAGGTCGTCCTGGAGGCCGGGACGGGCGACGAGGCTCAGGCCGTGGAGGGCCTGGAGGCGTCCCTGGAGGGCGAGGACATCGACATCGCGTTCAACCCCGGGTTCCTCCTCGACGGGCTCTCCGCGATCGGCTCGGACGTGGCGCGGCTGTCCTTCACCACCCCGACCAAGCCGGCCGTCCTCACCGGAAAGCCGCCGCAGGACGGGGAGAACCCGAACTACCGTTACCTGATCATGCCGGTCCGTCTGTCCGGATAAGTACCACCCTCCAGGGCATGGCACCGTGGCGATGTCCGCGGGGGAGCCGCGCCCCCGCGGACGAGGCAGACAGGCACGCACAGGCAGGCACGCAGGGGAGAGTGAGCGTTTCATGGAGCTTGGCATCATCGGCCTGGGCAAGATGGGCGGCAACATGGCCGAGCGGCTGCGCCGCGGCGGCCATACCGTCGTCGGCTACGACCGCGACCCGGAGGTCAGCGACGTCGGCTCGGTCGAGGAACTGGTCGAGCGGTTGTCCCCGCCGCGGGCCGTGTGGGTGATGGTCCCCGCAGGCAAGCCGACGGCGGAGACCGTCCACAAGCTGGGGGAGGTCCTGGAACAGGGCGACCTCGTCGTGGACGGCGGTAATTCACACTATGTGGACGACAGGAAGCACGGCGAGGAGCTGGCCGCCAAGGGCATCGGGTTCGTCGACTGCGGTGTCAGCGGCGGCGTGTGGGGCCTGGAGAACGGCTACGCGCTCATGGTCGGCGGCGACGAGGACGCCGTGAAGCGGCTGATGCCGATCTTCGAGACGCTCAAGCCGGAGGGCGAGTACGGCTTCGTCCACTCCGGCAAGGTCGGCGCCGGCCACTTCGTGAAGATGGTCCACAACGGCATCGAGTACGCGATGATGCAGGCGTTCGGCGAGGGCTACGAGCTGATCGAGGCCAGCGACATCGTCACCAACGTGCCGGAGACGTTCCTGAGCTGGCAGGAGGGCACGGTCATCCGCTCCTGGCTGCTCGACCTGCTGAACCGCGCGCTCGCCGACGACCCCGAGCTGGACGACCTGCGCGGCTACGCCAACGACTCCGGCGAGGGCCGCTGGACCGTCCAGGCCGCGGTCGACCACGCCGTCCCGCTGCCCGCCATCACGGCGTCCCTCTTCGCCCGCTTCGCCTCCCGCCAGGACGACTCCCCCACGATGCGCGTCGTAGCCGCCCTCCGCAACCAGTTCGGCGGCCACGCCGTCGAGTCCTCCAAGGGCGCCGACTCCCCCGGCGCCGACGTGAACCCTCCCTCGGTCTGATCCTCGGTTATCCACAGTTGTGGGTTCCGGCCCCGGCTCCCGGCGGTGTGTTCCAGGCTGGGAGTGGGGTCGGCCCCCCCTGGGAGGGCGGGGTGTGCACAGGCCCTCCGTGTGGGTGAGGTGTGTGGTGGGGGGCGGGTGAGGCTCTACGCTCGTGTGTTGTGCACGTCGCCCACCTTTCGTTGCAGGACTTCCGCTCGTATCCGGCCGCCGAGGTCGCTTTGGAGCCGGGGGTCACCGCGTTCGTGGGGCCGAACGGGCAGGGCAAGACGAACCTGGTCGAGGCCATCGGGTACGTCGCCTCGCACGGCAGTCACAGGGCCGCGACGGATGCGCCGCTCGTCCGGCACGGGGCGCCGCGGGCGATCGTGCGGGCCGGGGTGGTGAAGGACGACCGCAAGGCGCTGATCGAGCTCGAGATCAACCCGGGCAAGGCGAACCGGGCACGGCTCAACCGGTCCCCCGTCCCCAGGCCGCGCGAGATCCTGGGGATGCTGCGGACGGTGTTGTTCGCCCCGGAGGACCTCGCGCTCGTGAAGGGCGACCCGGGGGAGCGGCGCCGGTTCATGGACGAGTTGCTGACCGCGCGGGCGCCACGGTTCGCCGGCGTGCGGTCCGACTACGACCGCGTCCTCAAGCAGCGCAACGCCCTGTTGAAATCGGCGGCCGCGCACCGGCGCTCCCCTGGCGCGGAGGTGCTCGCCACCCTGGACGTGTGGGATTCGCATCTGGCGCGCATGGGATCGGAGCTCCTGGCGGCACGGCTCGATCTCGTTGGGGCGTTGCGCCCGCTCGTGGCACAGGCCTATGCGGCGCTCGCTCCGCACAGTGACGCGGCCGATCTGATCTACAAGAGCTCCCTCGGGGACGCGGAGTTGTCCACAGACCGTGGACAACTGGCCGAGCAGATCCTGAAGGCGGTCGCCGAGTCGCGCAAGCAGGAACTGGAACGCGGCGTGAGCCTCGTCGGCCCGCACCGGGACGAGCTGGTGCTGCGCCTCGGGGAGCTTCCGGCGCGCGGCTACGCCAGCCACGGCGAGTCGTGGTCGTTCGCGCTCGGGCTGCGGCTCGCCGCGTTCGACCTGCTCCGCGCGGACGGCGACGACCCCGTCCTCATCCTGGACGACGTGTTCGCCGAGCTGGACACCGGGCGGCGCAGCCGGCTGGCCGAGATGGTGGCGCCGGCCGAGCAGGTCCTGATCACGGCGGCCGTCCCCGCCGACGTCCCCGCCGAACTGACAGGGGGCTCGTATACCGTCTCGGACGGCCAGGTCGTTCGTGACTCCGAGGGGACGAGCGAGTGAGTGATCCACAGGATGTGCACAAGTCCGCCGAAGACGGGGCTCCTCCCGCCAAGTCAGGGATCGAGCTGGCCCGCGAGGCGCTAGCCCAGGCCAAGGCGGACGCGCTCAAGCGCGGCACGATGCCCGGCCAGGGCGGCAAGCGCAAGGGCGCCGGACGGGGCGGGCGCGTGCGGGATCCCGGGCGTGGCGGCGATCCCCAGCTGTTCGGGGCGGCGATCCGCGACCTGATGGCCTCGCGCGGGTGGGAGCAGCGCGCCGCCGTCGGCGGGGTGTTCGGCAACTGGGCCGGCATCGTCGGCGCGGACCTGGCCGAGCACACCCGGCCCGAGCACTTCGAGGACGGCGAGCTCACCGTCGCCGCCGACTCGACGACGTGGGCCACGCAGCTGCGCCTGCTGTCGTCCACGCTCGTGCGGCGGCTGAACGAGGAACTCGGCCACGGCACCGTCCGCCGCGTGAAGGTGGTGGGGCCCTCGTCAGGGCCGCGCCGGACGGGTGCGTGGCGCGTCCGGTGAGCCGACGCCCCGGACCGCGCCGATGTGTCAGTGGCGGGTGGGAACATCTGTTCGGTGATGGGTCGTCCAGTTCAGCGGCGAGCGCCACGTAGGCCAAATAACCCCCCTGACCCAATGGGGGGATGTGTCTCCGGGGCCCTTCGGCCGCCACACGCGCACACAGCGCTCGCGAGTGCCACTTTTCGCCTCGTCACCCGGTAGAATGAATGCGGGTTCAGGATGCTGCGCCGTCATTGGGCGCCCGAGGCTCTGACCAGCATGACCAGAGCACCGACCGGGTGCCCGCATGTGTGTTACGGGGCACACCGCGCCTCCCTCGGGCGCGGAGCGGCAGACATCCCCGGCAGGAGGATCTCCTTTGGCGTACGACGCTAGTTCGATCACTGTCCTTGAAGGGCTTGAGGCAGTTCGCAAGCGCCCGGGCATGTACATCGGCTCGACGGGCGAGCGCGGGTTGCACCACCTCGTCTACGAGATCGTGGACAACGCGGTCGACGAGGCCTTGGCCGGCTACGCCGACGACATCGTGGTCACGCTCATGGCCGACGGCGGCGTCAGCGTCCTCGACAACGGCCGTGGCATCCCCGTCGGTGAGCACCCTGTGGAAAAGCGCCCGGCCATCGAGCTGGTGCTGACCACGCTGCACGCGGGCGGCAAGTTCGACGGCAAGTCCTACGCCGTCTCGGGCGGCCTGCACGGTGTGGGCTCGGCCGTGGTGAACGCGCTGTCCACCCGGATGGAGGCGGAGGTCCGCACCGACGGCCACGTGTGGCGCCAGTCCTACACCTGGCAGGGGCCCGAGATCGAGCTCCAGAAGGGTGAGGAGACCGACGAGACCGGGACCCTCATCACGTTCTGGCCCGACCCCGACATCTTCGAGACCCTCGAGTGGAACTTCGAGACGCTCTCCCGCCGGATGCAGGAGATGGCGTTCCTCAACCGCGGCCTGTCCATCACGCTGCAGGACGAGCGCCCCGACCACGTCAACGGCGAGCCGCACGTCGTCCGGTACCACTACGAAGGCGGCATCGAGGACTTCGTCCGCTACCTGAACGCGCGCAAGGACGCCGCGCACGAGTCCGTCATCTACTTCAACGACGACGCCACCGGCATGTCGGTCGAGATCGCCATGCAGTGGAACTCGTCCTACTCCGAGTCGGTGCACACCTTCGCCAACACCATCAACACGGCGGAGGGCGGCACCCACGAGGAGGGCTTCCGGGCGGCGCTCACCACGATCGTCAACCGGTACGCGCGCGACAAGGGCCTGCTGCGGGACAAGGACGACAACCTGACCGGCGAGGACGTCCGCGAGGGCCTCACCGCGATCATCTCGATCAAGCTGGCGGACCCGCAGTTCGAGGGGCAGACCAAGACCAAGCTCGGCAACACCGAGGCCAAGTCGTTCGTGCAGCGGGCCTGCAACGTCTACCTGCGCGACTGGTTCGAGGAGAACCCGGGCGAGGCCAAGGAGATCATCAACAAGGCGTCGCAGGCGGCGCGCGCGCGGGTCGCGGCGCGGCAGGCGCGTGACCTGACCCGGCGCAAGAGCCTGCTGGAGTCGACGTCCCTGCCCGGCAAGCTGTCGGACTGCCAGTCCACCGACCCGGCCAGGTCCGAGCTCTACATCGTCGAGGGCGACTCGGCCGGCGGCTCGGCCAAGGGCGGCCGCGACCCGCACTTCCAGGCGATCCTCCCGATCCGCGGCAAGATCCTGAACGTGGAGAAGGCCAGGATCGACAAGATCCTGAAGAACAACGAGGTGCAGGCGATCATCACCGCCCTCGGCACCGGGGTGCACGACGAGTTCGACATCTCCAAGCTGCGCTATCACAAGATCATCCTGATGTCGGACGCCGACGTGGACGGCCACCACATCAACACCCTGCTGATGACGCTGCTGTTCCGGTTCATGAAGCCGCTGATCGAGGCCGGCCACGTGTACCTGTCGCAGCCCCCGCTCTACAAGATCAAGTGGGACGCGCGGGGCACCGAGGCCGACTACGCCTTCTCCGACTCGGAGCGGGACGCGATCATCGAGGCCGGGATCGCCGCGGGCAAGCGCGACCCCCGTCCCCGCGACCTCGTGCAGCGGTTCAAGGGCCTCGGCGAGATGAACGCCAACGAGCTGTGGGACACCACCATGGACCCCGACAACCGGGTCCTGCTGCAGGTCCAGCTGGACGACGCCGCCCAGGCGGACGAGCTGTTCAGCGTGCTCATGGGCGAGGAGGTCGAGCCCCGCCGGGAGTTCATCCAGCGCAACGCCAAGGACGTGCGCTTCCTCGACATCTGAGGTACGTGCCAGGGCCGGCTCCCCGGCCTGACTCCCGCAGGCGGACGTACTTCCTTCCCATCGAGCAGAAGAGGTCTTGAGAGTGACGGACGTGACCACAGAGGGCGGACACCCGGGCGAACGGATCGAACCGGTCGACATCCAGGTCGAGATGCAGAAGAGCTATCTCGACTACGCGATGTCGGTCATCGTCGCGCGCGCGCTGCCCGAGGTGCGCGACGGTCTCAAACCCGTCCACCGCCGCGTCCTGTACGCGATGTACGACGGCGGCTACCGGCCCGACCGCGGCTACTTCAAGTGCGCCCGCGTCGTCGGCGACGTCATGGGGAACTACCACCCCCACGGCGACTCGGCCATCTACGACGCGCTCGTCCGGCTCGCCCAGCCGTGGTCGATGCGGTACCCGCTGGTCGACGGCAACGGCAACTTCGGCTCGCGCGGCAACGACCCCGCCGCGGCCATGCGGTACACCGAGTGCCGCATGGCGCCCCTGGCGATGGAGCTCCTGCGCGACATCGACAAGGAGACCGTCGACTTCTCCCCGAACTACGACGGCCGCTCGCAGGAGCCCGACGTCCTGCCGTCCCGGTACCCGAACCTGCTGGTCAACGGGTCCGCCGGCATCGCGGTCGGGATGGCGACGAACATCCCGCCGCACAACCTGCGCGAGGTCGCCGACGGCGTCCGGTGGTACCTGGACAACTACGGCGCGTCCGACGAGGATCTGCTCGAGGCACTGATCGAGCGGGTCAAGGGCCCCGACTTCCCGACCGCCGGCCTCATCGTCGGCCGCAAGGGGATCGAGGAGGCCTACCGGACCGGCCGCGGCTCCATCACCATGCGGGCCGTCGTCGAGGTCGAGGAGATCCAGGGCCGCACCTGCCTCGTCGTCACCGAGCTCCCCTACCAGGTCAACCCGGACAACCTCGCCCTCAAGATCGCCGACGGCGTGAAGGAGGGCAAGCTCGACGGCATCGCCGACGTCCGCGACGAGACGTCCGGCCGTACGGGACAGCGCCTGGTCATCGTCCTCAAGCGGGACGCCGTCGCCAAGGTCGTCCTGAACAACCTGTACAAGCACACGCAGCTGCAGGAGACGTTCGGCGCGAACATGCTCGCGCTCGTCGACGGCGTGCCGCGCACCCTGCGCATCGACCAGTTCGTCCGGCACTGGGTCGCGCACCAGATCGACGTCGTCGTCCGCCGCACCCGGTTCCTGCTCCGCAAGGCCGAGGAGCGCGCCCACATCCTGCGCGCCCTGCTCAAGGCCCTCGACCGCATCGACGAGGTCATCGCCCTGATCCGGCGCTCGCCGTCCGCCTCGCAGGCGCAGCAGGGCCTGATGAACCTGCTGGAGATCGACGAGATCCAGGCGCAGGCCATCCTCGACATGCAGCTGCGCAAGCTGGCCGCCCTGGAGCGCCAGCAGATCATCGACGAGTACGACAAGCTCATGGCGGAGATCACCGACTACAACGAGATCCTCGCCTCGCCCGAGCGGCAGCGCCGGATCGTCGGCGACGAGCTCGCCCCGATCGTCGAGAAGTTCGGCGACGAGCGGCGCACCCAGATCATCCCGTTCGACGGGGACGTGTCGTACGAGGACCTCATCGCCGAAGAGGACGTCGTCGTCACCATCACCCGCGGCGGCTACGCCAAGCGCACCCGCACCGACCAGTACCGCGCGCAGCGGCGCGGCGGCAAGGGCGTCCGCGGCGCGCAGCTGAAGCAGGACGACATCGTCGACCAGTTCTTCGTCACCACGACGCACCACTGGATCCTGTTCTTCACCAACAAGGGCCGCGTGTACCGCGCCAAGGCCTACGAGCTGCCCGACTCCGGCCGCGACTCGCGCGGCCAGCACGTCGCGAACCTGCTCGCCTTCCAGCCCGACGAGCACATCGCCCAGGTCATGGACCTGCGCGACTACGAGGTCGCCCCCTACCTCGTGCTCGGCACGAAGAAGGGCCGGGTCAAGAAGACCGCGCTGCGCGACTTCGACTCGCCCCGCACCGGCGGCATCATCGCCATCAACCTCGTCGACGACGACGAGGTGATCGCGGCGCGGCTCGTGTCCTCCGACGACAACCTGCTGATGGTCTCCACCGGCGCCCAGGCGATCCGGTTCCGCGCCGACGACGAGTCGCTGCGCCCGATGGGACGCGCCACGTCCGGCGTCATCGGCATGCGTTTCGAGGAGGACCAGGAGGTCCTCAACATGCTGGTCGTGCAGGACACCTCCCAGGACGTCCTGGTGGCCACCGGGGGCGGCTACGCCAAGCGCACCCCGGTGGACCAGTACCCGCTCCAGGGACGTGGGGGCAAGGGCGTTCTCACCGCTAAGATCGTGGAATCTCGCGGGAAGTTGGTCGGAGCCCTGATGGTCGGCCCGGACGACGAGGTGTTCGCGATGACGTCGAACGCCGGCGTGATCCGTACCACCGCCGCCGAGATCAAGCAGTCCGGCAGGCAGACCATGGGCGTCCGTCTGATGAATCTCGCCGACGGGAACAGCGTGGTGGCCATCGCGAGGAACGTAGAGTCCATGGAGGACTCTGACGAAGCCGAAGGGGGCGACGGTGAGTGACGTATCCTGCATCGTCACCGAGCCGCTAGGCCAGGAGGACACGTGAGCACCGAGCCCGGCCAGGACAACGACGGGGCAGGCGCCGCCGGCGCAGGCGAGAACGGCGACCGGAAACCCGGCGCCAAGTCCGGCCCCGCCAAGTCCACCGGCAAGTCCAGGGGGAAGCCGGGCAAGACGGTGGCCGCCGCGTCCGCCAAGTCCGGGCGCGACGAGACGACCGTCGACATCGACACCGGTGCGACGGACCCCGTCGGCAAGGGCAGCGACGAGACGAGGACCGATATCACCCAGATCGACGACGCGTCGGCCAAGCCGGCCGACACGCCTGAGATCGCCCCGGTCAAGGACACCGCCGAGCAGCCCAAGCCCGCCGCCAGGCCCGCGCCTCCCGTCGGCGGCGCGGCGGGTGCTCCGGCCGGTTCCGCATCCGGCCCCGCGGGCGGTTCCGGCTCGGCGGGCTGGGCCAAACCCGCCGAGCCGTCCGGTTCGGTCTCGACAGGACGTACGGACACGCCCGGCAAGGCGTTCAATTCCGCGGGCGGGCCGTCCGGCAACTCCTCCGGCTCGGGCGGCCGCGGCTTCGCCGGCACCGTCCTGAAGGACCGTCCGTCCACCGCGATGGCCCCGGCCGGCGCCGCGTCCAAGCCCGCGCCCGGCAAGCCCGCCCGCAAGGCCCAGCTCCAGCTCGCCAGGCTCGAACCCTGGTCGGTGATGAAGTTCAGCTTCGTCATGTCGCTGGTCTGCTTCGTCGTCCTGCTGGTCGCCGTCGTCGTCCTGTACGTGATCCTGTCCGGGCTCGGCGTCTTCGACGCGATCAGCGACACCGTCAACAGCCTCACCAAGGAACAGGGCGAGACCACCGGAAGCGTCGACGCCGGAAGCTGGTTCTCCTTCGTCCGCGTCTTCGGCTACACCGTCCTCGTCGGCGCCCTGAACGTCCTGCTCATCACCGCCCTCTCCACGGTCGGCTCCGTCATCTACAACCTCGCCGCCGACCTCGTGGGCGGTGTCGAGGTCACCCTCAAGGAAGCCGAGTAAGCCTGCCGCCGCCGCCCGGCAATCGATTTCCGGTTGCCCGCCCAGATGGGGTAACCTCTCGTTGCGCCGCCAGGGCGGCGGCACACTCCGGGCCTATAGCTCAGTCGGTTAGAGCGCATCCCTGATAAGGATGAGGCCGGTGGTTCAAGTCCACCTAGGCCCACCAGCTCAGAGCCCCCACCGCGACCGGTGGGGGCTTTCGACTGCAATGGCGCGAAGCGTGCGGCGCCGGTCACCGGACGGCAGCGCCGGGCCGCGCATCGCGGCGCGTCCGCCGGGCGCCCGGCCGACGGCAGGCATGGGTCCGAGCGGCCGTAGCAGTGGCGTCCCGGCCGTAGCCGCATCGGCCGTCAGGAAACGCAGATACAGAACTCGTTGCCTTCCGGATCGCGCCAGACCTGCCAGAGGTCCTCCTGCATCTCGCCCACAGGGCTCGCTCCAAGCTCGACGGCAAGTGCGACAGCCTGGGGGAAGTCGTCAGCCACCAAGTCGAAGTGGACGCGGTTCTTCACACCCTTGGCTTCCGGAACCCTCTGCATGGCGAAGTGCGGACCAAGGCTGATCCAGTCTTCCTCATGCCGGGTGATCGCCAGACCGAGCAGCCGACTCCAGAACTCCGCCAGAAGATCGAGGTCATTGGCGTCGATGACGATGCCATTGATCCGGATGCCCATCTCACCCTCCGTCGTGATCCGCGCAGGAGAGCCGCAGAGTAGCGCGCAGCCGGATCGGCTGAACGAGCGCGCCGTTCGCGCGAATGCATCCTTAGAGAGCTTCGCGGGTCTGGGGGGCCAGGTCGTCGACCACCCGGGCCACCGCTTCGACCAGTGCCCTACCTGTGGGAGTGCCGGTCACAGTCCACACTTCCCGGTCTTCCTCCTCGACACCGGTGACGCCGCTGACGCCGCTCAGCTCTTCTGCGATCCGGCGGCGCAATTCGGATTCGAGAGGGTCCGTGCGGATGAACTCCATGACCCAGGCGCTGACGCTCCACAAAGGCCCGGCTCGAAGCCTGGAGGCCGAGACGGCGCGCAGGTCCGGCTCATCGGTCTTGCGTATCCACTCTTCGGCTATTCCGGAGTCGAGCGGCTGAACCTGCTGGACGTCATCACTCACGCGACGAGGTTAGTGCGGATCAAGTCGCCCTTCAGCCCTTGTCGGGTCGCCGTAGTACACAGCGCCCGCGCCCAGGCGTAGGGGAGGTCGGCCTTGAACGGCAAGTGACACGGTCGGGCTGACCCCGTCGCCATCGGGGCGGTGAATGCCCGCCGCTCAATCGCGCAGTCGGGCGTTGAGTCGTGCGGCCTGTCGCGTGAGGTGGTCGCGTTCGGGGAGGTTGGGCGCTGATCGGGCGGCCTGGGCGTAGAGCCGTGCCGCGGCGACCGGGTCGCCGTCACGCTCGCGCAGGTACGCCTCGGCGGCGGTGTGGCGCGGCAGGGCGGGGTCGAGCTCGGCCAAGGCGGCCAGGCCGGCCCGCGGGCCATCGGCCTCGCCGACCGCGACGGCCCTGTTGAGACGGGCGACCGGGTTGCCGGTGAGGCGCACCAGTTCGTCGTACCACTCGACGATCTGCACCCAGTCGGTCTCGGCGGCCGTTCGGGCGTCGGCGTGGAGCGCCGCGATGGCCGCTTGGGCCTGGAACTCGCCCAGGCGGTCGCGGACGAGGGCTGCCTGAAGCACGACGACGCCCTCGGCGATCATGTGGGTGTTCCACAGGCTGCGGTCCTGCTCGGCGAGGGGCACGAGCCTGCCGTCGGGGCCGGTCCGTGCCGGACGCCGTGCGTGGTGCAGCAGCATGAGCGCGAGCAGGCCCGCGACCTCCTCGTGGTCGGTCATGGAGGCCAGTTGGCGGGTGAGCCGGATCGCCTCGGCGGCGAGGTCGACGTCGCCGGAGTAGCCCTCGTTGAAGACCAGGTAGAGCACGCGCAGCACAGTGGCGACGTCACCGTGCCGGTTGAGCCGGACGCCCGAGACGGTCCGCTTCGCCCTGCTGATCCGCTGGGCCATGGTCGCCTCCGGCACCAGGTAGGCCTGGGCGATCTGGCGTGTGGTCAGGCCGCCGACCGCGCGCAGCGTGAGTGCGACGGCCGAGGCCGGCGTCAGGGATGGGTGCGCGCACAGGAAGTACAGCTGGAGCGTCTCGTCGGCCGCCTTGCCTGGGACGGGCGCGGACTCGGTGTCGACGCGCTCCTCGCGGTGCCGCCTGGAGGTGTCGGCTCGGGCGGCGTCGAGGAACTTGCGCCAGGCCACGGTGACCAGCCAGCCCTTGGGGTCCTGTGGCGGGTCGTCCGGCCACACGCGCACGGCCTCGACCAGAGCGTCCTGCACGGCGTCCTCGGCCGCCGCGAAGTCGGCTCCGCGACGGACGAGGACACCGATCACCGCGGGTACCAGCTCCCGCAGCAGTGACTCGTTCACTCGGTCTCCGTGGGCTGCCCGCCCAGGAAGGGGCGCACCTCGAGCCACTCGTGGATCGGCTTCCCACCCGCACCCGGAGCCGCGGACAGCTCGCCGGCCAGCTCGAGCGCCCGCTCGTAGGTGTCGGTGTCGATCACTATCCAGCCGGCGATCAGGTCCTTGGTCTCCGCGAACGGGCCGTCGGTGACCGGCGGCCGGCCCTCGCCGTCGGAGCGGACGAACGTGCCCTCCGGGGAGAGCCCCTGAGAGTCGACGAACTCGCCGGTTCCTTCGAGCCGGGCGATGAAGTCCTGCATGTACTGCACGTGGGCCGAAACCTCTTCCGGCGCCCACTGCTCCATCGGCACGTCGTTGACCGGTGCCGGCGCGCCGCGGTAGTGCTTGAGCAGCAGGTACTTGGCCATCATGTTCTCCTCGTTGTCGTCCGGAGCCATTGTGGCCGCGTTCACCGCCTGGGATGGAACCGCACGCCGATTCTCGACTCCCCACCGCGCCCTTCCTGGTGGATCTTGTGGGGGCCGCGATGTTCGCTCGGATCGGTGCGGCTCAGGCGCGGCTGTGGAGCCGGTAGACCAGGTGGGTTACGCCGCGGCCCTGGACGACGTCTGGGTCGTCCAGGACGAGGGGGACGTCGGTCACGGCGTTGAAGAACGGCGTGCCGCCGCCGAGCAGCACGGGCACCAGATCGACCCAGAACTCGTCGATCAGGCCTGCTGCCAGGGCCTGGCGCGCCATGTCGCCGGCGGCTACACCGACTGCCTTGTCCCCTGCCACCTCCGCCGCCTGCCGGACGGCGCTCTCGACCCCGTCGGTGACGAAGGTGAAGCCCTGGTGCGGCCAGGCGTCGGGTGCCGTGTGAGTGACCACGAACACCGGCACGCCGAACGGGTGGGTGCCGCCCCAGCCTTGCGTCAGGTCGAACAGCTTGCGGCCGACCACCAGCGCTCCGGTGCGTCCACCAGCCTTCGCAGGTGCTCGCCGGTCTGCGGGGTGACCTCGAATGCCATGTCGGGGCGGGCGGTGGCGACCTCGACGCCCCCTGTCCGGTGCCAGCCGAAGAGGTGCTCGAACCCGCTCTCACCCGGCCCGGAGATGTAGCCGTCCAGGGACATCGACGCCGACGTGATGACCTTCGCCATGGTTCGCTCCAAGCTCTCCGTGGTCGGTGGCACAGGCTTGGGCTTGCGACCTCGGGAGAACTCATCGCCCGCCGTGACCACTGGGTGCTCCACCACGGCCGCTGGGGGCGGCGTTGTGGTGAGCCTGGAGGTCAGAGGCCGGTTTCGAGGGTCTCGAAACCGGCCTCTGGGGCGTCGGCGCGCCACGGTCCCGTGCCGGTGAGCGGGCTTGCCGCTGCCGGATCCGGGTTCTCAGGCGGGCTGCGGTGCGCGCGCGGCCTTGACGGCCTCGCGCAGGTGCTCCTCCTGCTCGGGGGACAGCGAGGTCTGGATGAGCCTGCCGCCCAGCGGCGCCATCTCCGGGACGGCCTTCTCGGGATTGCGCTTGTCGATCAGGACGAACACGGCCGCGGCCCCGGGCGGCAGCTGCTCGGCGAGGTTGCGCATGAAGGCGTCGTCGATGCCGGAGTCGGCCGCGGAGCCCATGGCGGCGCCGGTGGCTCCGCCGATGGCCATGCCGAGCAGCGGCATGAAGAAGATGAGCCCGATCAGCCCGCCCCACGCGGCGCCGCCGAGCGCGCCGCCCGCGACGAGGTTGCGTGCCTGATGGAGCTTGATCTTGCCGTCCTGCCTGCGCTCGACGATGACGACGTCCGCCAGCTCGATGATGTGCTCCTTGTGCAGCTGGACGAGCTTCTCGCGCGCCTGCTCGGCGTGCGGCAGGTCGTCGTAGGCGACGGCGATCAGGTCGCTCATGGTTCCCCCGTTTTCTCTCCTGCTACCGGGCACAGGAGGGTGCGTGGTCGCTGTGTGCGGCGTTCCCGGCGTGCCGATCACCCGCGCGATCTGTCGGGATGCCCTGAAGGTCCCCAATGCGTGGTCTGCCGCAAACCACGGGCGATGGTCTCTTGGACCGGGACAGGGCAAAACGTGGGTTCCGATTGGCGAAAGCCGGCGGCGCATGAGGGCCGAACGCGGCGGAGAGCCGGGGGCGCAGGGACGGAATGACGTGCGGGCCGCGCGCAGCGGTTTCCGCTCGACGGGGGCAAGCGCACTGAGGCGGCGGCTTGGGGTTCTTGGCTTCTCTCTGCTTTGGCGGCGTTGAGATCGGGCCTTGGCCTATGCAGCTCCGGAGACGGTTATCCAGAAAAGGAGGGCGGTTCTCCACAGGTTGTGGATAACCGAGAGGTTGGTGATGCCGATGAGGGCGGTGTCCACTTCGAACCCTGCCACATTGCCGCCCGGGAGCAGCGATCATGGGGGGGCCGAGTCGTGGCGTGCGGCGGCGCACAAGCGTGTAGGGGCAGGTCACCTGAGCTCTCTGCTGAGGATCAGGTCGAACTCGGCATGGCGGAACGGAGCTTGGACGCCGTTCCGGGCGGCCCTCTCCGCGTCGTTCGACTCGGTGAAATCGACGATGAGACTTTGCTTGACCGCGAAGACCGCGTCCGAGTCCAGGTAGGGACTGCCTGCCACGAAGACGTGGGTGGTCAGTGGGGCGTGGTCGTCCGCCCGGACGATGAAATGGATGTGCGCCGGCCGGTAGGGATGACGTCCGGTGGCCTCCAGGAACCGTCCGATCGGTCCGTCCGTCGGGATCGGGTAATGGCTGGGCAGGACGGTCCGGAATCGGAACCGTCCTTCGGGGTCGGTGTGGAAAAGGCCGCGCCCGTTGCCGGAAGGTTGGACCCCGGGCTGCTGGACGTCGTAGAAGCCCTTCTCGTTGCACTGCCAGACGTCCACCTCCGCGTCAGGAAGGGGCGTGCCGTCGCCACTCAGGACACGACCGGCGACCAGGCACGGTTGTGCCTCTCCGATCAGGTCGATGCTGTCGCCGAGCTCGCGCGGGGGTGACTCGACCATGTGGAACGGGCCCAGGACAGTGCTCTCCGTGCCGTCCTGGTGCTCGTTCAGGGTCTCCACCAGCATGGAGACGCCCAGGACGTCCGACAGCAGGACGAACTCCTGTCGCGTGTCGGTGCAGGTCTGGCCGACCGCGGTGAGGAAACTGATCGCCTGCTCCCATTCGCGGATCGACGGCCGCACCTCACCGACGAACGCGTGCAGGTGGCGGGTGAGCGCATCCAGCAGTTCGCGGAGTCGCGGGTCGGGAGTGTCGCGGAAACTGTCCTGGACGGCCCGCGTCGCAGTGTGCTCGTTGAAGTCCACGAATGCCTCCCTTTCCACAGCCTGTGGAAAACTCTGGCGATGGGGGACGTCCCCAGTCTCAGGAGTGGTGGTGCCCGCCGGACGGTGAAACCGATCTTCCCGGCCACTCCGCGCCCTGTCGCGCGCCACGAAGATCGTCCTCAGTGCGGTGGCGATCGCCGCGCTGATGATCGCGATGACGCACATCCTCCCTCACCTCCCCGGTTCGCGCGCTCGAACGGTGGGCCCCGCCGGCCGGGCAACGGGTCGGGGCAACTAATCAAACTTGACTAATCCGATCGCCCTTCCTACGCTCCGACCATGGGTGAGAAGGCGATTCCGATCTTTCCGTGCCGATCGATTGAGCTGACCTGGGACTTCTACCGGGCGCTCGGGTTCGAGCAGACCGCCTGGCAGACGCGTCCCAACCCCTACCTCGCGGTCCGGCGCGGCGACGCCGAGTTGCAGTTCTTCGGGTGGAAGAAACATGATCCGGCCGCGTCCATGAACATGTGCTACATCACCACGACGCAGGTGGACGCCCTGTACGAGGCGTTTCGCGGCGGGCTCCGCGAGGCCCTCGGCCGGGTCCCGACCCGGGGGCTTCCTCGGCTGAGCGCGGTGCGGGACATGTCGTACGGCGTCCGGCAGTTCCTGCTCAGCGACCCGGACGGGCTCCAGCTCCGCATCGGCCAGGCCATCTCGGACGACACGCGGCACGCGCCCATCCCGGAGGAGAAGGTGGCCCGGGCCTTCCACATGGCCGCGCTCCTGGGCGAGTCGAAGGGGGACCATCGCGCCGCTGCCCGGATCCTCGATCGGCTGCTGCGTTCCGGTGAGGCGCTGTCCCCGTCCGAGCGCCTGAAGGCGCTGGTCCTGCGCGCCGACGCGGCCGCCCACCTGGAGGAATGGCCTCGCGTCCGCGCCCTCGCGGCCGAGGCCCGCGAGATCGAGCTGCCCGACTCGTCCGAACTGGGCGACGACCTCGGCCGCCTGGCCGACCTCGAGGCCGCGGTCCCCGTCGAGGGTCCGGCTTCACCGACCGGAGGCACGCTCTAACCGGGCCCGTGCCCGGTGAAAGCCCCAGGTGCCGGACCATCGACGCTGATCGTCCCGCCTCGATCGCGGGGCCGGCCGCCGGTGTGGGGCCGGGACGACGATCAGGGCTGATGGAGTGCGCTTCTGGGGACACGGTTGGGGATTCCTGTGGGCGACGTTGTCCACCGGTGCGGTGAGGTTGTGGAGGGAATTCGCCCACAGGGTGTGAACGGGGTGTGGAGAACCTCAGCGCAGACTGGGTTCTCCTGCTGGTCAGCGGCTTTTCCACGACGTGGACAAGTGAGCGCGCGGGTTGGGGGCGGGCTGGGGAAGAATGTGGACGCGGAGCCGCGCGGTCGTACCCAGGTTGTGCACGAGAGTTATCCACACGTTGTGGATTCTGTGGACGGACGGGTCACCTCGGTCATGATGGGGAGGGCGGCGGCCGACGTGCCGTCCAGACCGTGGAAAGCCCGGCTGTTCTGGGGATCCGTCTGTGGACGCGTCGCCGGAACGCCCTGCTGCGACGAGGGTGGAGGTGTGCGCAACGATGACCCACAACCTGTGGATAACGATCCCTGGAGCTTCTCGACTAATGCGGCACCTCGCCTGATAGGGCACGGCATGCGTGGCGGCTCCTGCGCCGGCGAACACCACCGGTTCCGACAGGTCGGCGAGCACGTCGGCGGCGTCTTCAAGAAAAGAACGGCCCTCGCACGGGAGTACGAGGGCCGGTTGTAGGAGGCGGTGCCGGTGGATGGCTCCGCCGGGTGGGGGGCCTACGCCGCGACTGCGGTCACGACGGAAGCGATGAAGATCCACCACCAGTGCCACGCCTGGTCGAGGGCGTACCGCCCCGTTCCCAGCACGCGGTTGTCGTCCTTGCCGTCGCGCGGGGCGCCGAGCCTGTAGAAGGACCCCACGGCCTCTCCCTTGAGCCCCTGGAGCCTGTCGACGAGTTCGGCCAGGCGCTGCAGGGTGATCCGACGGTCGGCCCAGTAATGGGTGCCCGCCGAGATCAGCTGTCCGAGAGTGAAGCTGAGCAGCGAGATCCGCAGGTCGAAGAGCGCCCACATCATGCCGACGGTCAGCGACGTGCAAACGGTGTAGGACACAACGTGCCGCAGGCATGCCAGGCGCCCCTTCCACAGGTGGGCGCCGTGCAGACCCTTGTCCCGATCCTGGGCCTGGGTCTGGACCCAGTGGTCCCCGACGTTGTGCGCGATGAGCATCGAAGCCAGCACGACCACGAAGGTCACGGCGGCGACGATCTTGTCCGGAGACATGTTCACCTCACGGTGTTTCGATTACCGGCCAGGGAAGGACCCGGGCAGCCGGCTCCGAGCGCCGGATGATCAATACCGTTTCACGGGCGGTGCCGGGCTTGCGGCCATTCGTGATCATCGCGCGACGGGGTCGTCGGAGCTGGGCTGCGAACGTGGGCCGGGACGGGGCGGGCACTTCGGACGGGAGCCCGGACGGCTGAAGGTGCGGGGTCGGCGCGTCGTCGCCCGAAGGAGCTCCGAGGAAGTCGGCGCCTGGTCGATGCCTGCGTCGCAGGAGCCGATGAACTCAAGATCACCAGATGGGCCGACGCTGCTCGTGGGGGCGCCGACGGTGCTCGTGGGGCCGCCGAGTGTGATCGGGATGAGGTCGGGGGTGATTTCTGTTGCTCTGTTCATGACTCGCGTGACTCGGCCCGGCGCCACGGAGGCGAGCGGCGCGCCACGCCCGGCGGCACGGCGGATTCCGCGCCCCGATCGGCCCGGAGGCAAGGCCGGGCCGCGCGGGAAGGCCTCTCCGACCTGCGAACATTTGTTCGAACGCGTGCTACCCTCCCCGCATGGCGCAGTTGCTGAACGAGCCGATCCGAGCCGAGCACGACCCGGCGGGACGGCTCACCGCATACGAGTGGCGGGGGACGCGCTACGCGGTGGACGCGGTGCTGAAGACCTACGGATCGGCCCAGGAGGGCAGGGTCTACCGGTTCCGGGTCACCGGCGCGGAGGGCGTGGCCGTCGTGGAGCTCGGCCGTGACGAGGACCGCTGGCGGCTCCGGGCACGTCTTCTCGGCCTGATCGGCGTCCGGACGGCGGGGTCCCCCTCGACGCCCGGGGAGTCGACCGGACACTGTGGACGCGGGTGGGCGGCATCCAGGGTGCGCCACTCGATCTGCTGACGGCCCGCATCGGCCGCAGGCACTACGCGCCGCACACCCACGACGAGTACGCCATCGGCGTCACCGTCGACGGCACGGAGACGATGCTCTACCGGGGCGAGAGGATCTACTCGGCGGCCGGCAGCGTCGTCGTGGTCGAGCCGGGCGAGGCGCACACCGGCGGCCCGGCGCGTCCGGAGGGCTTCGCGTACCTGTGCCTGTACCCCGCCGCCGAACTGCTGGGCGCGGCGACGACCGCGGAGCCCGGTCCGGTCGCGGCCGCACCGCACTTCGCGAACCCGATCATCGACGACCGGGGCCTCGGTGAGGCGCTGCGCCTTGCCCACCATGCCCTGAGGCTCGGCGCCGACCCGCTTGAGGGCGAGTCGCGGCTGCTCGGCGTGCTGGGCGGGCTCGTCCGGCGTCATGCGGCGTCCGGCCCGAAAGCTGTCCCGGCCCCCCGCAGGGCCGAAGCCGGACGTATCGCGAGGACGGTCGCGACCCGCCTGTCCGACGAACTGATCGCCCCGCCGACGCTCGCCGAAGTCGCCACCGACCTCGGGCTGTCGCGCTACCAGCTGCTGCGCGCCTTCCGGGAAGCGATGGGCATGCCGCCGTACGCGTGGCTCGCCCAGCACCGGGTGGCCCGCGCCCGGGCGCTGCTGGACGCGGGACACCGTCCGGCCGAGGCGGCGACGCTCGTCGGGTTCGCCGACCAGGCGCATCTCACCCGCTGGTTCCGCCGCGTGCTGGGCGTCACCCCGGGCGTTTACCGCAACAGCGTTCAAGACAGCACATCTCGCCGACCCTCATTCTGAACGTCGTCCGGGCGGACCCCGGGGTGCCGGGGGCCGATCGCGAACGCGCCCGCCTCGCGAAGCCCTCGGGCGGGAGGCGGCCCGGGTGGGACGGTCGAGAACGGAGGTCGGGTTGAGTCGCCGCGGCTGGATGCTGTTCGCGCTGATGAGCGTGCTGTGGGGCATCCCCTATCTGTTGATCAAGGTGGCGGTCGAGAGCGTCTCGGTCCCCATGGTGGTGTTCACCCGCACCGCGCTGGGCGCGCTCATCCTGCTGCCGCTGGCGCTCAGGACCGGGCGGCTGGACGCGGTCCGCCGCCACTGGCGCCCGCTCCTGGCGTTCACCGCGGTGGAGATCCTCGGTCCGTGGGCGCTGCTGTCGGACGCCGAGAACCGGCTGACCAGCTCCATGACGGGGCTGCTCATCGCCGCCGTCCCCATCATCGGCGTGGTGCTCGCCCGGCTCACCGGCGACGCCGAGCGGCTCGGGCCCCTCCGGTGGGCGGGACTGCTGGTCGGCCTGGCCGGTGTCGGCGTGCTCGCCGGGCCGCACCTCGGCGGCGGCAGCGCGTGGGCGATCGGCGAGGTCATGCTGGTCGCGGTCGGGTACGCGATCGCCCCGATGATCGCCACCCGGCGCCTCCAGGACCTCCCGAGCCTGCACCTGGCCGCGGTCTCGCTGACGATCGCCGCGCTCGCCTACACCGGCCCGGCCATCGCCACCTGGCCGAGCGCCATGCCGGGCGGACGCGTCCTCGCGGCGCTCATCGCCCTCGGCCTGGTCTGCACGGCGCTGGCGTTCATCGTGTTCTTCGAGCTCATCCGGGAGGTCGGCACCTCCCGGGGCATGGTGTTCACCTACGTGAACCCGGCCGTGGCGGTCGTGGCCGGCGTCGTGTTCCTCAGTGAGCCCCTCACCGAGACGATCATCGCGTCCTTCGTGCTGATCCTCGGCGGCTCCGTCCTCGCCACCGCGCGCCGCTCCCCGGCGCCCGCCTCCGCACCCCTGCCCGACGACGGCGCCACCGCCCACGCTCCCGAACCCACCGCGAAGCCCGCCCCGGAGCCCGCCCCCGAACACTGACCCCACCCGAACACCGGCCCGCCCGCCTGGGCAGCGTCTACGACTGGACAGTAGGGCGGCGCTGGAGTGCGGTGAGGGATTGGCGTTGGAGTCAGCGGAGGGTGGCGATGAACTTGCCGGGCTTGCTGAGGTTCCCCGCCGGGTCGATCGCACGGTACTCGATGGTGTGGCGGCCCTTCCCGAGCTTGCCGTAGGTGAGGCTGTCGATGACCGTGCCGTTCTCGGTGAACAGCCAGGGAGCGGACGAGTCGGTCGGCCAGCCGAAGTAGTTGAACCAGCCGTCGCCGTCCACGCGGAACTCGGAGACGACCACGCCAGGACGGTCGTCCGCGCCGGTGAGCCGCATGGTGAAGGGGCCGTCGAAGACGTACTCGGGCGTCCGCCCAGAACGAACCTGGCTCTGTGCCGCCTTGGACAGTTCGTACGCCACTGTCGGCGCCTGAGCGTCGATCGTCCATGTGCGGGTGTGGGAGCCGACGTGGGCGATGAGCGTGTGCGTGCCCTTCGCCAAGCGGAATCGTCCGAGATCGATGTCTCGGTCGCCGCCGCGTACCCGGCGCCCGTCCAATACCCAGTTCACCTTGGGCACGCTCTGCACCGGGTGGGTCGTCTCCACGTAGACGACGGAATCGCCTCCCACGGGCTTGTCAGTGGGCGTGGACGAGTTGAAGTCGACTGGCACCTTTTCAGCTGGAGTGGTCACGCCCGTGTCGACCGTCCATGTACGCACCTGCGTGAGTGCGGCGGATGACCGGATGCTCGGGTCCCGGACGAACCCGGTGGGGTCGGTGACCGTGGCCTCGACCGTGTGCGTGCCCTTCCTCAGGTGCAGGCTGGACAGGTCGAGGTTCGCGCCCCGCCCGACGGTCTTCCCATCGACCGTCCAATCAACGGACAACGGGTGACCGGTCGGATGCATCGTTTCGACCCACAGCACACGGTCGTCGCCCACCGGGGCGTTCGTGGGCGTGTTCGCCTGGACGAGGTTGACTTTGCCCGAGATCCGCTGGGTCATCCGTTCACGCGCGACCTGGTCGTAGTAGTAGCCGAGCGTTTTCATCATGGAGTGCTGGCTCGGCCTCCACACGCCCTTACTGGAGTAGAGGCCACCCTCGTAGCGTCCGATGGTGCCCCCGGCCTCGCTCCGTTCACCGAGCCACCGCCACCACTTCTGCTTCTGCGCCTGCATCTCCTTCTCGGTCAGAAGCGTGTGGTGGATGGAGCCGGGCTCCGGACCGGTGTACGTCCCACCAGGGACGCCCCGCTGGTAGTAGTCGTACTCGTCGTCCAGCCCACCCAGCGAGTGGCCGAGCTCGTGCGGCGCGATGAGAGCCGACAAGGCGTTCCCACCGGACGCCGTCGCATAGGCGCCGCCTGCACCGCCGTAGGTGTCGCTGTTGGCGAGCGCGAGGATCTGACGATTTCCTACAGTCGTGCCTTGGACGAGGTCCGCGTAGGTCTTGGCGGCCGCAGAGTCCATGACGAGAAGACGCTGAATGCCGTCCTCTCTACAGCCGCTCCAGAAGGCCATGCCCAACGGCGTCTCGCGACGAGGCGAGGACAGCGCCGGGTCACAGCTCACGCCGGACTCGCCGGACGGAGTCTCCACCGCGTACACGTTGATGTAGCTGCGGTACGACTTGAACGGCTCGATCGTCCACAGGTCGTTGAGGTGTTTGGCGAGGTGTGCGCGGAACTTCGGCATGTCCGCCGCCGTGTAGCCGTCGCCCAGCACGACCAGGTTGAAGCGCTTCGCGGGGTCGCCGGTGATCTGCACCGGCACCACGGTCGCGTCCGCGGGCCCGGCCGCCCGCGCGGGCACCGACACCAGCGCCAGGACGGCCGCGGCCGCCGTCCCGATCACGATTTTCCTGCCCGTCCACATGCGCAGACCCTCCTCGCGCGGGGGCGCGGCAGGCGGGATGCGGCCCGGGCGCTGCGCCGGCTCCTCCCGCTGATCAAGCGGGCTCGCCCGGATTATCGCCGGTAGATCCCGATTTGTCGCTACCGCTTGCCGCGCTGTCCGTCCGCGAGGCCCTGCGAGATCCGGTGCCCGCCCGCGCGCCGCTGCACGGCCGCCGACAGGACGGGCGCGACCCCGCCGATCCGCGCGCCGATCCGCAGCCCGAGCGGCGCCACGTCGATCTCCGCGATGTCGCGCTCGACGGCCCGGACGGTCGCGCGCGCCACATCCCGGGGCGACCGCGTCCCGACCCCCTTGGGCAGGGTCACGCCGGCCTCGGCGAACATGCCCGCGTCCCGGATGAAGCCGGGGAAGACGGTCGAGACGCCGACGCCGTGCGGACGCAGGTCCTCGCGCAGCGCCAGGGCGAATCCCCGCATACCGAACTTCGTCGCGTTGTAGAGGGACGCGTGCCCGGACGCCGTCTTCCCGGACAGCGACGACACGAAGACCAGGTGGCCGCGGCCACGATCGGCCATCTGCGCGGCGGCGAGCTTCGCCATCACGATCGGCGCCCGCAGGTTCACGTCCATCGCCCGGTCGATCTCCTCGATCGAGTACTCGGAGAGCAGTCCGGACGCAGGCAGCGCCGCGTTCGCTACCAGCACGTCCACCCGGCCCGCCTCGTCCAGGAGGTTCTCGGCCGTCGCGCGATCCGCCAGGTCGGCGACGATGGCGCGGCCGCCGAGCCGCTCGGCCAGCGGTTCCAGGACGTCGGCCCGGCGCCCCGTCAGCACCAGCCGGGCGCCGCGAGCGGCGAGGGCCCTCGCCAGCGCCTGGCCGATCCCGCCGGTCGCTCCGGTCAGCAGGACGTTCGCTCCGCGCAGATCCATGCCGCGATGATGGCGGATCACATTCCGATGCGCCACAGCAGCAGGATGATCGACGAGAGCACCAGCCCGGCGGTGCCGAGCGGCACGTCGCCCAACGCGATCACCGCCGCGCACGCCGTGGCGGTCAGCCCCGCGACCAGCACCAGTCCGCGGCCCCCGGACGGACGCTCATCCGGTACGTCCGGCTCCAGCTCGCGCTCCCAGCGCCGGAAGTCGTCTTCTGCCATCGGCACTCCCGAAGGTCGTCCACCCGGATTATGCGACCGTTCCGGTGTTCCGACGAGAGGGTGAAATGCGAGGCTTCTTTGAATGTGTCGTCCGGTGAGGGGCCCTTCGGTGCTGATCGCCCGGCCGTGGTTGCTAGGCTGCGGAGAGCCTGGGGGAAGCAGACACTGATGAGCCGTTCCCGGGTTCTGACTTGATAGTCGAAGGTGAAGGGGTCCCACCGTGAAGAAGCTGCTCGTCCTCGCCGTCGTCGCACTCGGTGGCTTCGCCGTCTGGCGCAAGCTCCAGCAGGACCGCGCCGAGCTGGACCTGTGGACCGAGGCCACGTCGTCCGACAACTGACACGCCGGCGACAGGCCCCGGCGTGAACGAAGCAGATCCGATCACCGTCGCCTGCCTCGATCTCGCCGGGACCACCGTCGCGGACGGCGACACCGTCGAGTCCGCCTTCGCCGAGGCGATCGCCACTCTGGGGATCGTCTCCGGCACGGCGTCCTACGGCCGTGCCCTCGCCCGCTTCCGTGACGCGCGCGGCGGATCGAAGATCGGCATCTTCCGCTCGCTCTTCGACGAGCCTCGCGCCCAGGCCGCGCACCTGGCGTTCGAGCGGTCCTACCACGACCTCATCGACCGGCGCGGCCTCACACCCGTACCCGGCGCCGACGACGCCCTCACGCGGCTGCGCGGCGCCGGTGTCCGCGTGTGCCTGCTCACCGGTTTCGGCCGCAGCACACAGGCCCGCGTCCTCGACACCCTCGGCTGGTGGGACCGCGCCGACCTGACCCTCTGCCCCGAGGACGTCCCGCGCGGCCGACCGTGGCCCGACCTCGTCCTGACCGCGGCCCTGCGCCTCGGCGTGGACGACGTCCGCCACATCGCCGTCTGCGGTGACACGGCAGGCGACATGCTCTGCGGCCGCCGCTCCGGCGCGTCCATCGTCGCCGGCGTCCTCACCGGCGCCGACGACCACGACCGCCTCCTCGCCGCCGGCGCCACCCACGTCCTCCCCACCGTCGCCGCCCTCCCCGACCTCATCCTCCGCACCCCCGCGAACGCGTAGACCCGGCCTCATCGAGGACGAGTTCCCTGCGCCGAGCGCGGCCTGCCTGCGCTGACTGATGCCCGGACCGGTCACGAGGCGCCGGTGATCTCAACGACTCGGAGGCAGAGATTCAGCTCAGCGCCGGGCGTACGGTCTCGGCGATGAGTTCCAGCTGGTCCAGCTGGGCGTCGAGGGACGGCGCGGCGATGCGGCAGACGAGGTGTCCCGCGCCGGCGTCCGTGTAGCGGGCCAGCACGGCGGCCACTTGCTCGGCCGGGCCTGCGACGATCGCCTGGATGCTCCGCACCGTCTCGTATGGCAGGCCGTAGGTCGATCGGCAGTACGAGTCGAGCTGCCGTTCCACGCCTTCGGCGTCGTCGCTGATCAACACCGTGACGAACAGCGCCGGGGTGACCGCGTCCTCGGGACGTCCCGCAGACGTCGCCGCCGACCGCGCCGTCGCGAGGCCCGCTCGGTAGTCGGCCGGGTCGGGCGGGTAGGGCAACCACCCGTCGTAGAGCCGCCCGGCGCGCTCCAACGCCGACGGGCTCGCCCCGCCCAGCCAGATCGGGGGCCCGCCGGGCCGGTAGGAGGGCGTGGACTCAGGCAGTTCGTCGAAGCGCAGCACCTTGCCATGGAAGGCACGCTCGCCCGCCCACAGCGCCCGCCACAGGGCCACCGTGTCGTGCAGCCGTCCGAAACGGCGCTCCCACGGCACCCCGGACACCGCGTACTCGGTCTCCGACCTGCCGGGAAAGCCCGCACCCACGGTGACGATCAGGCGTCCCGCCGACAGGTGGTCGATGGAGGCGAGCGCCTGGGCCGCCGTCACCGGACGGCGGAAGGCGGGCAGGAGGGCGGCCGTCCCCAGCGTGACCCGTTCGGTCGCCGACGAGAGGGCGGCGAGCATGGCCAGCGGTTCGATCCGCGGGCCGAGCAGGGTGTCGTTGGCCCATACCGAGTCGTAGCCGAGATGCTCGGCCCGGACGGCGAAGTCGACCAACCGGCGGGCGTCGTCCCACTGCCCCCGGTTGGTGGGGAGCAAGATCCCAAATCTCGTGTCCATGCGAGGATCGTGGCCCCGAACAGGAATGACAACAATTCCCTCGAAGGTATGAAGCACTCGGCACGGTGGACGAGTGAGGTTCTCCCAGCCCCCAGCCCCCAGCCCCCAGCCCCCGGCCAGGCACTACACCCGCCAAGGCCTCACCGGGCGCCATGCCTGGAAAGCTTGCGCTCCACCCACGGTGTACGATCGTCACCGGTCACGCCGACCGGCCGTCACCACAGGTCAGGCAATGGACCAGGGGCCTTAGCTCAGTTGGTAGAGCACCGGCTTTGCAAGCCGGGTGTCAGGGGTTCGAATCCCCTAGGCTCCACCAGCCAAAACGCCCCCGCCCAGACCCGGGCGGGGGCGTCCGTGCGATTAGGCCACCGGGACGAGCGCGCCACCAAGGCCGCCGTCATCCTCGTCGCCCCGCTCCGCCTCGATCTTGTCGTTGAGCGCATCGGCGATCGCGCGGCCCGCCTCAGACGTCGCGTGCTGGTAGTACATCAAGGGGCAGCGGCGCTCAGTGCGCGGCCCCGCGCCAGGCCGCCCGGAGCGTGCGGCGTGGGCGCCGGTCACCGGGCGACCGCGCCGAGCCACGCATCGCGACGCCGCCGCGTCTGTCGCCCAGCCGCCGGCGGGCACGGGGTCCGCGCCGCCGCCTCAGAGCTCTCCGCGACCCTCGCGACGGCTTCTCCACGCACTGCGCACCACTGCCACGATCAAACCGATCCACGTCCCCGCAAGAGCACCCATCAGGCCAGTGCCTATCGCACTGTCGGAAGCCTCATAACCGGGCCTTGCCCCCCACAATGCTCCGATCACGCTGTAGCCCCCCATGAGTGCTCCAGCCAAGCCACCGGCCACTAGACCCGCGAGCGCAGCACGCACAGCATCCCTCCAATGGCGGACACACATCCCCACGAGAGCACCCATCAGGCCAGCACCTATCGCACTGTTCCAAGTCCCGAAATTGTTTGTGGACCCCCACAGTGCACCCATCAAGCCACCGGCCATCAGACCCACGAGCGCGCCACGCATGGCATCCCTTCGACAGCTGATGAGGCGCCCAGTCTTCAACCGGTCTCCCGGGAAAGGCAACGCCTCCGGCGGTTGCGTCCACGGAGGTGGTGTATGAGTTTGACCTGGTCAGAGGGCGTGGCGTCGTGACGTGAGACGGCCATCGCGTGATCCTTCGAATCGACCAAGATCAGAAGGAGAGGAACGCGATGGCCGTGGACAACAGTGTGGACCCTGCGGGCTGGCTGGCCGAGCAGATCGGGGCGTGTGAGCCCGATGTGTTGCGGTCGATGGTCAAGACGATGGCCGAGGCGCTCATGAGCGCGGAGGCCGATGCGGTGTGCGGCGCCGACTACGGGCAGCGCTCGGACGAGCGGGTCAACCGCCGCAACGGCTACCGGTCCCGTGACTGGGACACCCGCGCCGGCACCGTCGAGTTGGCGATTCCGAAACTGCGCAGCGGGACCTACTTCCCTGAGTGGCTACTGGAGCGGCGTCGCCGAGCCGAGCAGGCCCTGGTCAGCGTGGTCGCCACCTCCTATCTGCTGGGCGTCAGCACGCGGCGGGTGGACAAGCTGGTCGAGCAGATGGGAATCAAGGGCATCTCCAAAAGCCAGGTCTCGGAGATGTCCAAGGTGCTGGACGCCCAGGTCCAAGCGTTCCGCAACCGACCGTTGGAGAGCGGCCCGTATGCGTTCATGTGGGTCGATGCCCTGACCCAGAAGGTCCGTGAGGGCGGCCGGATCGTCAACGTGCATGTGCTGGTCGCCACCGGCGTCAACGCCGACGGCACCGCGAGATCCTCAGCGTCGAGGTCACCTCGGCCGAGGACGGCGCCGGGTGGCTGGCGTTCCTTCGCGGCCTGGTGGCCCGCGGCCTGTCCGGCGTCCAGTTGGTGATCTCCGATGCCCACGCCGGCCTGGTCGAGGCGATCGGCTCCACCTTGCCCGGCGCGGGCTGGCAGCGGTGCCGGACGCACTACCTGCGCAACCTGCTCACCCGCGTCCCCAAATCGGCGCAGCCGTGGGTGGCGACACTGGTGCGCACCATCTTCGACCAGCCCGCCGCCGAAGAGGTCCACGCCCAGCACACCCGGGTCGTCGCCTCACTGGAGGCCAAACACCCCGACGCGGCCGAGCACCTGGACCAGGCCAAGCCCGACCTGCTGGCCTTCACCGGCTTCCCGCGCCAGCTCTGGCGGCAGATCTGGTCCAACAATCCCCAGGAACGTCTCAACAAGGAGATCCGCCGGCGCACCGACGTGGTCGGGATCTTCCCCGACCGGGCCGCGATCGTCCGCCTCGTCGGCGCCGTGCTGATGGAGCAGACCGACGAGTGGACCGAGGCACGCCGCTACATGGGCCTGGAATTCCTGGCCAAAGCCCGCCTTCGAGTAGTCGAGGGCAACACACCCGAGCCCGAGATCGACCAGCGAGAACTCACCGCTTAACCTGCAGAAACAGGATCACGCGAAGATCAACTCTTACACCACTCCAGTGGACGTGACCCCTCCGGCAGGGCATTCCGACTCCGGGAAGCCCATCCCGCGCCCGTGACGGTCATTGGTGGTTTGGGGATGCCCGCCGCTCAGCCGAACACCGCCTGTGATGCACCACGGTCGGGACGGTAGAACGTGCTCGAACAAGGGCCTGTGCCGCCCCCTGGGCCCCGCGGGCCGGAGCAGCCCATTGTGTGTCGGTCAGGTCGAACCGCCTCGTCACCGCTGGGATGGCCACGAGGTCTCCGGTTCTGGGTTCTTCTTGGTCGATGAACCATCTACCAGAGACCTCACTGCTCAGAGATCGCTACACACCGTCACACACTCCAGGCTTCGAAGCAGGCCCTAGTGGACCTGGCCGCGGAACCAGTCTTGGAAGGTGAGCAAGCCAGGGAAGCGGTCGCGCAGTTTGGCGAGGTCAGCCTGGTAGCCGCTCTCGGCGAACCACTCGAACATCCTGCCCTCGACCGGCAGGGCGACGAGGCGCGTCGGCACTCCGGTGACCTTCTCGTAGATTGCGGCCACCTCGGAGAAGGTCAGCTCGTCGCCGGCGATCTCGAGTTCCACACCCAGGTAGTCGTCCCGGTGGTCGATGACGTGCGCGGCGATGCGGCCGATATCGTCGGTGGCGATCAGCTGCATCGGCCGGTCGGGGAGCACCGGGAGCTCCATCACCCTTTCGCCTGCGGCGTCGGCGTAGTGCAGCAGGTTGTCCATGAAGAACACCGGCCGCAGGATGGTCGCGGGCAACCCCAGAGCGCGGATGTAGGACTCGATTGCCGCCTTGCTCTCGAAGTGCTCGATTCCAGTGTGCCGCTCGGCGCCGCCGACCGAGCTGTGAACAAGGTGCCCGACTCCGGTATCCAGGGCGACGTCGGCGACGAGCATGCCCTGCCGTACCTCGGCTTTGAGGGTTTCCGGCTCGTAGGCCAGGGCTTGCATGCTGAACACGGCATCGACGCCACGCATCGCTCGCTCCAGGGACGCGGGGTCTCCCAGGTCGCCGACCGTGAGCTCGGCGCCGACCAGGCGACGCGCGGCGGGGCTTTCCGGGTCGCGCACCAGGGCGCGAACCTGCCAGCCGCGGCGCAGCAGGTGACGTGCGGTGGCGCCGCCCTGCCGGCCGGTGGCACCGATGACCAGAGCCATACTCATGACGTCACCACCGGGGTGGTCTGCGCCAGCGCGATCCGCCAGGTGCCGGCGTCTTTGACCAGTACGAACGTCAGCGCTGCCGTGCGGCCGTCGTTGACATGCTTGATCAGGTCGACGAGCGCCACGTCCGGGCGCAGGAACGTGACGTCCAGCAGCTCGTTCGTGGTCAGCACGTCCTTCAGCGGGGTGCGCAGCGCCTCGGCCATGACCTTCTTGACCTGCTCGCGGCCGCGCAGTCGGATGCCGGTGAAGTTGACCAGGGACACCTCCTCGGTCAGCAGTCCAGTGAAACCGGCGACGTCGCTCTGCAGCTCTTCGGCGTCGCGGACGACCTGCTCGATCGCCTCGATCTCGGGGTCCATGTCGCATCTCCTCAGCTAGCGGAGCGATTCGCTCCGCGTCCAGACTATGCCGGAGCGATTCGCTCCGCAACTGGTAAGGTCTGCGGCGATGACCACGCGTAGAGACATCGCAGAACGCAACGACCGCGCGCTGCTCCAGGCCGCCCGTGACGTGCTCGCCGAAGACGGCGCGCACGCGTCCGTCGCTGCCATCGCTGCCCGAGCAGGAGTCGGCATCGGCAGCCTCTACCGCCGTTATAAGACGAAGGAGGAGCTGTTCCAGCAGCTCAGCCTGGTGTCCCTCGACCACTGGAACGAGGCGGCCGAGCAGGGCTTGGCCGATCCCGATCCGTGGGCCGGACTGGCGGCATTCGTGCGCTGCTGCGTCGAGTTCGGGCAGGGCTCGCTGGCTCCCATCGCTGGTGCCATCGAGGTGACCCAGGAGATGAGCGCCAAGTCCCGCCGCGGCGACGAGCTGCTCGCTGAGCTCGTACGGCGAGGACACGAGGCCGGCGTCCTGCGCGCCGATGTGACCGTGGTCGATATCTCGCTGCTCATCGAGCAGCTCGGCCGTTCCCCGGTGGTCGATCAGCTTCGCAAGCAGGGCCGGGACGACCTGCTCCGCGCCGCCGCCGAGGCTCGCCGACGGCTGATCGCGATAGCGCTCGACGGACTGCGGCCGGGACATGACCCGTTGCCCGGTTCGCCGCCGGGCGTGGAACTCTTCACCGGTCGCTGGTCGAGCTAGGACGAGCCATCCATGGGATGCAAGAGCCCGGATCAGTAAACGGCGCTGATCGACTTTGAAACAGGCCCTGGTTCGCGCGAACCCTTCTGTCACACCGTCTCAATCGGCGTCCCGGAAAGTTCTTCGGAGAAATCCGGGAGGCGGTGTCGGATCGGGGCGGTGGTGTTCGTAGCAGGGGTGAGGCCGTCCAGAAGGGGCGGTGCCAAGGCAGAGGGACCGTGACCATGACAGACCTACCTGCGCGCCGATGCGTTCCTGTTCGGGGGCAGAGCTACGAGCTGTTCGTCGGCTCGTGGGGACCCTTCCGGTGCAGGATTCCGCTGGCTGGGAGTCCGTCGTGGAAGCGTTGAACATGGAGGACGATCTGGTCGGGTCGCAAGTCGGCTCCAAGGGCGTCATGATCCAGGTCTGCCGGGCGGACGGCTTGAAAGTCCCCGAGCACCGAACCACGCAGTCTTGACACACAGGAGATGATCTTCAGATGCGGTACCTGGTCTCCGTGATCGATGACAAGAGCAATCCCGGCAGCACCGACAGGCAGCCTGCCATCAGCGCGTTCAACGAGCGACTGATCGCCGAGGGCTACTGGGTGTTCGCGGGCGGACTCGCGGACACCGACGCGGCCACGGTCATCGACAACCGGGGCGAGCAGGCGGTGTTCAGCGACGGGCCCTTCGTGGAGTCGAAGGAGTATCTCGCCGGCGTCTGGGTGTGGGAGGCCCCCGATCTGGACGTGGCGCTCAGGCTCGCCGCGGAGGCGTCGAAGGTCTGCGATCGGAAGATCGAGGTGCGGCCGTTCCAGTGAGCGACGTCGATGAGGCGATCACCCGGGTCCATCACGACGAGTGGGCGCGGGTGGTCGCCTCCCTGACCAGGCGCTTCGGTGACCTCGACATCGCCGAGGAGGCGGCCGCCGAGGCGTTCGCGACCGCCGTCGAGCGGTGGCCGGCCGATGGTGTGCCCCCCAACCCCGGTGCCTGGCTGACCACCACCGCCAACCGCAAGGCGATCGACCGGATCCGGCGCGAGAGCAAGCGCGACGACAAGCACAAGGAGGCTCGGATGGTGTACGACGACGACCCGCCCGAGCCTCTCGGCGCCATCGACGACGACCGTCTCCGGCTGATCTTCACCTGCTGTCACCCGGCGCTGGCGATGCAGACCCGCGTGGCGCTGACGCTGCGCATGGTCGGCGGTCTGACCGTGCCCGAGATCGCCCGCGCCTTCCTGGCGCAGGAGACCGCCATGGAGCGGCGGATCACCCGCGCGAAGGCCAAGATCAAGGCGGCCGGCATCCCCTATCGGGTGCCGTCCGCGCAGGATCTCCCGGCTCGGGTCTCGGGCGTGCTCGCGGTGCTGTACCTGGTGTTCAACGAGGGCTACCTGGCGACCGGTCCCGACACCGATCCGGTACGTCACGGCCTGACCGCCGAGGCGATCCGGCTCACTCGCCTGATCCGCGCGCTCCTGCCGGAGGACGGTGAGGCGGCCGGGCTGCTGGCGCTGATGCTCCTCATCGAGGCCCGCCGCACCGCCCGGGTCTCGGCCGGCGGCGAACTGGTCGCCCTCGACGAGCAGGACCGCGGAGCCTGGGACGCGACGCTGATCGCCGAGGGGCACCGGCTGGTGCGCGAGCGACTCGCCGCTGCCGCCGCCGGGGTGGCCCCGGGCCGCTACCAGATCCTCGCGGCGATCAACGCCGTGCACACCTCCGCCCGCGACATCCGCGACACCGACTGGTCGCAGGTCGTCGCCCTCTACGACCAGCTCGTCCGCCTCGACCAGTCGCCGATCATCGTCCTCAACCGGGCCGTCGCGGTCGCCGAGCTCGACGGTCCGGAGGTGGCATTGGCGGCCGTCGACCGTCTTGAGGACGAGCTGGCCGGTTATCACGCCTACCACGCCACCCGCGCCGATCTGCTGCGCCGGCTGGGCCGCAGCCGGCAGTCGCGCGCGGCCTACGACAGGGCCATCGAACTGGCCGGCAACACCGCCGAGACCGCGTACCTGACTCGCCGCCGCGACCAACTGCGGTAGCGCGATCGAGCGGTGCTACGACGACTCCATCGAGATTCGGCAAGAAAATCTCGGAGGCGGTGTCGGATCGGGGCGGTGGTGTTCGTAGCAGGGGTGTGAGGCCGCCCATGAGGGGCCGGCCCTGAAGAGCAGGGAACCCCGATCATGAAATTGACGGCCATAGCGCAGGTATCGCGATGACGACCATGACGACGAGCATGACGGAGACCCGTCCGACGTCCTCTCGGTCGATGTGGGCGATCCTGGCGCTGGTGCTGCTCGCCGACGCCCTGGACGTGATCGACGCGACCGTCACCAACATCGCCGCGCCCACCATCGCCATGGAACTGCATGGCGGGCAGGGCCTGATCAAATGGCTGGGCACGGCGTACATGCTCGCCATGGGCGTGCTGCTCATGGTCGGCGGCCGGCTGGGCGACAAGTACGGGCAGCGCAGGCTCTTCCTGATCGGGATGACCGGCTTCACGGTCGCCTCGGCGGTGGCGGGCCTGTCCCCCGACCCGGCACTGCTGATCGTGGCCCGGGTGACGCAGGGGGCCTTCGGTGCCCTGCTGATCCCGCAGGGCATGGGGATCATGACGAAGACGTTCTCGCGGGAGATGCTGACCAAGGCGTTCGGCCTGTTCGGCCCGCTGCTGGGGGCGGCCACCGTCGGCGGTCCGGTGCTGGCGGGCCTCATCATCGGCGCCGACCTGTTCGGCCTCTCCTGGCGCCCGATCTTCCTGATCAACCTGGTCCTGGGCGTGATCGGTCTGGCGGTGGCCGTCAGGATCCTGCCCCACGACGACGGCGACCACTCCGCGGTCGTCGACGGCTGGGGCTCGGGCCTGCTCGCCGGCGCGATGTTCGGCCTGCTGTACGGCCTGATCGAGGGCTCCACCAACGGATGGACCACGATCCCGATCGCCGCGATCGTCGCCGGCGTGGCCTTCTTCGCCGCCTTCGCCCACCGCCAGTCGACCGCCGCCGACCCGCTGCTCAAAGCGTCCCTGCTGCGAAACCGAGGCTTCACCTCCGGCCTGCTCGTCGGGCTCGCCGTCTTCGCCGCCACGATCGGCCTGGTCTACGTGCTGTCGCTGTTCCTGCAGGAGGGCTTGCACGCATCACCGCGCGACGCGGCGCTGGCCCTGCTGCCGCTGACCCTGGGCATCATCGGCTCCGCGTTCGCCGCCATGGGCGGCCTGGTCGCCAAGCTCGGCCGCACCCTGATCTTCATAGGCCTGGCCATCGTCCTGGCCGGCTGCGGCTGGGTGCTCGCCCTGGTCATCGCCTCGGGCACCGGCCTCGGCCTGTGGTCGCTCACCCCGGCGTTCTTCGTGATCGGCCTCGGGCTGGGCTGCTGCTCCAGCACGATCTTCGACGTCGCCATGGGCGACATCAACCCCGACGAGGCCGGCAGCGCCAGCGGCTCGCTGAGCTCGATTCAGCAGCTCGCCGCCGGAATGGGATCGGCCGCAGCCACCTCGATCTTCTTCCAGGCCGCAGACTCGGGCCTCGACCACGCCATGAAGATCAGCCTGATCGTCGTCCTGGGACTGGTCGCCCTCAGCGTCCCGCTCGTCACCCTGATGCCCCGCAGGGCCCCGGAAGAGACCCATCACTGAGCATGGGCGATGCGGGCTGTGTTGTGGCCGTCACGCAGGTGTTTCGGCAACGCCGGGAGGGCGGGAGGTGTCCTGGACGATGGGGCGCACAGCACTAGCGGAACCCCCCTGGTCGCCGTAGGGTTCACCGCGTGATCAAAATTGGAGGGCGCGCGCTGCGCCTGGCCGCTGTCATGCTTCCCACGTTGACGCTGACGACCGTGTTGGCGTCCACCACGCCGGCGAGCGCGGCGGGCCCGTCATGCGGGTCGAAGTACGCCCTGCGCAGCACCCATTCGATCTACGTGAACTCCAAGGTCCGCGGCTACCTCAAGGTCTACTACAACTCCTCCAACGGCTATAACTGCGCGCTGGCCGTCCGCAAGGGCTCGACGTCGCTCTACAGCATCAAGCTCAAGCTCTGCGTCTACAACGCGGCCAGGACCGCGTACGGCAACTGCAAGTACGACGGTTACAGCAAGCGGAACCATTGGTACTCCGGGCCGCTCTACGTCTATGCCCGCCATCGGTGCCTGTACGTCAAGGCCTTCATCAACACTGACGGCGCGCACAAGGGAGAGCTGACCGGCAAGAAGGTTCACTGCGGCTGACCAGCGCCGACCTCGGTCGCCCAGCCCGTGCCGCGCGGGCGGTACGGCCAGACGCTCGCAAGATCTTTCTGAGGTGCGGTCCGGTGGCGATGCCGCCGGACCGCCTGGTGAATGGCGAAAGGTCCATGCCCGAGGTGACGTTGGGCGAGGCGTACCGCGCCGATGTGGAAACTCTGTGGAACTACCACGACATGTGCCACACGATCCGGCCCACCGACGTCGCCATCGGGCTCGGTAGCCATGATCTCGGTGTCGCCGCCTTCGCGGCGGAGCTCTACCGGGAGGGGGCGGCCCCTCGCATCGTCTTCACCGGGGCCAACGCGCCGACGACGATCGAGCGGTTCCCGCGCGGCGAAGCCGTCCACTACCGCGACCACGCCATCGCACTCGGCGTACCCGGCGAGGCGATCCTGGTCGAGCCCGAAGCCACCAATACCGGTCAGAACATCGAGTTCACCCGCAGGCTGCTCGCGAGCCGCGGGATCGAAGTCCGCTCAGCGACGCTGATCTCTCGGCCCTACCAGCAGCGCCGCGCCTACTCCACCGCCAAGAAGCTGTGGCCGGAACTCGAGGTCGTCTGCGCGTCGCGGCCGCTCCCTTTGGACGAGTACATCGGGAGCATCGGGGACGTGAACCGCGTGATCAACATGTTGGTGGGCGACACGCAGCGCATCATGGTCTACCCAGGCCGAGGATTCGCCATCCCACAGGATATGCCGCCCGAAGTCGAAGCGGCTTATCGTCGGCTGGTCGAGGCCGGTTTCACCAGCAGGCTCGTCCGATAGCCGTCTCGAACGAGGATGAGGCGTCGTCCGCAGGGCGGCCGGCTGCCCATTGCTCATGGAACCGGCCCCTCCGCGCAGATGCGGAGGGGCCGGCCTGTTGATCAGCCGCTCAACCGCCCTGGCCCCCGCGGGGGCCAGGGCAGGCTGGAACTAGCAGCTGTGACCGTCACACAGCGAGCAGTACGACACCTGGCAGAACATGCAGGTCACCTGCACGTGGCCGGGGTTGTCGCACGCCTGGACGATCGGAGGCGCCTCGGTGGTCACGAAGACGACCGCCGAGCCCCCGGTACCGGGGAGCAACGGAAGCGCTCCGACGGCCACGGAAGCGACTGTGGACCAACCGGTACTAAGTGAACAAATAGGCGCTCCCATGAGCGGAGTGCCCTTGTGTGTCTTATCCATATATATATCAACCACCTTTCTTGTTTTAGCCCCGGAGATCTCCGGGCGGGCACCGGGATGAACCGGGCCTAGAGAAGACTGTGCGGGATCGGCACTGTGACGCAAGGCAATGAACGAGCCGAATCCCCGTTGGGGCACCTGACAGTCGCGTGAATCGGACGACTCGGAACCCGGTCTGGAAACTGCAACACTTTTCCCACAAGGGACTGCGAATCTGTAATGCCATCACCGAACCATGGGCACGGAGTATCTGGGCCACGGCGGCGCTCGTGTGGTGCTAAGCCGGTTGCGTGCGGGTGTGTCCGTAGTGGGCCAAGGCGTGGAAGGCGGCCTTGGGCTCCCAGGGCATGTCCGGGTAGGCGGTGCCCTTGCGGTCGCCGGGGAGGACCTTGACGATGCCGAAGGATGCCTTGTCGAAGTCGTGGGCGTCGGTGTCGGCGTGGGGTAGGTCGTAGCGGGCGAAGGTGTAGACGAAGGCCGCGTCGATCCCCGAGTTCTCGAAGATGTCGAGGAGTTCGCGCAGGTAGTCGGCCTGTTCCTGCTCGTCGCGGACGACCGGGCGGGTGAAGCGGGCGGGTCGGGCCCGGTCGTTCCATTCGATGACCTCGTCGCCCCGGCTCGCGATGGCGGCGGCGCCGCGGTAGGGGGCGCAGCCGAACTCGGTGACCGCCGCGGGCTTGCCGTGGGCGGTGAGGGCCCGCAGCCCGGCGGGGAGTTGGGCGGCGTTCTGTGCGTCGCGGTAGCCGGCGTCGGTGGCGACCATGTCGAACGGTGTCCAGTCGACGCCCTCGAACGGCAGCGATGCGTAGCCGATGCGGCCGCCGAACTCGGCCCGCACGGCTGCGACGGCCTTGGCGAGGAAGGCGTTGATCGCGGCGGGCAGGGTGGCCAGCGCGGCGCGGAGTTCCTGCGGGTCGGAGAGGGTTGCGACTCTTTCCTGGAGGGTCTCGCCGGGGAGGAAGCCGGCGGTGCAGATGGAGAGTTCCGAGCCGGTGAGGAAGACCACCTCGGCGCCGTCGCGGCGCAGCCTCTCCGCGCGGGCGGCGCCGTCGGTCAGGAAGTCGAGGAGTTCGTCCTGGGCGAGGCCGTTGGTGAACGGGCAGTACCAGACTTCGAGTCCGGCCTCGGCGGCGAGGCGGGCGGCCGTCTCCAGCCGGTCGCGGTCGCCGCCGGTGATCCGGACGGCGTCGCAGCGCAGGTCGGTGCGGATGATGTCCATCTCGCGGCGGACGGTGGCCGGGTCGAAGGGTTCGCGGGTGGTGGTCCCCGCGCTGGTGAAGCCCGTGTCGAAGTTGATGCCGAGGGCGCGCATGGTCGTTCCTTCGCGTCGAGTTACGGTACGCACCGTACCCTATAGAGTGGCCGTTCTCCCTTTGCTAGAGGTGGTTTGGAGTACGCTTCGTACCCTGGGACGGGTGAAGGGGCGGCATGGCTGAGGGCGGGGGGTCGCGGCGGCGGGGGGCCGCGCTGGAGGAGGCGATCCTGGGGGCGGCCGCCGAGGTGCTGCGGGAGTCCGGTGCCGGTGGCCTGACCATGGACGAGGTGGCGCGGCGGGCCGGGACGAACAAGAACGCGATCTACCGGCGGTGGCCGAACCGCGTGGCGCTCGGTGTCGCCGCGTACCGCCGGCTGGCCGACGCTGAGGTCACGGTGCCGGACACCGGTTCGCTGCGCGAGGACGCTCTGACCCTGCTGCGCCGCGCGAACAGCACCTGGTCGTCGCCGTACGGGGAGATCCTGCGCGGACTGATCGCCACGGCCGGGGGTGCGCCGGAACTGCTCGCCGAACTCCGGGACGGCGGTGGCGGTGCTTACGAGGCGGCGTGGCTGACGGTGCTCGGCCGGGCGGTGGCTCGTGGCGAGGCCGCGGCCGAGGCGCTGCACCCGCGGGTCGCGTCCACGCCGGTGGCGCTGCTGCGGAACGAGTACATGACGCGGGGCGTCCCGGCCGTGCCGGACGGCGTTCTCGTCGAGATCGTGGAGGAGGTCTTCCTGCCGCTGGTCCGGGGGCGCGCCACGCTCAGTTGACCGTCCTCGGCGCGGGGTCGGTGGAGGCCCGGACGACGAGGCGGGGAGGCAGGCGCTCGGACGGGGTCGCCCGTCCGGCGAGCAGATCGACGAGCAGGTCGAGCGCTCGCGCGCCCATCTCGTGCATGGGCGAGCGCACGCTGGTGAGCGGGATGGGCAGCTCCGCCGCGAGGGGGGTGTCGTTGTAGCCGGCGACGGCGATGTCGTTGCCGGGGCGCAGGCCCTGGTCGCGCAGGACGCCGAGCGCGCCGATGGCCGCGAAGTCGTTGACGGCGAAGACGGCCGTGGGCCGGGGGGCGTGCCGCAGGAGGCGTTCGGCGGCGGCTCGGCCGCCGGCGGCGTCGAAGCCGGAGTGGACGACGTGGGAGCCGGGCACGGGGAAGCCCGCTTCCCGGTACCGGTCGACGAAGCCGGCGGTGCGGTCGGCGCCGGTGCTGGCGAAGGGCTCGCCCGCGATGACGCCCACCCGCCGGTGGCCGAGGGCGAGCAGGTGGTCGGCGACCAGGCGTCCGCCGAGGCGGTCGTCGCAGGTGACCGACGGGTGCCGGCCGGTGTGCCGGCTGACCAGGACGAACGGGACGCGCCGCTCGGCGATCTCGTCGAGGAACGCGGCGCCGGTGTGCGCGTCGCCGAAGACCAGGCCGTCGACGTGCCGGGACAGCGCCAGCTCGGTGCGCGCCCGCTGCTGCTCCGGCCGGTCGTGGCTGTTCATGACGAAGGTGGCGAGGCCGTGCCGGGCGGCGGCGTCCTCGATGCCCTCGTAGATCGTGGCGAGCACCAGGTCGGACAGCCGGGGGACCAGGACGCCGACGAGGTTGCTGCGCTGGGTGCGCAGGCTGGTGGCGTGCGGGTTGGGGTGGTAGTCCAGCCGGGCGGCCCAGCGCCGGATCTCCTCGGCGGTCTCGCGGGACGCGGCGCGCTGGGCGTCCTCGGGGGAGCCGTTGAGCACCCGGGAGACGGTGGAGACGTCGACGCCCGCCGCCTGCGCGATGGTCCGCAGCGTCGCGGGCCGCTGCCGGTCGTTGCGGGCCACTGCGTCCGCCTTCCTGCCGCCGTGCCCCTTGACAGGGCCACCGTCCGGTGTCTTTTATACAACCCAAACGTTTGACCCAATCGTTTGGGTCATCCAAGGATCCACCCCAATCGATGGGGAAAGAGGCGAAGCCGTGACACGACGGGTCGATGCGGGGCGGTCGGTGTGATCGGCCTGCCGCCGGAGGCGGGCTGGTTCGCCCGGCGGACGGTCGCGGAACTGGCCGGCGCCCTCCGGGACGGGCGGTCGTCGCCGGGCGGGCTGGTGGAGCGGGCGCTGGCCGAGGCGTCCAGGCTCGAAGGGCTCAACGCGTTCGTCACCGTCGACGGGGCCGGGGCGCGCGGGGCGGCGGAGCGCGCCGGACGGGAACTGGCCGCCGGCCTGGACCGCGGTCCCCTCCATGGCATCCCCATCGCGGTCAAGGACGTCGTGGACACCGCGGGGCTGCGCACCACGATGGGGTCCCGCCACCACGCGGACCGGGTGCCCGAGCAGGACGCCGAGTGCGTGCGCCGGTTGCGCGCGGCCGGCGCGGTCATCGTCGGGAAGACCACGACCCACGAGTTCGCCTTCGGACCGACGGGCGACCGCTCGCTGAACGGGGCGACGCGCAACCCCTACGGGGACGGGCGTCTCGCCGGAGGATCCAGCAGCGGGTCCGCCGCGGCCGTGGCGGCCGGGATCGTGCCGCTCGCGGTGGGCACCGACACCGGCGGCTCGGTGCGCATCCCCGCCGCGTGCTGCGGGATCGTCGCGCTCAAGCCCACCCTCGGCGCCGTGCCGTCCGACGGGGTCTTCCCGGTCTCGTCCTCCCTGGACACGGTGGGCCCGATGGCGCGGACCGCCGAAGACTGCCTGCTGCTGTGGAACGCCCTGGCCGGGTGGGAGGCCCCGGACCCGGACGTCTCCGGTGTCCGTGTCGGCTGGGTGGCGCCGGACGCCGTCCACCCGGTCGACCCGCGTGTGACCGCCGCGGCCCGCGCCATGCTGGAACCGCTGCCCGTGCGGGACGTCGCCGTCCCCGACATCGCGCGGTTGCGCTGGGCGTACACCGCGATCCAGAGCGGCGAGGTCCACCGGCTCCACGCGGGTCGGATGGCCGCCGCGCCGGAACTCTACGACGCGGAGGTACTGGCGCGGCTGCGCGCGGCCGGACGGATCACCGCCGAGGACACCGCCACGGCCCGCGAGCTGCGGGAGCGGGTCCGCAGGGCGGTGACGGCCCTCTTCGGCCGCTTCGAACTCCTCGCCATGCCCACCGTTCCGGTCGTCGCTCCGCCGCTGGGCGCCCGGACCCTGGCGCTGAACGGGACGCCGGTCGACGTCCGCGCGGCGCTCCTGGCGTACACGAGCCCCTGGAGCGTGCTCGGGCTTCCCGCCGTCAGCCTGCCCGCCGCCCTCGTCGACGGGTTGCCCGCCGGCCTGCAACTGATCGCCCGGCCGGGCGCCGAGCGCCTGCTCCTCGCCGCGGCGCGCCGCCTGACGAAGACGACGTCCACCACCCCAGCGCAGCCATGAAGGAGAAGCCCATGCCCGCCGTCAGCCCGGTCACCGCGGCCGCCGTGCAGTTCGACCCCCGGGTCGGCCTGGAGAACAAGGACGGGAACGTCCGGCGAAGCATCGAACTGATCAACGAGGCCGCGGACCGGGGGGCGACGCTGATCGTGCTCCCGGAACTGGCCGGTACGGGATACGGGTTCGCCGATCGCGAGGAGGCGTACGCGCACGCGGAGCCCGTCCCCGACGGGCCCACCACGCGGGCGTGGGCGGCGCTCGCCCGGGAGCGCGGCCTGCACATCGTCGGCGGCGTGGCCGAGTGCGACGGTGTGCGGCTCTACGACACGGCGGTGCTCATCGGCCCGGACGGGGCGATCGGCACCTACCGGAAGACCCACCTGTGGAACCGGGAGAAGCTGTACTTCGAGCCCGGCGACCTCGGCTTCCCCGTCTTCCCGACCAGGATCGGCCGCATCGGCCTGCTGATCTGCTGGGACATCTGGTTCCCCGAGGTGGCGCGGCTCCTCGCCGTCCAGGGCGCGGACGTGATCTGCAGCGTGAACAACTGGGTGTGGACGCCGCCGCCGCTCTTCGACGAGGCGGGCCGGTGCATGGCCGCCTACCTGACGATGACCGCGTCGCACGTCAACAACCTCCCGATCGTCGCGGCGAACCGGGTCGGGGAGGAGCGCGGAGGCAGGTTCCTCGGATGCTCCCTCATCACGGGCACGGGCGGCTGGCCGATCGGGTCCGTCGCCCCCGCGGAGGGCGAGGCGACCGTCTACGCCGATCTCGACCTCGCGGCGGCGCGGTCGGCGCCGATCTGGAACGACCTCAACGACCTCGTCCGGGACCGGCGCACCGATCTGTACGATCCGCTGCTCGGCTATCGCGGCGGCGACGCGTTCCCCCGCTGAGGGCGACGCCATGAGCGACACCACGCAGACCCTGCGGGCCGACGGCGCGCCCGCGCCGGTCCTGCCCCCGGCGGCCGCGCGATGGCTGGCCGGCGCCGCGCTGGTCTCGGCGACCGCCGTCCTCGCCGTCCTCCTCGCGCGGGCGACGGACGGGCTCCCCCACGTCCTGCCCGGATACGCCCGCTGGCAGGACGAGGCGTACGCGAGCGTCCCGCAGTTCCTGCGCTGGTGGATCGGCGACGCCACCGAGGCGCAGTTCTACAAGTCCGCGCCCGGCGGGATCTGCATGATCGCGGGCGGTTGGCTCGCGCACACGGCCGCCAGGCGCGGCCGGCGCTGGGCGGGATTCCCGCTGGCCTGCGGCAGCGGTCTGTGGCCGTGGCTGCTGTACTCGGCCGTGCTGGGCCTGCTGCTGTCCGACCTCGCCTGGGGGTGGACGATCCCGGCGACGGGCCGGTGGCAGCCCACCTTCGTGCCGTTCCTGTCCGTGCCCCCGGCGGTCGTGCTCGTCTACGGCGCGGGTTGGTCCGTCGCGGTCACCGGGGCGGTGCTCGGGGCCGCGCTGGCCACGCCGGCGGCGCTGGTCGTGACGAACTTCTTCTGCCAGCCCCTTCACCTGCCGAACGTCATCGGCTGCGTCACGGGCATGTGGGCCGGGGCCCTCCTGGCCTTCCTGGTCTGCCGCCACCTGCCGTGGATGCCCCGCCCTCTCCCCGCCGCCCGGACCGGCGAGCCGCCCGCGGCCGTACCGGGACGGGACGAGTTCGGTGCGGGCTGGGTGGTCAGGCGCGTGCTGGCCGACTTCACCGAGGCCCAGTTCTACGGCAACGAGCTGGCCTCCGCGGGCCTGATCGGCGCGACCCTCGCGGCGTACCTGCTCAACCCGCTGACCCCGGTGTACGGCAGCACCCTGCTGCCCGCGCTGCTGACCGCCCAGGTGCTGGCCGGCACGCTGGGCGTCCTGCTTTACCACCGGCGCTGGGCCGCCGCCGGCTGGTACCCGACGTTCGTGCCGGTCGTCTCGCTCGCGCCGGCGATCGTCCTCACCTACGGGGGGACGGTCCAGGCGGTCGTCGCCGGGGCGGTGGGCGGCGCCGTCGCCGGGCCGCCCCTGGCCGCGCTGATCTCCAGGCGCCTGCCCGCCGACTTCCATCCGTTCATCGGCAACGTGGCCTCCATGGCCGTGTGCACGCTCGTGGGCGTCCCGCTGCTCGGCCTGCTGCCCGGATTCGTTTCCACCCTCTGACCAGCGACAAGGAAGGACCTGTCTTGCCTACCGTCCAGTTCACCCGTGACGGCACCGTCCTCGGCGCCGAGATCCGCGACGGCGACGGCCCCCCGGTGGTGCTGCTCCCGGGCGTGATGGCGGACGCCGCCAGCTGGCGGCCCGTCGTCGAGCACCTCGACCTTCCGAACCCCGTCCTCGTGCTCGATCGCCGCGGTCGGGCCGCGAGCGGACCGCTCGGACCCGGCTACTCGGTCCGCACCGAGGTGGACGACCTCCGTCACGTCCTCGGAAGCCTCGGCGATCTCGGTCTCTCCGGTGGGACGCACCTGTTCGGCTGGAGTTACGGCGGCCTGATCGCGCTGGAGGCCGCGATCGGCCGCACCGACCTGCGCTCGCTCACCCTGTACGAGCCGGTGGCCCGCCCGTTCGCCCCGGAGGCGCTGGGGCCGCTGCGCGAGGCGATCGGCCGGAACGACCTCGACCGTGCCGTGGAGCTCGTCAACACCGCCGTGTCCGGCTTCTCGGACGCGTATGTCGCCGAGCTTCGGCGGAGCCCGGTGTGGAACGTCCTTCGCCCGCTGGCGGAGCCTCTGGCGGACGAGCTCGGGGCCATCGACGACCACCGGCCCGCTTTCGACGCCTTCGCGGAACTCGATGTGCCGGTCACCCTGCTCCTCGGAGCGGTCAACGAGGGGCAGCCGCCCTACGGGACCGCGTTCGCGCAGTTCGAGCGGGCGATGCCGCGAGCACGGGTGGTCCGCCTCCCGGGGGAGGGCCACCTCGCGCACGCCTCCGCTCCCCGTCTGCTCGCCGAGCGGATCACTGACGCGGTGAAGGCGCACCGAGGCGCCTGACCGTCCGCGTCGCTTCAGCTCATGGCTGCGAAACGGCGGGACGCGGCAGGGCGGGGGCGTCGGCTCGGGCGACGTCCAGGGCGCCGATCGTGGTGGCCAGGGCGAGGAGCACCATCGCGATCCGGAGGGTGATGCGCAAGATCTTCATCTGTGGAATCCCCCGTTCCATCGAACGGATCCTGTACCCCGTGTGATGCGGACGGACCGGGAAGTGTTCTCCGAACGCCTCAGAAAGGGCGAAACGAACAGTTCGGTGGACGGCTCACGCGAGTTGGGGAGCCGGTGCGGTGGCCTGCTCGCGTTGCCAGAGTGCGCGGTAGGGGCCGGGGCGGCTCACGAGGTCGGTGTGGGCGCCCCGGTCGGCGACGCGGCCCTCGTCCAGGACAATGATCTCGTCGACGGCGTCCAGGCCGGCGAGGCGGTGGGTGACCAGGAGGGTCGTCCGGCCTTCGGTGGCGCTGAGGAGGTCGGCGGTCAGCTCGTCGGCGGTAGCGATGTCGAGGTGCTCCGCGGGCTCGTCGAGGAGCAGGATCGGGAAGTCGGCGAGGAGGGCGCGGGCCAGGGCGATGCGCTGGCGCTGCCCCCCGGAGACCTGGGCGCCGTGCTCGCCGACGCGGGTCGCGAGGCCGTCCGGGAGGGACTCGACCCAGTCGAGGAGCCGGGCGCGGCGCAGCGCGTCGCGGATCTCCTCGTCGGTGGCGGACGGGCGGGCCAGGCGGACGTTCTCGCCGATCGTGGAGTCGAACAGGTGCGCGTCCTGGGCGCAGAGGCCGACGACCCGGCGGACGTCGTCGCCGGAGAGGGCGCGCAGGTCCACGCCGTTGAGGGACGTCCGGCCGCCGGCGGGCTCCAGGAAGCGGAGCAGCACGGCCGTCAGGGTGGTCTTGCCCGATCCGCTCGGGCCGACGATCGCGCAACGGCGGCCTGGCGCCAGGTCCAGGGAGACGCCGTCGAGGGCGTAAGGCGCGCTGGACGTCCACCGGGCTCGCAGGTCCTCGACCGAGAGCGTGTAGGGCGCCGCAGGCAGGGGTGCCGGGGCGTCCGGCTCCTGAACTGGGGACGGACGGTCCAGGACCGCGAAGATGCGCGCCGCCGAACGGCGGACCCGCTCCAGGTACTGCGCGGCCAGGGGCAGCCCGGCGACGACTTCGAATGCGGCCAGCGGGAGGAGGACGACGACCGCGAGCAGGACGCCGTCGAGGGCCCCTGAGCGGACGGCCGGTACGCCGACGGCGAGACTGCCCCAGACGGCCAGACCACCGGCGAGGGCGGAGATGGCGGCGCCGAGCCCGGTGGTCGTCGCGGACCGGGCCGTGGCGCGCGTGAAGTCGCGATCGAGTTGCGCGGCCTTGGCGAGCTGCTCGGGAGCGGCGCCGTAAGCGATGAGTTCCGGCGCGCCCTGCAGCGTGTCGACGACGTGCGAGGTGAGCTCGCCGCGCAGGTCGGTGGTGCGGCGTTCGGCCCGGCGGGAGACGACGCCCGACAGCCAGGGGGCGACGACCCCGGCGAGCAGCAGGGCCAGCAGGAGGACGACGCCCGCCGAGGGAAGCAGCAGCCAGGCGAGCCCGACGGAGGCGCCGCCGACGACCGCCGCCACGGTGCAGGGCAGCAGGACCCGCAGGAACAGGTCCTGGACGGCGTCGACGTCCGCGACCAGCCGGTTCAGGAGGTCGCCGCCGCGGAAGGAGGGAAGCCCGGCAGGTGCGAGCCTTTCCAGCCGCTCGTACACCCGCGCCCGCAGGTCGGCGAGGATCCGGAACGTCGCGTCATGCCCGACGAGGCGTTCGACGTACCGGAACACGCCCCGCCCCAGCCCGAACGCGCGGACCGCCACGATCGCGACCATCAGCATGAGCACCGGCGGATGCTGCGCCGCCCGCGAGATCAGCCACGCCGACGTCGCCATCAGCCCGACCCCGCTGCCGAGGGCCAGCACTCCGAACAGCACCGCCAGCGCGAGCCGTCCCCGCGCCGGACGCGCGAACCGGAGAAGCCGGAAGATCATGCCCTCACCTCCGTCTCGGCCGCGAAGCCGCTGCCGTCCTCCGAAGCCTCCGCCGTGGTGCGGCCCCAGGACACGGAGGTTTCACGTGAATCATCCGCACCGGCGGTCCGCGCAGTACCTGCCGCAGCACCGGACCCGCCCGTCCAGCCGCGATCCTCACCGGTGGAAGCCCGGCCCAGCGGCCCGCCCGGGGCCGGCGCGGCTCTGCGGCGGGCGGAAGACGCGTGGTGGGTGGAGGAGGTCATGTCGTCACCAGGGCGGGGGTGATGGGGACGGTGCGGTCGGCCATCGCGGCCAGGGCCGGGCGGTGGGCCACGAGGATGACCGTGCGGGACTCCGCCAGGCGGCGGACGGCGCCGAGGACGGCGGCCTCGCTTTCGGTGTCCAGGTTGGAGGTCGGTTCGTCCAGGAGGAGGAGCGGGGCGTCGCGGAGGAAGGCGCGGGCCAGGGCGATGCGCTGGCGCTGGCCGGCGGACAGGCCCGCGCCGCGGTCGCCGAGGAGCGTGCCGAAGCCTGAGGGGAGGGCGTCGACGAACCCGAGGGCGTTCGCGGCGCGGGCGGCCTCGCGGACCTCGGCGTCGGAGGCGTCCGGGCGGCCGAGGCGGATGTTCGCGGCGACGGAGCCGGCGAACAGGTGCGGGCGCTGGGGGACCCAGGCGATGCGCTCGCGCCAGGCGTCCGGCGCGAGGTCGGCGAGGTCGTCCCAGTCGACCAGGACGCGGCCCGAGTCCGGGCGGACGAAGCCGAGCAGCACGGCGAGCACGGTCGACTTGCCCGCGCCGCTCGGGCCGACCAGGGCGACCGTCTCGCCCGGGTGGACGGTCAGCGAGAAGTCGTCGAGGGCGGGGACGTCGCGGCCGGGGTACGTCACCGTCACGCCGTCCAGGCGGAGGGTCGCCCGGTCCGGGCCCGGGACGTCCCGCCGCGTACCGGACGGGGGCAGCGGCGTTTCGAGGACCTCGAAGATCCGCGCGGCGGCGGTGAGGCCCTCGACGCTCGCGTGGTACTGCGCGCCGACCTGGCGGAGGGGGAGGTAGGCCTCCGGCGCGAGGATCAGGACGAGCAGCGCGGTCTCCAGGCCGAGGCCGCCCTCCACCAGCCGGAGCCCGATCGACACGGCGACCAGCGCGACGGACAGCGTGGACAGCACTTCGAGGACGAGGGCGGACAGGAACGCGATCCGCAGGGTGGACATGGTCGCGCGCCGGTGCCGGCCGGTGATCTCGCGGATCCGGTCAGCCTGCGCGCGGGCCCGGCCGAAGATCTTCAGGGTGGGGAGCCCGGCGACGACGTCCAGGAAGTGCGCGGAGAGCAGGGAGAGCGTCCGCCACTGCCGGTCCATCCTGCGCTGGGTGGTGAGGCCGACCAGGATCGCGAAGACGGGGATGAGCGGGAGCGTCGCCGCGATCGTCACGGCGGAGAGCCAGTCGCCCAGCAGGATCCGCGCGCCGACCGCCACCGGGACGATCACCGCGAGGACGAGTTGCGGCAGGTAGCGGGAGAAGTAGTCGTCCAGCGCGTCGATCCCGCGGGTGGCGAGGGTGGCGAGCTCGCCGCTGCGCTCGCCGGACAGCCAGCGCGGCCCGAGGGCCAGGGCGTGGGCGAGCAGCCGGCCGCGCAGCTGCGACTTCACCGCGGCGGCCGAGCGGTGCGCCGCGACCTCCTGGAGCCACGCGACGAGCGTCCGGCCGAGGACGACGGCGAGGAGCAGCAGGAGCGGGGTCCGCAGGTCGCCGAGCGACGCGCCGTCCAGGAAGGCGCGGGTGAGCATGCCGGCGAGGAGGGTGGCCTGAGCGATGATCAGTCCGGCGGTGGCGGCGCCGAGCAGGACGGACGCCGCGAGGAACGGGCGCGTCGTGCGGGCGTGGCGCAGCAGCCGGGGGTCGAGGGGCTTCATGCGACCGGCTTCTTCACCGGGATGTGGGACGTGCCGATCCGCTTGCGGAAGACCCAGTACGTCCAGCCCTGGTAGATCATCACGATCGGGGTGAACACGGCCGCCACCCACGTCATGATCTTCAGGGTGTAGCCGGACGAGGCGGCGTTCTCGGTGGTCAGGCCGCCGGTGCCGAGGGTGGACGGCAGGACGTCCGGGAACAGCGACAGGAACAGGGTGGCGACGGCGAGCACGATGGCGGCGCCGGTCCCGACGAACGCCCAGCCCTCGCGGCCGCGCCGGTTGGCCGCCGCGGCGGCGAGCAGCCCGGCGGCGGCGCCCGCGGCGGTCAGCCAGGTGACGGGCCTGCCGTACTGGAGCTGGGTGATCAGCAGGAAGCCGCCACCGGCGGCGACGGCGGCGACCGCGGCGAGCCCGGCGATCCGGCGGGCCCGGGCCCGGATGCCCCCGGACGTCTTGAGCGCGAGGAACACCGCGCCGTGCAGGATGAAGAGGGTGACGGTGGTGAGCCCGCCGAGCAGCGCGTACGGGCTGAGGAGGTCGCCGAGGGAGCCGACGAACTCGTGGTCGGCGTCCAGCGGCACGCCCCGGACCATGTTCGCGAACGCGACGCCCCACACGAACGCGGGCACGAGGCTGCCCCAGAAGATCGCCTTGTCCCAGCGGGACCGCCAGCGGGCGTCGTCGCGCTTGCCGCGGTACTCGAACGCGACGCCGCGGATGATCAGCGCGAGCAGGATCGCGAGGAGCGGCAGGTAGAAGCCGCTGAACAGGGTGGCGTACCACTCGGGGAACGCGGCGAAGGTGGCGGCGCCCGCCACGATGAACCACACCTCGTTGCCGTCCCACACGGGGCCGATGGTGTTGATGACGACGCGGCGCTCGACGTCGTCGCGGCCGAGCACGGGCAGCAGCATGCCGACGCCGAAGTCGAACCCCTCCAGGAAGAAGTAGCTCGTCCACAGGAAGGCGATGATGATGAACCAGGCGGTGGTGAGTTCCATGACCGGCCCTCAGTAGGCGAACGCGAGCGAGCGCTCGGAGTCGGAGTCGGAGTCGGACCCGGGGCCGTCGGACGGCGGCGGCAGCACCTCGTCCTCCGACGGCGGCCCGGCCTTGGCGTACTTGAGCATCAGCCCGGTCTCGATGACCAGGAGGACGCCGTAGAGCGCGGTCAGCGAGGCGACCGAGATGAGCATCGACGACGCCGACACCCCCGGCGAGACGCTCGACGACGTCTTCAGCACGCCGAACACCGACCAGGGCTGCCGGCCCATCTCGGTGAAGATCCATCCGGCGGAGTTGCCGATGAAGGGCAGGGTCAGCGAGAGGACGCCGATCCGGTACACCCAGGGGCTGGAGGGAAGCCTGCCGCGGCGCAGCGTCCACAGCCCGGCCAGCGAGACCAGCGCCATGGCCAGCCCGGCGCCGACCATGACCCGGAAGTTCCAGTAGATGACGGGGGTCATCGGGCGGTAGTCGCCGGCCCCGTAGCGCTCCTGCTCGGCGGCCTGGACGTCGTTGATCCCCTTGACCTCGCCGTCGAGGGTGCCGGTGGCGAGGAACGACAGCACGCGCGGGACCTTGAGTCCGAAGACCTCCTCCTCGCCGTTCAGCGTCCCCACGGTGAAGATCGAGAAGGAGGCGGGCCGCTCGGTCTCGTAGAGCGCCTCGGCGGCGGCCATCTTCATCGGCTGCTGCTCGGTCATGACCTTGCCCTGCAGGTCGCCGGTGATAGCGACGCCGATGGACGCGATCGCGGTGACGGCCAGCGCGAGCTTCAGCGACGGCCGGAACACCTCGACGTTCCTGCGGCGGGCCAGGTGCCAGGCGCTGACGCCGGCCATGAACATGCCGCCGGTGGCGAACGCCGCCGTCATGGTGTGCGGGAACGCCACGAGCTGGGTGGAGTTGGTCAGGACGGCCCAGAAGTCGGTGAGGACGGCCCGTCCGGACCCGTGGTCGATCCGGTAGCCGACGGGGTGCTGCATCCAGGAGTTGGCGGCGAGGATGAAGTACGCCGACAGCAGCGTCCCGATGTGCACGAGCCAGATGCAGCCGAGGTGCAGCCGCTTCGGCAGCCGGTCCCAGCCGAAGATCCACAGGCCGAGGAAGGTCGACTCGACGAAGAAGGCGAGCAGGCCCTCGATGGCGAGCGGCGCCCCGAAGATGTCGCCGACGAACCGGGAGTAGTCACTCCAGTTCATGCCGAACTGGAACTCCTGCACGATGCCGGTGACGATTCCCATCGCGAAGTTGATCAGGAAGAGCTTGCCCCAGAACTTGGTGGCGCGCAGGTACGCCGTCCTCCCCGTCCGCAGCCAGGCCGTCTGGAGCACCGCGACCAGCGCGGAGAGCCCGATCGTGAGCGGGACGAAGAGGAAGTGGTAGACGGTGGTGATCCCGAACTGCCACCGGGCGATGTCGACGGTGTCCATGGGCGCAGGCCTCTTCCGGCTCATCTACTACAAGCTGTAGTACTACATCCTGTCAGAAATACTACGAGCTGTAGTACTACGACCGGTGGTTAGTTGGGTCACTCGCCCCGGACACGGCTGGACGGGGCGGCGCGAGGGGTGCGCCGCCCCGTCCAGGGCAGGTCTGCGTTTCGGTCTAACGGGCCGCGCCGCGGCGGCGGGTCAACTCCTGGCGCGCGGGACCAGGCAGCCCGGGCGGTTGAAGTCGAGGACGCTGCCGGGGGCGATGCAGGTGGCCAGGATGTAGGTCTGCTGGGCGTACCCGATGTTCGGGTGCACCGTGACGGTGCCGGACTGGTCGACCTCGCACGGGTTGTTCAGCGTGCAGCGGCCGCCGTCCTCGTTGATGGTGTTGTTCGCCCCGACGACCTTGCCGGTCGAGGCGTCGACGAGCGGGGAGCCCGAGGTGCCGCCGATGACGTTGCAGGAGGGGGTGTAGCGGATCGAGTCCTTCCACGTCCACTCCCCTTCCTTGACGCGGTAGGCGAAGCCGTCGATGTTGCAGGAGTAGATCCTGCGCCAGTAGCCGGAGACCACGCGCACGTCGGCGCCGGCGGTGGGGTGGCTGATCGAGAGCTGGAGCGCCCGCGTCCCGTAGGCCTGCTGGATGGCCGCGTAGCTCTGGTTGAGCCGGTACAGGGTCACGTCGGTGTCGGTCATGGTGGCGTACAGGACCCTGTTGGCGCGCAGGGTGCCGAGCGTGCCCGAGCCGCTGGAGTTGAGCAGGCTGAACGTGCGGCTGGACGCCCGGTTCGTAATGACCTGTCCGGCGCTGGGCATGCCGCCCTCGTAGCAGTGGCCGTTGGTGAGCACGAGCGCCGGGTCGCTGTCGGCGGCGGTCGGGGTGCGGACGAGCGAGCCGGAGCAGTTGCTCAGGGCGACGATCCCGGTGAAGTCGACGGCCTTGACCTGGGCGGGGCGCGCGGGCGCGGCGGCGGGCGCGGCGGAGGCGGGGGCGGCGCCCGCGGTCAGCGCCGCGGCGCCGACGGCCGCGGCGGCGAGCATGCCGAGAATGCGTCTGTGCATGGCGGGGGGTCCTCTCCAGTGAGGGGTGGCAGCGTGATGCTAACCACCGCCCCGCCGTCCAGAAAGGGCGAAAGTGGACGAAAGCGGAGGGCGCCGCGAATCTGGCAGGCATTGCACAGCCGGACCCGCGGCGCCTCCTGGGCGATCAGTAGTGGAACGCGGAGGTCACCCTCGCGCCCTTCGTGCCGAGGTTGACGACCGACGCCCCGCCGGACGGGACGGCCCGGCAGAACGCGCCGCCGTAGCCGTCCGGGAAGACGAAGAGGCCCCACACGCCCAGCCAGTCCTCGACCGCGCCGGTCTCCGCGTTGAGCATCGGCTCCCCGGCGGGGACGACGCGGCGCTGGACGATGTAGTCCTCCTTCAGGCACTCGGCGACCGTCTCGGCCCACTCGCGGTCGGTCTGGTCCCAGCCCACACGGATGCCCCTCCCCGACAGGCCCGCGACGGGCTTGAGGATCAGGTCGTCCCGTTCGGCGCGGACCCGGTCGGCCAGGTCGGGGGTGAGGGTCCGCGTCCACGGCAGGATGCGGTCGATCAGGGCGTTCTCGTCCGGCGACAGCTCCGCGCGCATATCGGGATCGGACACGAGCGGCAGGCAGCTCTTGTAGGAGAACATGGACGCCGTCAGGGGAGTCCACAGGACGACCTTGCCCTCCTCGTAGGCGCGCATGACGGCCTCGACGGGCTTGTCGTTGCGCGGGTCCCGCGCCACCTGGTGGGCGGAGAAGTACCGCAGGACGAGGTCGAGCGGACGGTCGTGCAGGTACAGCCGCCCGTCCTTCTCCTGCACCTGGTCCACTTCTCCGATGAGCAGCTCGATGCCGTACCGCTTCATCGACTCCTGGAAGGAACGGTGCAGCGACTCGTAGGCCGCCATCCCGTCGACGGCCTCAAGCGTGGCGACGACGGGCGCCTCCTTCTGCGTGGCCTGGACGAACTGCCGCGCGATGGCCGCCGGAGTGTCGACGGTGGACAGGCCGTGCTCGTCGGCGAACGCGGCGAACTCCTTGTTCGCCAGCAGGCAGCGGTTGGCCTCGCTCATGTCGACGCCGCCCAGCTCGCTGCCGATGTTGAACTCCAGCAGCCGGAAGCGCGAGCCGTCGTCGTAGAGATCGGCCCGCCCGTACAGGATCGGCTCCGCGTCGAACCGCGTCATGAGGTCGGTGCGGCGCGCGTCCGCGCCGACCGCGGCGCAGAACCTGCGGCGGTCGCCGTCGAACAGCCGGTCGGGCAGGGCCGCCATCAGCCGGAACAGCCCGGCCAGGTCGTCGGCCGCCTGGCGCGTCCGCGCCTCGGACGAGAACAGCGGCCGCGTCGCCAGGTACCTGCCCCACGCCTCGGCGAACACGGGCGGGTACTCGGCCTCCGCCATGGCGTCGCGCAGGGGCCCCTCGCCGGCCGCCGCCATGTACTTCGCGGTGACCATCAGCCGGTTTCCTCCACATCGACGATCAGGTCCTTCTCGACCTTGCGGATGGCCTCGCGGTCGGCGTAGATCTGCTCCGGGTCCTCGTGGGCGAGGATGATGTAGCCCATCGTCATGCTGGCGAACAGGTCCGTGCTGGCGTCGACGCGGTCCCCGGTGCGCACCACGTGCACCGGGGAGTGGTAGCTGGGCAGGTCGCGCGCCTGGTCGTAGATCTCGGCGTTGCGCACGATCCCCGTGGAGTGCGACATGAGGAACACGGCCATGACATTGCGGCGCAGGGTGTAGCCGGGCGGCATCTGCGGGCCGAGGCCGCGGCACACGTCCACGATCCTCGTGACCTGGCTCTCTCCGGTGGCGATCTCGGTCACCGCGGGGTTGCCCGCTCCGGCCAGCCGCGCGTTGACCTCCAGCAGGCGCGGCCCGTCCGGGGTCATCATGATCTCGGTGTGCGCCGCCCAGTTGCGCAGCCCCACCGCGTCCAGCGCGGCGAGCCCGTAGTCGATCAGCTCGCCGTAGGCGCCCGTGTCGTAGGGGAGCCACTCCACGTAGTCGTACACGGCGATGCCCTCGCCGAACGGCACCCGCCGGTACTTGATCATGTCGGTGATCGAATGCCGGCCGTCGTGGCTGACGGTGTCGATGGCGTACTCGGTACCGGTCATCAACTCCTGGACGAGGACCTCCTCGGCCAGCACGTCGAGCTTGTCGCGGGTGCCGAGCATCGCCGTGAACAGATCGCGCCACCCCTGCCCGCCGGGAGCGCGGCTGACCCCGACCGTGCCGGCGCTCGTCGGCGGCTTGACGACGAGGTCCTTGCCGGCGAGCCCCTCGCGCTCGATCCAGGCGGCGACCTCGTCGGGGTCGGTCGTGGAGATCTGCCGGGGGACGGGCAGCCCCGCTTCGGCGAGGGCCTGGTGCATGAGGTACTTGTGCCGCCGGGCGTCGACCCGCTCCGGATCGTTGGAGAACTCCGGCGCGAGGGCGTCCGAGCACTCCTGCGCGAGCCGCAGCGCCGCCTCGACCCCGGGAATGACGGCGATCGGGTTCAGCGCGCCGAGCCGGGCGATCGTCTCCGCCATGTCGCCGTGATGGTTGATGACCGCGTCGTAGTTGCCGGGGTCGTGCGAGGAGTGCAGCGGGGCGAGCGCGGGCCCCGTGTAGTCCATCACGGCCACCGGGCTGAACCCCGCCTCCCGGAGCGCGGGAGCGACCATCGCCGCCGAGGTGAAGGGCCGCACGATTGCGACGACTGGCTTGTCCATGGTGGTCACCTTCTGTTTCGTTCCGTTCGTTGTGCGGTGCCCGTCCTTCCGGGCGCGGCCGCCGGCGTAGGTCACGTGCCGTCCCGCCTCAATCGCCGCCCTCGGCCGCCGTGGCCGGCTCCAGGGCGGGCTCGGGCTCGTCCGCCGGCCGCCGCCGCGCCAGCCCGGCGCCGGCGCCGACGGCCGCGGCGCCCACGAGCCCGAACACCCCGGTCAGGACCCAGACGCCCGAACCCCACGCGTGCCACGCCGCGACACCGATCATGGGGCCGACGGCGTAGCCGACCTGCTGCGGGATCGTCGCCGCCGCGATGTATCGGGCGCGCAGCGCGGCCGGCGCGACGAGGCCGGGGTAGGCCATCATGGACGGCGCCGCGATGACCTCCCCGAACGTCCACACGACCGTCGCGAGGAGGAGCAGCGCGACGGGCGTCGGTCCGGTGTAGATCAGATGGCCGACGCCCAGCATCGCCATGCCGAACGTCATCGGCACCCCGATCGGCAGCCGCTGGAGCCACTTGGACAGCAGCACCTCGAAGGCGATGACGATGCCCCCGTTGACGGACAGCAGCATCGCGAACACCCGCTCGTCGTGACCCGAGCCCGTCACGAACAGCGGCAGGGCGGCCGACGACTGGATGTAGGTCACCGCGGTGAGGAAGAGGCCGAGCACCACGAGCATGAACCGCCGGTCGGCCAGCACCTGGCCGTAGCCGGCGCGCTCCCCGCCGGAGCCGCCGCCACCGGGCGCGGGCTCGGCGTCCGACCGCAGCGCCACGTAGGCGACCACGCCGAACGCCAGCGACGTCGCCGCGTCCACGTAGAACAGCGCGCCGTAGGACGCGTAGGTCAGCAGCAGCGCGGCGCCCATCGGGCCGACCGTCGAGCCGACGTTGAACGTCAGCCGCAGCACCGAGAAGACCATCACGTGCCGGTCCTTGGGCGTGAGCTCGACGACCCACGCCATCGCCGCCGGGCGGTACGCCGTCGCGGTCAGACCCGCTCCCCCGGCGACGAGGGCGCCGATCCACACGTTCGGCACGTGCACGAGGGCCGCGGTGAGCGCCGCCGTGCCCGCCATCGAGCCGACGATGACCCAGCGGTACCCGACACGGTCCGCGGCGGCGCCGCCCACCGCCGACCCGGAGATCCGGCCGACCATGAGCGCGGTCAGCACGACGCCGCTCTCCCACGCGGTGAAGCCCTCGCCGGTCAGGAACAGCACGAGGAACGCGTTGAGGAACGCCGCCAGGTTGCTGATCAGGTTGCCGAGGACCAGGATCCGGACGGTCCCGCTCATCTCGCGCAGCGTGGCGAGGATCGTCGGGTGCTCCGCGGACTTCATGGCGCCTGCTCCAGCGGGGTGCCCTCGAAGGTGAAGAACCGCCCGGCGTCCGGTATGGCGGCGCGGGTCTGGGCCGGCGTCTCCCCGACCGCGATCACGTAGCCGGAGCGGGCCAGCCCGTGCGGTGGCAGCCGCACCCGCGCACCCGGTTGCGTGCCGAGCTCGACCTCGGCGACCGGCGGGCGCATCAGCTCCTTGTGCGCGGTCGCCGACGTGATCTCCATGTCGAACGGGGGATAGGCGAACCGGATGGACGCGGCCCTGCGGGGCCCGGGGAACCGCGGGGCCGGGCGGCGTCCCGCCGCCACGTCCGCCGCCGCGAGCGGCCCGTCGACGCCGGAGGTCAGCAGCCCGAGGTAGGGGATCATCCCGCCGCCCAGCCGGACGTTGATCTCGATGACGTGCCTCGCGCCGTCCGGGGTCAGCTTGAACTCGATGTGCGTGAACCCGTCGGTGAACCCGACGGCGGCGTGCACGCCGGTCAGCGTGTCGCGGAAGTCCGCGTCCGAGAGCAGCGGGTCGTTGGCGTCGACGTCGTGGCCGATCTCCTCGAACGCCAGATCGCCGCTGCCGCCGAGCACCTTGCGCGCCACGATCAGCGGCGTGCACTCCCCCTGGAACAGGACGCACTCGACGGAGATCTCCGGGCCGTCGAGGAACTCCTCCACGACCACGTAGTCCTCGAACTGGCGGATGCCGCCCATCCGCGTCCCGTCGGTGAGCGCGAACGCGGCGTCCAGGTCCTCCGGCCTCTCGACCTTGCTGAGGCCGAGGCTGCCGCCGAGGTTGCGCGGCTTGACGATGATCGGGTAGCCGATCTCGCCGGCGAACGCGCGCGCCTCCTCCAGCGAGGCCACGGCGCGGGACGCGGGCTGCGGGAACCCGGCGTCCCGCAGCGCCTCCCGCGTCGCGGACTTGTCCCGGCACCGCGCCACCGCGCCCGGGTCGAGGACGGGGAACCCGAGCGCCGCGCTGAGGTGCGCGGACGTCTCGATGTAGACCTCGTCGTAGCAGAACACGCCGGCGACCTCGTGGTCGCGGGCGACCTCGCGGGCCGCCGCCGTCAGCTTGTCCAGGTCGAGGCAGTCGACGACGGTGTGTCCGTCGATGTAGGGCTCCTCCCAGCTCGCCGGGGACGGGTTGAGCAGCCAGAGCCGGTACCGCTGCGACACCGACTCCAGGATGTACTTGCGGTAGACCCAGTAGCTGCTCGCGACCAGGAGAAGGAGCGGACGCTCGCCGCCCGCGGGCGGGTCATACGACATACGGACCTCGATCGCAGGTTGTCAGGAGAAGTAGTCCTCGGGCCCGCCGCGGCGGCGGACGTCGAGGGTGGCGCAGTGGAAGCCGCCGCCGAAGGTGTTGACCGTGCGGAACGGGACGGGGACGGGGGTGAACCCCTCCTTCTCCAGCAGCCGCAGCAGGTCGGTCTCCTGCGCCTCGACGAAGATCCGGTCCTGGTCGAGCATCAGGGTGTTCATCGCGATCCACCGGCTGCAGAAGTACATCGTCTGGTCGGCGGGGATGGCGGGCTCCGGGCAGATCAGCACGTCCCAGTCGGCGAACATCTCCGGCAGCTCCGGCACCCGCTCGGGGTTGACCAGTACCCGGCCGGGACGCAGCGGGACGAACGTGGCGTTCATGTGCATCGGGTGGTCGTCGGCGAACGCGACCTCGTGCACCCGGAACTCGCCGCCGAGCAGCCGCCGCACCCACTCGATGCCGAACCGGTTGGTGACGTGGCTGCGCTGGACGAGGATGTCGCGGCCGAACCGCATGAAGTCGCCCGCGTCCACGATCGGCTCGAACTCGGTGATGACGGAGGTGGCGTCGGGGAACGGGTCGTCCAGGGACATGGCCTCCGGCTTGGCCGCGGCGTAGCCGGGGTTGAAGGACGCGTCGGTGAGCTGCGGCTTCGGCGCCGCGACCCAGCGGGCGCCGCGCCGGAAGTAGTCCTTGAAGATCGTCCGGAACGGGTGGGTGGCGAAGTAGTACGACCGCCAGCCCATCGTCGCCTCGACGATCTGGTCGCCGGCGACCAGCGCGATGTCGCGGGGGAAGGTGTGCGACGAGCCGCCGGTGGACGTCCAGTCGCCGGTCCCGAACGGTCGGGACTGGTCGACCGGGTCGGGGCGCCGGACCGTCACGCCCTCGCCCTCCAGGATCGACACGAACCCTTCGAGCTCCTCGCGGGCCGCCTCGACCTGGTCCTCCGGGAAGCCGCCGCCGCCGTTGCGACGGTAGAAGTCCCACGCCTCGGGCGGCACGGTCGCCTCGATCGCCGGATGCCACGGCGGGACGGCGGCGCCGTCGACGACGCCGACGATCACCTCTTCCAGCGGGTCCCACTCGTTGTACGAGCCGACCGGGGCGGCCTGCCCGGCCGACGGCGCGTTCTCGGTCATCGCGACGTCCTCTCGACGGTTCGAACGGTCACCCGGGCCTCGGGCGAGGCGGCCTTCAGGCCGTGCAGGCGGCCGCGCGGCACCAGCAGCACGTCGCCGGTGCCGAGCCGGTGCGGGTGGTCGGTCGCCCACGCGTACACGTCCGCCTCGCCGCTCGTGACCTCCACGAGCCGGTCGGAGTCGTACACGCCGGTACAGAACGGGCTGTCCGGACGGAGCGTGCTCGACTCGGTGTCGTCCATCGCGGAGGACGCCAGCGCGGCGCCCGCCTCGGTGTACCGGTCGAGGCCGTCGGCCCAGGCGATCTGCGCGCGGAAGTCGGCGTCGCCGAGGCGCAGCAGCAGCTTGGTGTCCTCGATGCCGCGCACCAGCTCGGGGATGACGAGCTCGCCGTGCGTGCGGGCCAGGCCGAGCAGCAGGTTCTCGTAGGTCATCCGCCCGTGGTGGACGTCGATGTGCGCGTGCTCGTCGCAGTACTTGGCGTCCACGCGGTCGCCGTAGACGGCGCGGAGCATGGCGCCGGTGTCGGCGAACCCCTGCGCGAACAGCCATTCCAGGTACGTCACCGCGGCCATGTAGCGGAACATGCCGCGGTGGTCCTCGGTGAGCCAGTTGAAGTAGTTCACCCCGACCAGGGAGCTGGTCAGGTAGAAGTTCCAGTAGGCGTGCAGGTCGGTGCGCAGCCCGACGCTGGCCAGCATCTCCTTGAAGATCGTGCTGTGCTTGGCGCCGTAGAGCCCGTACCCGAACTCGTCGTTGAAGATCTTGAAGAGCTCGGACTGCTCGACGCCGTAGGAGCCGCCGAGGTTGCGCGCCATCGCCGACGCCTCGGTCAGCGCGTCCAAAGCGAGCTGGACGAGGTGCAGCGCCGCGGCCTCCTCCGGCCGCCGGCACTCGGTGATCAGCCGCATGGTCCCGGTCACCTCGGCCGCCGCGTCCACCGCCGGGTTGCTCCCGGACGCGTCCGCGGGCGCTCCGGCCCCGCCGACCTCGGCGAGGAAGTACGCCTGCAGCTCCTCCAGGGTCCGCACCGGCGGGACGGCGACGGCGTCGTCCAGGAAGGAGAAGGCGTACCGTTCCAGGCCCGGCCGGACGGCGTCGCGCAGCGCCCGTACCTCGTCGCCGTAGAAGAGCGCGAAGTCGTCCTTCGCCGAGGCCAGCCCGGCGGGCGGCAGCAGGATCATGTCGCTCTCGTAGGCGTTGCACAGCACGCGGCCGGCGACGAGCTGCCCGCTGCCGAGGAACTCGGCCTCCGTCGCCGGGACGGAGAAGTCCCGGTCGCCGGCGCCGGGCGGGCCGATCGGCCGCCGGAACGGGTTGCCCTCGATGAGGACCTCGGGCCCCGGCTGGAAGATCCGCTGCGAGCAGTACGCGGCGAGGGCGCTCGCCGCGGCCGCCGTCGGCGCCGCACCCGTCGTCACCATGCCCGTCGCCGGTGCGCCGATCGCCTCAGTAACGGTCGTCATGCGACCACCTCCTCGGACTCGACCTCGAAGCGGACGCACTCGCCGTCGTGGGCGGCGACCAGTGACACCGGCAGGTCCGGCTGGACGTGCAGCGGGACGGGCAGGCACTGGATCGCCTGCTTCCAGTGCGAGTCATGGCCGGGCGCGTTGTCGACGACGATCCCCGGCAGCAGTTCCATCTCGAACCAGAACGCGACCGCGTGCATCTTGCCCGCGGCCGTCGGCTGGACCGTCAGCTCGGTGCGCTGGGGCCGCGCGTCCGCGGTGTAGAAGTCGAACTCGAACACCGTCATCGGCTCCGACAGCGTCCGGTGCTCGTGCCGGTGCAGCCGGGAGTCGAAGTACTCCAGCGTGGACAGCCGGTTGAAGGGCGCGAGGTCGAACCCGTAGAGCTTGCCGACGTGGTTCTTGCGGTGCAGCGGCTCGCTCTCGATGAGCTGCGCGATGATCCGCCCCCGCGACGGCATGATCGTCGCGTCCGGGGCGAGGAGGTGCTCGCGGGCGTGCGCGATCGTGCCGAGGATGCCCTCGCCGAGCAGCCCGCAGTCGACGATCTCGGTGACCAGCAGGCCGGCGCGCCTCGGCAGGTCCCCGGGCACCGTCATGCGGGTGGACATCTTCGACACGACGCCGACCGCGTCGTCGTACCCGGCCACCCGGACCACCCGCGCCGCCGTCTCGGCGACGGACGGCTGGCCCTCGCAGGCCACGACCTCGCGCGCCCCGGCCCGCGCCGCCATCATCGCCAGCAGGCCCGACCCGGCGCCGATGTCGAGGACCAGCGCCTCCGGGGCGGACGCCACCGCCTGCCGGATCGCCCTGTCGTACAGCTCGGCGCGCTCCTCGTCGTGCAGCATCTCCCAGTGCCAGCGGGGGACGGAGCGCCGGACGGCCCGGTTCCGGCCGATCAGCGCCTCCTGGTTGTCGGCGTCCATGCCGAGGATCAGCTCGAAGGCCCGGGCCGCGTCCTCGTAGCGGCCCTGGTGGTGCAGGTCGCGCCCCCACCTGAGGAACTCGCCGAGCTCCATTCCGTCGCGGATCCCGGCGACCGCGCCCTGCGTCTGCGGCTGTGCGCTGTTCATCGGCTCTCGGCCCCTTCGTCGTGGGTCGGATCGGGCGGCAGGTTGGCGAGGATCTCCTTGTGGATGACCGAGACGGGGGCGCCCGTCTCCGGAAGGACGACGACGGCCTCGTCCCCGCTGCGCACCATCGGCAGGCAGGAGCGCTTCACGGCGGAGACGCCGACCTTGGTGCCGTGCCAGGGGCAGCTGAGCCGCCGCCCGTCGGGGGTGCGGCGGGCCAGGCTGAGCGGGCCGCCGCGGTGCGGGCAGTGGTCGCGGACGAGCAGCGACCGCTCGCCCTCGTGCAGGACGAAATAGCGGTCGTGGCCGACCATCACGGTGTTGTGCCGGCTCAGATCCATCACGATGACGCGGGCCATCGGCTCCTCTTGTCTTCGGGCGCGGCCGGTGACGGGCGGGGGCGGCACTGGGCATGGCGCTGTCAGGCGGGGCGGGAGAGACGGGAGTCTCGGTGGGAGCGTCGGGGAGTGGGGAGTCTCAGGCGGGAGAGACGGCGTGGAGCAGGCAGGCGGTCTCCGGCGTCGCCGGCCGGATCCCGTAGAGGCGTCCGCCGGGGATCAGCACGGCCTCGCCGCGCGCCAGCCGCTCGGGCGGTCCGGTGGGGGTCGTGACGAGGTCGGCCTCACCGTGCTCCACCTCCAGGACGACGTCGCCGTCGTGGCTGCGCGTGCCGAACGGGCTCTCGGCGGTCAGCGCGACGCGCTGCGGCGGTTCGGATCCGGTCCGCGCCGAACCGGCGAGTTCCCGGTGCCGGGGGAGGTCGTCCGACCAGCGGATCTGCGCCGCGGTGTCGTCCTCGAACCAGCCGCCGACGAGCCGCGCCTCCGCGATGCCGCGCAGCAGCTCGGGGACGACCCGCGGGCCGTGCCGCCCGGCCAGGGCCAGCAGCACCTGGTCCCGGGTGATGCGCCCGTGGTGCTCGTCGATGTGCGCGTGCTCGTCGCAGTAATGCAGATCGACGGTGTCCCCGAATATGCTGCGGAAGACTTTGATCATTTCCACGAATGCGGGCGCGAAAACAGCCTCCGCATAAGTGACGGCGCCCGCGTAGCGGAAGAACTTCGCATGGTCGCGGGACAGGTAGTAATAGTAGTTGTTCGTCGCCAGCGGCCCGGCCAGGTAGAAGTTCCAGTACGCGTGCACATGGGTCGCCATCGCGCGGCTGCGCAGCATTTTGGCGAAGATCGTGGTGTGCTTGGCGTCGTAGACCCCGTAGCCGAATTCATCGATGAAGATCTTGAACAGGGCGGACTGCTCGGGGCCGTAGGCGCCGGCGAGGTTGCGCGACATGGCGGAGGCCTCGGTGAGCCCGTCCAGCGCGAGTTGCACCAGGTAGAGGTCGGCGGCGCTCTTGCGGTCGCGGGCGTCGGCGATGGCGGTCAGCGCGGGCGACGGCCCGGCGGCGGCCTCCTCCACGACGTGCTGGAAGTAGGCCTCCAGCACCTCGGGCGTGGCGGCGCCGCTGACGTCCACGGCATCGTCCAGACAGCCGAACGCGAAACGTTCCAGCTCCGAGACCGAGGTCTCCCGGAGTTCTTTGAGGTCGCGCCCGTAGAAGAGGTCGAAATCCTCGTACAGGCCGTCGAGTCCCTGCTCGGGGAGCAGCACCGTCTCGGCCTCGTAGAAGGTCCCGAGCAGCCGGTGTGCGGCGAGAGAGCGATGGGTCGCCCAGTCGCCGGGGCCCGGCGGGCGGTCGAAGTCGGACTCGGCCAGCGAGCCGGGCACGAGCATGCGGCGGTAGGGGTTGCGGCCGTGGACGACCTGGGCGTCACCGCGGAACAGCGGATGGCCGGCGAACGCCAGGATCCGCTTTCCGAGGGTGCCGCCGGCGTGTGTGGCGGCAGGAGCCGCCTGCGGTTGAACTGTCATTAACTTGTACCGTTCACCTGACTACTCAAGGGTCGGGTGTAGCTGAAGGCGTGCGCGGCCGATTGTGTCGGCCATGGTCACTGAGAACGGCTTCCATTTGTTGGTGGGATGAACAAATGTCGCTGAGCGGAAGTGGTCTATCACTAGCAGTAAGAGACCGCTTCCCCCTGGCTGCCGGGCAGATTAACAAAGGCTTCGGCCGATGATCAACGATTGATCTGGAACTTTGTGCCGGCGTTCGGATTTCCCGGCCCGGCGGCCGGACGTTTCGGTCCCGTCCAAAATGATCTTGTGGGCGTTCGGGCCGTTCGGCGCCGCGCCCCTCCCGCGCACCATGACAGCCGTGCTGACCTCGTCGCCCCTCGCGGTCACCGCAGGCGCGCACCGCCGGCCGCCACGGCGCAACTCACCCATGACATCGGTGACTCCTGCTGGTCAGGAAGCTCCGGAGACACCCCCCGCTTCGTGACCGTAACCGGACGCCGACCCCCGCCTCCGCCCGCGCCCGGCGCAGGGCGGGTGTCAGGGGGCGGTGGTGGTGCGGAAGGTGCGGCGGTAGGCGGACGGGGAGGTTCGCATCGTCCGGGCGAAGTGGTGGCGGAACGTCGCGGGGCTCTCGAAGCCGACCGCCGCGCCGACCTCCTCGATCGGCGCGCCGCCTCCCTCCAGCAGCGGCAGCGCGGCCAGGACCCGCTGGCCGACCACCCAGCGCAGCGGGCTCGTCCCGGTCCGCTGCTGGAAGCGCCGCAGGAACGTGCGTGGCGCGAGGCACGCCTCCCGCGCCATCCGGGCGACGGTGATGGGCTCGGCGAGGTGGTCGAGCGCCCAGGCCATCGCCCGCGCGACCGGGTCGTCCTCCCCAGGCGGGACCACCGCCGCCTCCACGAACTGCGCCTGCCCGCCGTCCCGGTGCGGCGTGACGACCAGCCGCCGCGCCACCGCGTTGGCGACCCGGGCGCCGTGGTCCTTGCGGACGAGGTGCAGGCACATGTCGAGACCCGCCGCGCTGCCCGCCCCGGTGAGCACGTCGTCGCCGTCCACGTAGAGGACGTCGGGCGTCACCCGGACGTCCGGGAAGCGGCGGTGCAGCAGGTCGGCGTACCGCCAGTGCGTGGTCGCCTCCCGTCCGTCCAGGAGCCCGGCGGCGGCCAGGGCGAACGCGCCCGAGCAGATGGACACCACGCGGGAGCCCCGCGCGTGCGCCTCCCGGAGCGCCGCGACGACCTCGGGCGGCGGGTCCCCGCGGACGTCGGGGACGGCGACGACCAGCACGGTGTCCGCCGACGCGAACGCGTCCAGCCCGTGTTCGGCCGTCATCGTGAAACCGCCCACCGCCCGCATCGGGCCGCGTTCCAGCGAGCAGACACGCAGGTCGTACCAGGGGACGTCCAGCTCGGGCCTGGGCAGCCCGAACACTTCGACGACCGTGCCGAGCTCGAACGGCGCCATCCCGTCGAACACCAACACCGACACCGTGTGCCGGCGGGACGGGGAGGCAACGCGCATGGCGAGATCTTAGCGACAGTCGGCATTCACGCCACTTCCGGGCGCGGCGCCGCCACCGGAGGATCGAGGTGGCCACGAGAGACTTCTCACGTTCGAGGGAGCCCGCACATGAACGCAGTCAGCCCGGTGCCCGCCACCGCCGACGAGGCGCTCCGGCACTTCGCCGCCCGCCTGGCCTTCGAGACGGACGCGTCCGACGTGGCCGCCCGACTCGCCGAGGGGACGCCCGGCATCGTGGTCGTCGACACCCGGAGCGCCGAGAGCTGGGCGCAGGGCCACGTCCGGGGCGCCGTCCACCTGCCCACCGCCGAGATCGCCGAACGCGCCGCCGCGCTCGTCCCCGCGGACGCGGACGTGGTCGTCTACTGCTGGGGGCCGGGCTGCAACGGCGCCCAGAAGGCGGCGCTGGAGTTCGCCAAGCTCGGCCGTCCCGTCAAGGAGATGCTCGGCGGATTCGAGTACTGGGCGCGGGAGGGCCACGCCGTGGAGACCGGTGGCGGCGCAGTCACGCGGCGTTCACCGGACCCGCTCACCGCCCCCGTCAACGGTGTTTCCTGTGCTTGCTGAGCGTGACGTGGCGCATGTTCCTTCCGGGACGGGGCATAAGGTCGTCCTCCGACGACGTTAGACTCTAGGAATCACTCTTCGGCGCCGACGACGGCGCCAGGCTCGTCCTTGCAGGCCACACCCACGCGGTGCCTCCCGAGACGTGCCCCCCTCTCGGAAGGTAATGCGTGACCACAGCTGCCGCTGAACAGAACCCCACCATGCCCGCCATCGCGGACGAGGAGAGGGTTCCCACCTTCGCCGAGCTCGGCCTCCCGCCGGTGCTGGTGAGCGCCCTGGTCCGCCAGGGCATCGAGGCGCCGTTCCCGATCCAGGCCGCCGCCATCCCCGACGTCATGACGGGACGCGACGTCCTCGGGCGCGGCAAGACCGGCTCCGGCAAGACCCTGGCGTTCGGGCTGCCGCTCCTGGCCCGCCTCGCCGGCCGCAAGGCCGCCCCCAAGCGTCCCCTGGCGCTGATCCTCGTCCCGACCCGCGAGCTCGCCCAGCAGGTCCAGACGAACCTGGAGCCGCTCGGCCGCGGGCTCGGCCTGCGCTTCAAGACCGTCATCGGCCAGACCTCGATGTTCAAGCAGATCGACGCCCTGCGCCGCGGCGTCGAGGTGCTCGTGGCCACCCCGGGCCGGCTCAAGGACCTGATGCGCCAGGGCGCCTGCGACCTGTCCGACGTCGAGATCGCCGTGCTCGACGAGGCCGACCACATGGCCGACATGGGCTTCCTGCCCGACGTCACCGACATCCTGGACGCCGCCAAGCCCGGCGGGCAGCGGCTGCTGTTCTCCGCCACCCTCGACAAGGACGTCGACGTCCTGGTCCGGCGGTACCTGCACGAGCCGGTCACGCACGCGATCGGCCCGGTGGACGAGTCCGTCGCCACCATGGACCACCACCTGCTGCTCGTGGCGCCCAAGGAGAAGAGCGCCATCACCGCCGAGATCGCCAACCGCGAGGGCCGGACGATCCTGTTCGCCCGCACCAAGCACGGTGTCGACCGGCTCGCCAAGCAGCTCACCCAGGCGGGGGTCCGCGCGGCGGGCCTGCACGGCGGCAAGAGCCAGGGCCTGCGCACCCGCACCCTCGCCGAGTTCCGCGAGGGCACCATCAGCGTGCTGGTCGCCACCGACGTCGCCGCCCGCGGCATCCACGTCGACGACGTGTCCCTGGTGATGCACGTCGACCCGCCCGCCGACCACAAGGACTACATGCACCGCGCCGGGCGCACCGCCCGCGCCGGCGAGCGCGGCACCGTCGTCACGCTCGTCCTGCCGCACCAGGTGCGCGCCACGTCCGCGATGACGCGCCGCGCCGGCATCAACGCGCCCCGGACCCGGGTGTCCGCCGGCGACTCCGAGCTGGTCAAGGTGACCGGCGCCCGGCAGCCGTCCGGCATCCCGATCGAGGAGCCGATCATCCCCGAGCGGCCGGCGCGCCGCGAGGGCGGCCGCGGCCGGCAGGGCGGCGGACGTCGGGGCCGCGGCCCGCGCACCTTCGACCGCGAGGGCGGCAACCGCCGCCGCGACGGCGAGGGCGGGCACGGCGAGCACCGCTCCTACTCGTCCGGCGAACGCCGCGGCGGCCCCCGGACCGGCGGCGGCTCCCACGGCAACCGCCGGGGCGCCTCCTACGGGGGCGACCGCCGGACCGCCCGGACCAGCTGACCGACGACAGGAGAGCCCCGCCGGCAACGGCGGGGCTCTTCCGCGTTCCAGGTCGGGTGGCCGCCGCGACCGGACGGTCAGCCGGCTTCCTCGCTGAGGACGTCGCCCTCACGGGCGGCGGACTCGGCGCGCAGCCTGTCCTGGAGGATCTGCAGGCCCTCCAGGCCGTCCACCGAGAGGGACGCGAGCTCGTCCAGGGACATGAGGGGGTCGGTGCGCAGGGGCGGCTGCCAGCCGTTCTCCTTGTCGTGGCTGCGCAGGATCTTGGCCGGAACGCCGCCGATGACCGAGTGGTCGGGGAACTCGCCGCGGACGACGGCACCGCCGGCCACCGCGACGTTGCGGCCGAGGCGGGTGCCGGGCAGGATGATCGCCCCCGTGCCGATCCAGCAGCCGTCCCCGATCACGACCGGGTTGTTCTCCGGCCACTGCCGCCCGATCGGGGTGTGCAGGTCGCCGTAGGTGTGGTTCTGGTCGGTGATGTAGACGTTCGGGCCGGTGAAGACGTCGTCGCCGATGTCGATCGACTGGTGGCCGACGATGTGGGTGCCGCGGCCGAGCGAGCAGCTCCCGCCGATCCGGACGATGACGTCCGGCCCGAGGTCGAGGCCGGGCACGAACCCGGCGGAGATGGTGACGTGCGTGCCGACCAGCGTGTGGTCGCCGATCGAGATCCAGGGCTCGCCGTAGATCGCGCCGGTCGGGAATCCGATGCAGGCGCCCTCACCCAGGTAGGCGAACTCGCGGCGGCCCGGCGTGTGCGGGGTGATCTCCCCGTGCCGCTGGATCCATTCCCAGGCGTGGTGCACGACCGTGTGCACGCCCTGGCGCGCCCGCTGCTTCGCGCGGGCCGCCAGCACCTGCCGCAAGGGGCGTTTCGGCGACATGGCGTTCACCGTACCGGGTGGTAGCAACCCCCCGGCCGCACGGGGACGGCGAAGGGTCCGGCCGCCGTGCGACCGGACCCTTCACCTGTGCGCTCAGCGCGTTCGCGGGGCTCAGTGCGGTGAATGCACCTGCCCGTCCGCGTCGGCGCCGCTGACCGTCATGGAGTCGGCCGAGGTCGCGCTGCCCGCGTGTTCGTTCGACCCTTTGGCCATGTCACGGACGGCGCCGCGGCGTGTCGCCACCGCGCCCGCCACGCCGACGGCGGCGACCACCCCCATCATGGCCATGAGGGCGCCGCGCCCGGGCTTGGCCGCCGACTTCGGCGGTTCCACCCGTCCGGCGACATCGCTCAGGAACGAGCTCACCCGTGGGGCGAGCCCGGTCTCCACGTACCGGGCCGCCTGCCGCAGCCTCGGTGCGCTCCATCCACGGGCGATCATCACGCGTTCGTTCGCGATCGGCCCGATCCGCTCGGCCGCGTCGGCGGCGCTCTGCCGGCACGCGTCGGCGCCCTGGCGGGCCGCCTGCTGGACGAGACCGAGCCGGTTGACGACCTCGTCCTGCGGCTTCCGGCGGATATTGATCATTAGGGACACGCTAACCTCCCTGTTTGCGAGGTCCTGTCAGGCAGCCTTCCCAGCGAACGGAAGGTAAACACCGCGATCGTGACGAGTCTTTCACTCAAGGTGACGAATCCGGGCCCGGCCGGACCGCGCACCGGTTGTCACAGAACCCATCTCAAGAGGAGGCGGCCAGCGTGGCCAACGAGATCTTCGCGACGCTCAACACGTCGCTCGGCAAGATCGTGATCCAGCTGTACCCGGAGCACGCGCCCGAGACCGTGGCGAACTTCGTCGAGCTGGCGGAGGGCACCCGCACCTGGACCGACCCGCGCACGGGCCAGAAGTCGGACGTGCCGCTCTACAACGGGACGATCTTCCACCGGGTCATCGACCAGTTCATGCTCCAGGGCGGCGACCCGCTCGGCACCGGTACCGGCGGCCCCGGCTACGAGTTCAAGGACGAGTTCCACCCGGACCTGAAGTTCAACCGCCCGTACCTGCTGGCGATGGCGAACGCCGGGCCCGGCACCAACGGCTCCCAGTTCTTCATCACGCTGAGCGTCGCGCACACCCAGCACCTGACCGGCCGGCACACCATCTTCGGCAAGGTCATCGAGGGCACCGACGTCGTCGACAGCATCGGCAAGGTCCCGACGGGGCGGATGGACCGTCCGAAGAACGACGTCGTCATCGAGTCGGTGACGATCGAGCGCCGTTAGACGTTCGTCACGGTGAGACCCCGTTTCGGGTGAGCCGAGCACCCACCGTACGTACGGCCCACGGAGCCACTGATGAGCACAGACCAGAGTCCCGCCCCCGAGACCTCGGTGCCGACCTGCTACCGGCATCCGAGCCGCGAGACGTATGTGCGCTGCACCCGTTGCGACCGCTTCATCTGCCCCGAGTGCATGCGGGACGCGGCGGTGGGGCACCAGTGCGTGGAGTGCGTCGCCGAGGGCAACCGGGGGGCCCGCAAGGCGGTCCCCCGGACGGTCCTCGGCGCGCGGGGCCCGGCGGCCGCGGTGCCGGTCGTCACCTACACGCTCATCGGCGCGTGCGTCGCGGTCTACCTCGCCGAGCTGGCGTCCTGGCGCGTGGTCTGGGACTTCATGATGCTCGGCCGGGGGGTGCTGCCCGGCGGGGAGGTCGGCGGGGTCGCCGAGGGCGAGTGGTACCGGCTGTTCACCACGATGTTCCTGCACCAGCGCGGCGGATCGTTCGGCATCACCCACATCCTGTTCAACATGTGGGCGCTGTGGGCCGTCGGTCCCGCGCTGGAGCAGGTGCTCGGACGGTGGCGGTTCCTCGCCCTCTACGTGCTGTCGGGGCTCGGCGGCTCGGTGCTGCTGTACCTGGTCGGCTCGCCGCAGGACTCGGCGGTCGGCGCGTCCGGGGCCATCTTCGGGCTGTTCGGGGCGTACTTCGTGATCGGCCGCAGGCTCGGCGGGCCGGTCGGCCCCATCGTGGTGCTGCTGGTGATCAACCTGGTGATCACGTTCTCGGTGCCGGGCATCTCCTGGCAGGGCCACGTCGGCGGCCTCGCGGTGGGGGCGGCGCTGGCCGCGGCCTACGCCTACGCACCCGAGGCTCGGCGCCGGCTGTTCCACCTGGGCGCGCCGCTGGCCGTGCTGGTGCTGCTCGCGGTGCTCGTGATGCTCAGGACGGCCGAGCTGAGCCCGGCGGTGTAGCCGTGCGCGGGGCCGCCGCGCACGGCCGCACGGCCCGCACCGGCCGCACGGCTCACGCGCGGCGGCGTCCGCGCTCCGGCGCCTGTGGACACCCGCTGTGGAAAACCTGGGGAAAGGCGCGGTGAGGGATCCTCAACCTGTGGATAACGTGCGTTCAGCGCCAGCGGGTCGAAAGGATCACACCCAGGATGATCGCGGTGAAGCCGATTCCCAGATTCCAGTTGTGCAGGTCGGTCATGTACGGCACGTCCGTACCGGTGCTGGCCGTCACGTAGAAGACAGCGATCCAGATCAGGCCGACGAGCCACAGGCCGACCATCGTCGGCACGAGCCAGCGCGGGCTGACCTCGGGAGCCTTGGACTTCTGCGGGGGCGTGTAGACGGCCTTCTTGCGCACTTTGGACTTGGCCACGGTGGGATCGATCTCCTCGGGCGTCCGGCGGCCGGAGCGCCGGGCCGCGCATGGGTGTTTTGTCGGTTAGCGTAGTCGCTGGTGAGCAGCGTACGGCGTCCAGCGTGGGGAAGCATCATCCCAGTTCTCACGCTCCTTGCGGGAACCTTGTTCGCGGCGAGCGCGAGCACGGCCCGCGGCACGAGCCTGCGCGAGCAGGGCCGGACCAGGATCACCGAGCTCATCACCGCGGAGCAGCGCCGGGGCCGGCAGGATCGCGCCGAGTACCGGCGGCTGCGCCGCCAGGTCGACGGTATCTCCCGGGAGGCCGGACGTCACGACGCCCGGGTGAAAAACGCTCAGGCGGAGGCCGACCGGCTGGCCGCCGAGGCCGGGTTCACCCCCGCCGCCGGCCGCGCCGTCCGGGTCTCGCTGGACGACGCGCCGCCGCCGAAGTCGGGCGAGCTGCCCCGCGGCGTCCGCCCGGACGACCTGGTGGTGCACCAGAGCGACGTCCAGTCCGTCGTCAACGCCCTGTGGGCGGGCGGCGCCCGCGCCATGCAGATCATGGACCAGCGGGTGATCTCGACCAGCGCGGTGCGGTGCGTCGGCAATACGCTGATCCTCCAGGGCGTCGTGTACTCCCCGCCGTTCCGGATCACCGCCGTCGGCGATCCGGACCGGCTGCGCGCGGCGCTCGGCGCGTCCCGCGAGATCGCGATCTACCGCAGGTACGTCCGCGCCTACGGGCTCGGCTACGCGGTGCGGACGGTGGAACGCGCCACGTTGCCGCCCTACACCGGCAACGTGACCATGAAGCACGCTACGGTTCCGGCGGAACCGCCCAAAGGCGGCTGAACCCCCCGGCAGAGGAGGACGCGGTGCGGACGGTGATCCGTGGCATGGGCGAGCTGTGCATCACCGCCGGGCTGATCGTCATGCTGTTCGTGACGTACGAGCTCTGGGGCACCGGCCAGTACACCAAGGGCGCGCAGGACAGGCTGGGCGACGAGATGCTGAAGAACTGGCGGGCCACCAAGGTCACCACCGAGAGGGTCGAGCTCGGCAAGGGCCTCGCCGTGATCCGCATCCCCCGGTTCGGCGAGCACTACCGCTTCGTCGTGATCGAGGGCGTCGACCGGGCCGACCTGCGCAAGGGGCCCGGCCACTACCCGGGCAGCGCGCTGCCCGGCCAGGTCGGGAACTTCGTGGTCTCCGGCCACCGGACGACCTACTCCGCGCCGTTCAACCGGCTCGGCGAGCTCGACCGCGGCGACAAGATCCTCATCGACACCCGGGACGAGCAGTACGTCTACCAGGTCACCGACCGGCGGATCGTGAAGCCGTCGGCGACGGAGGTGACCGCTCCCGTCCCGCTCCACCCGAAGCGGCGGCCGACCGAGCGGCTCCTCACGCTCACCACCTGCCACCCCAAGTACTCCGCCGCCCAACGAATGATCATCTTCGGCGAGCTGGTCGAGACGCTGCCGCGCGCGGCGTCGGCCCGCGCCGCCGGGACGTAGGAGGCCTCGTGTACGCCTGGATCTGGCGCCGACTGCCCGGCGCGTGGCAGACCAAGACCGCGACCGCGCTCGGCCTGTTCGTGGCGATCGCCGTCCTCCTCTGGTACGTCGTGTTCCCGTGGGTCGAACCCAAGGTCCAGTTCGACCACGGCGTGGTGCAGGACCCGGCGCCGTCCGGCTCCGCCACCCCGGGCTGACCGGCGATGCGCGTCCTCGTCGTCGACAACCACGACAGCTTCGTCTACAACATCGTCCAGTACCTGCTGGAACTCGGCGCCGACTGCGTGGTCCGGGACCGTTCGGACGTCGCCGTCCAGGACGCCGCCGACGTCGACGGCGTCCTGCTCAGCCCCGGACCCGGCCATCCCGCCGACGCCGGGGTCTGCCTCGACCTCGTGCGGGACGCCGAGCGCCGCGGCACCCCGCTCCTCGGCGTCTGCCTCGGCCACCAGGTGATCGCCCACGTGCACGGCGCGACGGTCGCCCGCGCCCCCGAGATCGTCCACGGCTTCACGAGCGAGATCCACCACGACGGCGCCGGCGTCTTCCGCGGTCTGCCGGACCCGTTCGCCGCGACCCGCTACCACTCGCTCGCCGTCGTGCCCGGGACCGTCCCGCCGGACGTCCTGGAGGTGACCGCCCGCACCCGCAACGGCGTCGTCATGGGCCTGCGCCACCGAGGCCGGCCCGTCGAGGGCGTCCAGTTCCACCCCGAGTCGATCCTCTCCGTCGCCGGCCATCGACTGCTTCGGAACTGGCTCGACACCTGTGCTGACCAGCGCCTTCACCGGGTGGGCGGGAGCTAGGCACTCCCATCTCGTCCCAAGCTAGAAAATATCGGTTGAAATACGTAACGTTCCCTGGCGTCGTGACGAAGACCATGACGAAGGGCTTCCGCCATTGCCCCCGAGTGGCGGAAGCCCTTCTCTCATGCCCGGGCCCGTCCGGCCCCCCGCGACGCGGCCTGCGAAACGCCCGAGGGCCCCGTCTCCGGCCGGAGACGGGGCCCTCGATCAACTTTCGGTCAGCCCTGGCCGTTGCCCGGTGGGAAGCCGGGGAAGCCCGGCGTCGGCGTGCCCGGGCCGGGCGTCGGCGTCGGCGGCTTCTGCGCCACGAAGATGGTCACGGTCTCGCCCGGCGCGACCGTCGCGCCCTCACCCGGCTGCTGGTCGTAGACGAAGCCGGGAGCGACCTGCTTGTCGGGCGGCGGCGTGCCCTTCTGCACGCTGCACTTCAGGCCGAGACCCTCCAGCTTGCCGCAGGCGGCCCGCTGGCTGTTGTTGAACAGGCTCGGCACCTTCATGCTCGACGGGCCGGTCGACACCGTCAGCGTGACGTTCGAGCCCTTCGCCGCCTTCGAGCCGCCGGTCGGATCGGTCGAGATCACGTTGCCCCGGGGCACGGTGTCGTTCGAATCGACCCGCTTGTCGACCTCGAACCCGCGCTCCTCCAGGATCTTCTTCGCCGCGGCGTACGGCTTGCCGGTCACGTCCGGGATCTCGATCTCCGTGGGCGGCTTCTTGCCCTTGGAGACCAGCAGCGTCACCGAAGCGCCCTTGGCGGCGTCCGTGCCGGGCTGCGGATCGGAACTGATCACGAACCCCTTCCGGACGTCGTCGTTGAAGTCGGTCCTCGGCTCGCCGACCTTGAAGCCGAGCTTGGTGAGCTGGGCCGTCGCGTCGTTCTGCGAGACGTTGACGATGCTCTTGGGGATCGCGACCTGGTCGGCCGCGTCGTCCCCGCCGCTCATCAGCAGGCCGATGAGCGCTGCGCCGCCGATGAACAGCACCGCGAGGCCCACCCACAGCGCGGCCTTCTTGCCGCCGCCGCCGCGTCCGGCCTCGTCGTCGTAGTGGACGGGCGGCAGGCCGTAGCCGTCGTCCTGCGGCCGCCGCACCTGCGTGCGCGCCGGGCCGCCGTACGCGCCCATCACCTGGGTGCCCTGCGGCTGCTGGCCGCCCATCAGCATCGTGGACGCCGCCGTCGACGACACGGGCTGGCCCTGCAGGACGCGCTGGATCTCCTGCCGGAACTCCGTCGCGTTCTGGTAGCGGTGGTCGGCTTCCTTCGCCATCGCCTTCAGCACGATCGCGTCCGCCCACTGCGGGATCTGCGGGTCCACCTGCGACGGCGGGACCGGCTCCTCCCGCACGTGCTGGTAGGCGATCGCGACAGGGGAGTCGCCGGTGAACGGCGGCTTGCCGGTGAGCAGCTCGTACAGCACGCAACCGGTCGAGTAGATGTCGCTGCGGGCGTCCACCCGCTCCCCGCGCGCCTGCTCGGGCGACAGGTACTGCGCGGTACCGATCACCTGGGCGGTCTGCGTCATCGTGGACGCCGTGTCGGCCATGGCCCGGGCGATGCCGAAGTCCATGACCTTGACCTCGTGCTGCCGGGTGAGCATCACGTTGGCCGGCTTGATGTCGCGGTGCACGATGCCGCCGCGGTGGCTGTAGTCCAGCGCCCGCAGGATCCCGTCAGTGATCTCCAGGGCCTTGTCCGGCAGCAGCGCGCGGTTCTCCCTCAGGAGGTCGCGCAGCGTGCTCCCGTCCACGTGCTCCATGACGATGTACGGGATCGGCGTGTCGCCGATCATGTCCTCGCCGGTGTCGTACACGGCGATGACCGAGGGGTGGTTCAGCGACGCGGCCGACTGGGCCTCGCGCCGGAACCGGGCCTGGAACGTGGGGTCACGGGCCAGGTCCGACCGCAGCGTCTTGACCGCGACGATGCGATCGAGACGGCGGTCCCGGGCACGGTAGACCTCGGCCATGCCGCCGCGCCCGATCACCGTTTCGAGCTCGTAGCGGCCGCCGAGCAGCCGAGGTTGACTCATATGTGCACTTTCCCTCGTACGTCTACACCTTGTCTCCAGAACCTAGCTTCCCCTCCGGGGTCGGCGGGGGATCCGGGCTCGGAGTTGACGGAGTCGTGGTGCTCCCCGTCGGTGCGGGTGTGGGCTCGGGGGCGGTGGGAGTCGCCCGGGGCGGATTCGTGGATGGCTTATGTGACAGGGACGCCTTGGGCGGCCCCTGCGTTGACGGACGGATCCTATGCGTCCGGTGCCGCGGCGGGACAGCCGGCCTCGGAGTGCTCCGGCCCGAGTGCCGCCGCGGGGTGCCGGGGGCGGGGGTGGAGGCCGGATCGTCGACACTGTCGTCCCCGACCGGCCGGGTGGCCGGGGCGGCGGGCGGTTCCCGCTCGTCCTCGCCCGGTCCGGCGAAGGCCAGCCCTTTCCACAGGGAGCCGACGACGATCACGCAGACCAGCAGGACGGCCGCGACGGACGCGTACGCCACTGCCGAGCGCCGTTGCCCGGACACTGGCCCGCTGGCGAGGTTATCCGCCCCTTCGTCAGCGTCAAATCCCGACAAAGTAGACGATCTTGCGAGATGGGGATCGGGGCTGGTGGCGGGGGACCGGCGTGCACCCCTGCGAGGCGTGTCCAGCCGGGCGGCCTCGCGGGTCGTGCCGACCCGGCCCGTGCTGAGCGACGCGCGGATCCCCAGCGCCCGTGCGGCGACCGTGTCCGCGTCCGCGGGACGGTCCCGCGGCTCCTTCGCGAGCATCTCCATGACCAGCTCGCGGGCCGCCTCGGGCACCCGTCGCGGCAGCTCCGCGGGGGCGTCCCGGACGTGCTTGAGCGCCACCTCCACCGCGGTCGGCCCGTCGAACGGCGGCGCGCCCGTCAGGCACTCGTAGGCCACCGCGCCCAGCGAGTACAGGTCCGCCGCCGGGGACAGCTCCAGGCCCTGCGCCTGTTCCGGCGAGATGTAGTGCGCGGTCCCCATGACCATCCCGGTCTGGGTCTGCGACGCCGCCGCCAGCCGGCGGGCGATCCCGAAGTCGGTGATCTTCAGGGTGCCGTCCGGTGCCACCATCAGGTTCGCCGGCTTGACGTCGCGGTGCACGATCCCGGCCGCGTGCGCGACCACCAGCGCCCGCGCCGCCTGCACGATCAGGTCGAGCACCGCCTCCAGCGGCAGCCCGCCGTCGCGCGCGAGGATCTCGTCCAGCGGCTCGCCCGGCACCAGCTCCATCACCAGGAACGTCCGTCCGGCCTGCTCGCCGTAGTCGAACGCCCGCGCGATCCCCGGGTGCCGCAGCTCCGCCGCGAAGCGCGCCTCCGACTCGAAGCGGCCGCGCGCCCGCATGTCCGAACCCAGCTCCAGGCGCAGCAGCTTCACCGCCACCAGCCGCCCCGACAGCGCGTCGGACGCGCGCCAGACCTCGCCCATCCCGCCGATCGCCAGCCGCTCCAGCAGCCGGTACCGGTCGTTCAGGACGAGGCCCGTACTCACTTCTGCAGGACCTTCGCCATGATCGCCCCGGCGATGGGGCCGGCGTTGGCGGCGCCGGAGCCCGGGGCCTCGGTCATGACGGCGAACGCGTAGCGCGGGTTCTGGGGCGGGCTGAACCCGACGAACCAGTTCGCGTTCGGGTTGCCCGGGCCCTGCTCGGCGGTACCGGTCTTGCCGGCGATCCGCATGCCCGCCAGGTTCTTCGCGGTGCCCTCGGAGACCACCGCGCGCATCATGTCCTCCAGCTGGCCGGCCTGGCCGTCGCTCATCCCCTCGCCGAACTCCTTCGGGGAGACGTTGTAGAGCTCGCTCTGGTCCTTCGCGCGGACCTTCTGCACCACGTACGGGTTCATGATCTTGCCGCCGTTGGCGATCGAGCAGGCGACCATCGCCATCTGCAGCGGCGTGGCCCGCACGTTCTCCTGGCCGATGCCGGACCGCGCCGTGCCGTCCTTGCCGGTCTCGATCGTGTTGCCCTTGGCGTCCTTGATCGACACCGGGACGTCGCTCTCCGCGGCGTACATGTCGGGCTCCAGCTGCACGTGCTTGCCGAACCCGAACCTCGTGGAGCCGTCGTGCAGCTCCTGGATGCCCATGTCCAGCGCCATCTTCGCGAACGAGGTGTTGCAGGACTCGGCGAAGGCGCCGCGCAGCGGGGCCGACCCGGCGCAGCTGCCGCTGTCGTGCGAGTTCGGCAGCGGGCGGCCCGACTCCGGCAGGATCAGCTGCCCGGTGTTCACCGTCGACGAGCTGTTGAGGCCGAGCTTCTGCATCCCGATCGCCGACACCACCGCCTTGAACGAGGAACCGGGCGGGAACGTCTGGCTGAGGGCGTTGTCGACCAGCGGCTTGATGACGCCGTCGCCCTTGTCGAGCTGCTCCAGGCGCTTGCCGCCCTTCTCACCGGTCTGCGGCGCGACCTCGTTCGGGTCGAACGACGGCCACGACGCCGCCACCTTGACCGCGCCCGTCTTCACGTCGATCACGACGGCGCCGCCGCGGCGGCCGCCGGCCGTCCGCGCCTTCAGCTGCTCGTACGCCGTGCGCTGCGCCTGCGGGTCGATCGTCAGCTCGACGTTCGCGCCCTCGGCCTTCTTGCCGATGAACGTGTCGAACCAGCGCTGCTGCGTGATCCGCGTGTCCTTGCCGCCGAGCAGCGAGTTGTAGGCCCGCTCGACCTGGGTGGCGTTGCCGTTGAAGTACCCGGTGATCGGCGCGAAGATCGGCCCGTCCTTGTAGGTCCGGCCGTACTTCGGGTTGTCCTTGCCGGTCTCCTTCGAGGTCACCAGCACCTCGCCGCCCGCCGAGATCTGGCCGCGCGGCGAGTTGAACACGTCCGCGTACTGGCGGCTGTTGCGCGCGTCGGTCCGCAGGTCCTCCGCCTGGCTGCCCTGGACGTAGTTGACCTGCGCCATCAGTCCGAAGAAGAGCAGCAACGCGAAGATCGCCACCCGCCGAACCGGCTTGTCCATGTTCATAGGGGGGAAGTCACCTCGTGCTCACGATCTGGGTCATGCCCTCGTCCTGGATCGCCTGCGGGGCGGGCTTGCGCGCGTCATGGCTCATCCGCACCAGGATCGCGATCAGGATCCAGTTGGCCATCAGCGACGAGCCGCCCTGGGACAGGAAGGGCGTCGTCAGGCCGGTGAGCGGGATGAGCCGTGTGACGCCTCCGACGATCACGAAGACCTGGAGGGCCAGCACGAAGGACACGCCGCCCGCGAACAGCTTCAGGAACGGGTCCCGCGCCGCCACGGCCGTCTTCATCCCGCGTTGCACGATCAACGCGTATATCAAGAGCAACACCATCAACCCGGTCAGCCCGAGTTCCTCGCCGAGCGAGTCGAAGATGAAGTCGCTGAAGGACAGGGGCGTCCGCCACGGCTCGCCCTGGCCGAGCCCGGTGCCGAGGACGCCGCCCTGGCCGAGCGCGAACAGGCCCTTCATCAGCTGCGCGCTGTCGGAGTACTCCCCGCCCAGCTCCGCGCAGGCCGAGAAGCCCGGCGAGATGCTGCCCTGATCCTTGTACTTCTTGTAGATGGTGGTGTCGGGGTTGACCGGGACGACCTTGCCGCTGTCCAGCAGGCAGCCGCCGTCGAAGTACGGCTTGGGGTTCTGCCAGATGTCGATGCGCTGGTTCACGTGGCCCATGAACGGCAGCAGCGTCGCGATGAAGATGCCGACCGCCAGCAGCCCGACACCGATCACCACCCAGGACACCCGCTGGGTCGCGATGTACAGCATCGACACGAACAGGCCGAAGAACAGCAGCGCGGTGCCGAGGTCCTTCTGCATGAACAGCACGCCCAGGCAGAAGAACCAGATCACCATGATCGGACCGAGGTCGCGGGCCCGGGGCAGACTGATCGGACCGACCTTCTTGCCGATCAGCGACATCGCCTGCCGCTTGTTCACCAGGTATCCGGCGAAGAAGACCACCAGCAGCAGCTTGGCGAACTCGCCCGGCTGCACCGAGAACGGACCCAGGTGGATCCACACGCGGGCGCCGTTGATCTGCTGGCCGATGCCCGGGACGATCGGGAGCAGCAGCAGGATGACCGCGGTGAGCCCGATCAGGTACGTGTAGCGCTGCGCGGTCTTCGGCGGGAACGAAAGCGGGGCGTCCGGCTTGTCGGTGTCGCGCATGATCAGCACGGCGCCGACGAACAGGGCGATTCCGACGAACGTCCACATCAGCTGGCCGGGCGCGTCGGCGGCGTCCGGGAGCAGCTTCTTGCCCGCGGCCGCCGCGACCTTGCGGTCATGGCTGGTGTCGAGGTCCAGGCGGTAGATCATCGCCAGCCCGATGCCGTTCAGCGCCACCGCGAGCGGCAGCAGCAGCGGGTCGGCGTAGGGGGTGAACTTCGCCTGGAAGAAGTAGGCGACGAACGCCAGCACGGCGAGACCGCCGCCGTACACGAACAGGCCGCCGGGGATGTTCCCGTCACGGGCGAGGCCGACCTCCGCGAACGCCGACAGCGTCAGGATCATCGCGAAGGCCAGCAAGGCCAGCGAAGCGGCGTTGCGCCGCTGGTACGGGAGGTGGGCCCGGATCTGCTCCCCGATCGATTGCATCTACGAGCTCCCTCCGCTGGAGGGGCAGTCCTTGATGGACGGGGTGCGCTGCTTGCACTCTTCCCGGTGCGCGCCGAGCTGGTCGAGCTTGGTCTGCGCCGCCTTCTGCCCGATGAACACGAGGGTGCCCTTCTCGACCGCGGTCACGTCCGAGGCGGGCAGCTCGTCGATCCGGATGTCGCTGCTCTTGACGGAGGTCTGCCGGCAGTTCTGCTGCTCCCGGCCCTTCACCATGGCGACCTTGCCGCCCTGCCCGATGAGCGAGTACTTGCAGACGGCGCTCTCCAGCTGCTTCAGCGCCTTCGGACCGTCGACGGTGTAGGTGTCCTTGACCTGCTGCTGGAGGTCCTGCGGGAGGTCGGCCACCAGGATCGGCTGCTTCGGCTGTTCCTTCTTGGCGGCCTCGCGGGACAGGCTGAGGCCCGGCACCTTCTGCGTCGTCCCGCGGTAGAGGACGACCTCGCCGGCCTTGTTCGCGCCGACGTAGTAGCCGTTCCGGACGTTCTGCAGCAGCACGAACCCGCCCGCCACGACGCCCACGACGACCACGCCCGCCACGACGACCAGCCACGTCCAGCGCCGCGTGCCGCCCCGCCCCCGCATCCGCTGGGACTGCGGCATGGTGCCCGGCGCCGGCGGTGGGCCCATCGCGTCGCCCATCGGCATCGGGGCCTGCGGCGGCGGCATCTCGTCCACCGCCACCGGCGGATGCGGTCTGGTGTCGCGCAGCTGCGCGGCCCGCCCCGCCGGGGTGTCGGCGACGGTCGTGTTCGGCCCCGTCCCCCCGCCCGGCGGCTCCGGCGGCGCCGCGTTGGCCGCCGCGCCGACCGCGTGGCCGGGGCCGCCCGTCGGGGGCCGGCGCTCCAGGTCCACCACGTCGGCGACGACGCAGGTGATGTTGTCGGGGCCGCCGCCCCGGTTCGCCAGGTCGATCAGTTGCCGGACGGCCTGCTCGGGGTCGTCCACCTCCGTGAGCACCTGGAAGATCGTCTCCGCCGTGACGACGCCCGACAGGCCGTCCGAGCACAGCAGGTACCGGTCGCCGACCTTCGCCTCGCGCAGCGACAGGTCCGGATCGACCTCGCCGCGGCCGTCCAGCGCCCGCAGCAGCAGCGAGCGCTGCGGGTGCGAGGCCGCCTCGTCCGGGCTGATCCGACCCTCGTCGACGAGGGACTGCACCAGCGTGTGGTCGTGCGTGATCTGGAACAGGCTGCCGTCGCGCAGCAGGTAGGCGCGCGAGTCGCCGATGTGCACCAGCGCGACCTGGTTGCCCGCCCACAGCATCGCGGTCAGCGTCGTCCCCATGCCCTGCAGGGCGGGGTCGGACTCCACGATGCGGTGCAGGTTGTCGTTCGCCGTCTTGACCGTGTGCTCCAGCGCGGCCAGCAGCTCGGTCGCCGGGAGGTCCTTGTCGAGGGCCCGCAGCGCCTCGATCGCCGCGGCGCTCGCGATCTCGCCGCCGACGTGCCCGCCCATCCCGTCGGCCACCGCGAGCAGGTGCGCGCCCGCGTACGCCGAGTCCTCGTTGCCCTCGCGCAGCATGCCGACGTCGGAGCGCGCGGCGTAGCGGATTCCCAGTGTCATTTGCGCAGCTCGATCACGGTCTTGCCGATACGGACCGGAACGCCCGGGGGAACCGGCATCGGCCGGCTCACCTTCGTGCGTCCGAGATACGTCCCATTGGTCGAGCCGAGATCTTCCACGATCCACTGACCGTCCTGCGCGAAAAGTCGGGCATGCCGGCTCGAAGCGTAGTCGTCGGTCACGACGAGCGTGGCGTCATTGGCACGGCCGATGGTGATGGGCACCCCGGTGAGGTCGATGACAGTGCCGGCCCGTTCGCCCTGGACGACCACGAGTTTGGTCGGGGCACCGTTCTGGGCGCTGCGCTGCGGCCGGGGTGGCTTCGGCTGCCTGGCCGCCCGGGGGGGACGGGGCTGGGATGCGCGCGTGGCCGCCTTGGACGCGGCCTTCGAGCCGAACAGGTCGGCCCTGATCACGCCGACGGCCGCGATGACGAACAGCCACAGCACCGCGAGGAACGCCAGCTTGATCAGCGTGAGGGTGAATGGGGACATCGGAGTCGGGGTTACTCCCTATCGCGGCGGAACACAAGAGTGGTGCGGCCCATCGTGACCCGGGAGCCGTCGACCAGCGTGACCCGCCGGATCGGCTGCCCGTTCACGAACGAGCCGTTGGTCGACCCTAGATCCACGAGAGCGATTTCGGGACCTTCTACGCGGATCTCGGCATGGTGCCGGGACACGCCCGGGTCGACGAGGCGCAGGTCGCAGTCGGTACCGCGACCCAGCAGGGTCACGGGAGTGTTGATCTCATAGGTGCGCTGAGTCGTGTCCGATCCCTCCAGCGCCGTGGTCACCAGCAGGCGCGGATGCCCCCCGAACACCCCGCCCCGGCCCCCCTGCGGCACGTCGCTCACCGGCCGGCGGATCTCCCCGCCCTCGACCGTCGAGCCCCGGATCACCCCGGACCTGATGCGGAACATGCCCGTGGCGAGATCCCCCGCGTTCTCGAACCGCACGCGCACCGGACCCACGAAGGAGTACCCCTGCTCCTTCGCGTACTCGCGCGCGAGATTCGCCAGCTCCTGGCTCAGGCTGTCGGCGTACACCTGGAGCCGCTGCCCGTCCTGCTGAGAGATCTCCACGACGAAGTCGTTCGGCACGAGCGTGCGGCCCTGTGCCACGATCGCCGCCCGATCGTCCATCTCGCGCTGCACAGCACTGGCCACCTCGACCGGCTGGAGCTCGGACTTGAAGGCACGGGCGAAGGCCCCTTCGACCATGCCCTCAAGCCGTCGCTCGAAGCGCTGAATGACGCCCACGGGCACCTCCCTTCCCCACTGGTAGACGATCGTATCGGTGCGAAGGTTCGCTCGGCGTATCTGGATACCTAACCACCCTGGACCCCGTGCTAGCCTTTTCAGGCACCCGGAAACGGGACGGCACCCACGGGCGGGTGGCGGAACGGCAGACGCGCACGGTTCAGGTCCGTGTGTCCGAAAGGATGTGAGGGTTCAAATCCCTCCTCGCCCACGCGGGGTCAGTGACGCAAGTCCTCCCCTAACAGTGACGGAAAGAGCCCCCCAGCGACAAGCTGGGGGGCTCTTCCGCTTCCCGGAGGCCTCACGTGGCCCCCCGCGAGGGCCGCGACCACCCGATCCCAGGAGCGTCCGGACTCGCGTCGAGCGCCTTCGGGGCATGCCTGTGAAGGTGCTGGTCATGTGGCCGGTGGTGCTGGTGATGTTGCCGAACGGATGTGCGCATGGCCCGGTCCGGATTGCTCGGTCCGGTCCGGGCCGGGCCGCGAAGGGAGTGCGGGAGTCAGTTCGCCATGTCGGCGAACTGGCCGGGCTGGTACGCGCCTCCGGGGTTGCGGACCATGACGTTGAGCCGGTTGTTGGCGTTGATCATGGCGATCAGGGAGAGCAGCGCGGCGATCTGGTCGTCGTCGTAGTGCTCGCGTGCCTTCGCCCAGGTTTCATCGGACACGCCGGGGTGGGCGTCGGCGATGCGGGTGCCCTCCTCGGTCAGTGCCAGCGCGGCCCGTTCGGCGTCGGTGAACACCGTGGACTCGCGCCAGGCGGCCACGAGGTGGAGGCGGACGGCGTCCTCGCCGGCGGCGGTGGCGTCCTTGGTGTGGTAGTCGACGCAGAAGCCGCAGCCGTTGATCTGGCTGGCGCGCAGCATCACCAGGTCCTGGGTGGAGCGGGGCAGCGACGAGTCGGTGATCGCCAGGGCGACGTTGTAGATGCGCTTGGCGATCTTGGCCCCGAGCGGGTTGGCCATCAGGTCGAAACGGGGTTCCATGACGTGGTTCTCACTTTCGAGGGGTTGGGCGGCGCGCGTATCGTGCGCGCGACTCTGAACCGGCCGAGGGGTTACGGGTGTGCGGGATCAGCCGAGTCCACCGGGCTCGTACTCGCCGCCGCGCTGGCCGATGATGACGGCCATGCGGTTGGTGGCGTTGATCAGGGCGATGAGCATCACCAGATCGGACAGCTGGTCGTCGTCGTAGTGCTCGGCGGCGTTCGCCCAGGTCTCGTCGGACACGCCGGGGTGGGCGTCGGCGATGCGGGTGCCCTCCTCGGCGACCCGCAGGGCGGCGCGCTCGGCGTCGGTGAACACCGTCGACTCACGCCAGGCCGCGACCAGGTTGATGCGGGTGGCGCTCTCCCCCGCCTGAGCGGCGTTCTTGCTCCACACGTCGGTGGCGTAACCGTCGCCGTTGATCTGGCTGGCGCGCAACACGACCAGCTTCTGGGTCGCGGCCGGCACCGTCGACTCCGCGAGGATCGTCTGGCTCGCCGTTCCGAAGTGCTTGGCGGCCTTGGCGGCGGTCGCGGTCGGGTCACCGAAGAGGTTCAGACGAGCGGTCATCGTGAGCTCCCTGCTGTTGTGAGCGGTCGGACAAGAGATGCCGACGGCCTGGTTCCTGTGACACCGGACCAGAGGGACGCGCGTCACATGACCGCCTCGGGGGTTCAGAGTCCGAAGGCCCCCAGGGCGCGGGCGTTCCCAGAGGCAGGGCGGCGCTCAGGTGGGGGATCACGGGGTGGAGGATCCCCGTGGCGCTGCCGGTCAGCGCAGTACGGCCGCCAGCAGGTCGGTTCCCAGCGCCGTCAGGTCGGGCAGATTGACGGTGTAGCGGACGTAACGGCCCTGCCGCCGGGCCGTGAGCAGACCCGCGCGGCGCAGGACGGCGAGGTGGCGGGAGACTTCCGGGGGCGAAAGTTCCCAGGCGTGGGCCAGCTCACCGGTGGTGTGCGGGCCGCGGGCGAGGGTGCGCAGCAGGCGGAGCCGTACCGGATGCGCGAGCGCCTCCAGCCGTAGCGTGACCGTTTCCAGAGATACCGGCTCCGATGGACTCGCCTCGGCGACGGGGTACTGCACCACCGGCTGCCACCCGGGCGCGTGGACCGCCACCAGGTGCGGGCGGCCGAAGACGCTGGGGAGGAAGGTGACCCCCGTGCCGTGGGCGGAGGTCGCACTGTCCTGCAGCTTGTCCACGATGATGCAGTCGCCGTCCGGCGCCAGGGTCACGGCACCGGAGACCGACGCGAGTGCCGCCCCGATGCCCTGGCGCTTCAGCAGGTCGTTCTTCACACGCAGGTCGGTGGCCAGTCGCACGGCGACGCTCGTCCAGGCGGCGTCGAAGAAGGCCTCGGCGCACTGTTCGAGGGTGTGACGCACGCGCGCCCGCACGGCGGCCGGGTCCGCGAGCAGCCGTTCGGCGAAGGCCTCCTGGAGCGCGCCGCGGGCCTGGGCCAGGTCCAGGGCCCGCTCGCGCGCCGCCGCGTCGGCGAGCGGCGACGGCGCGGCGAAGTGGACCCGGTTGCTGCCGCACGTGGTGACGAGCGCGGCGGTCACATAGGTTTCGTCGTCGATCCGGTCCACCTCGTCCAGCTCCTCGGCGAGGGTCGGCCGGGGACGGGCGGGGACCAGGAAGTCGGCTCGTGAGGAACGCCAGAGGAACTCCGCCTCTCTGAGCCGCTCGGCCAGCTCCGGACGCAGCCCGGCCCAGACGTCCCCGGCCCAGCCGGCGAGCTGCGGGTGATGCCCGGGCTCGGCCAGCACGTGCAGCATCGCGGTCAGCTCGGCCAGCGGGGAGGCGGCGAACCGCAGTCGCCCGGACGGCGGGCCGCCGATGTCGATCCTCAACGTCACCCCCTCATTCTCGCTGGTCGGACGGCCGACGACCGCGTCGGTTGACGGTGTTCGTCAACCGGCGCGCTCGGCCCGGCGGCCGAACGCACCGTTGACGCCATGGCAACCACCACCAAGATCCAGCCGCGCGCCCTCGTCCGGGCCTCCGGAGGCCCCCGCTATGCCGTCGCCCTGGCGGTGGACGCGCTCGGCACCGGCCTGCTGCGGCCCTTTCTGCTGCTCTACGGGGTGATGGTGCTGAGGCTGTCCGCGTCGGCCACCGGCATCGCCATGACGGCCGGCATCGTCGTGGGTCTGGTGTGCATGCCCGCTGTCGGCCGGTGGCTGGACCGGGGCGCACGCAGCACGGTCGTGGCGGCGTCGATGCTGGTGCGGGTGCTGGGCGTGGCGCTGCTACTGGCCGCCCCGGAAGAGCACGTCTGGCCGTTCGCGGCGGCGGCGCTCTTCCTCGGCATCGGCAACCAGGCATGGCCGGCCGCCCACGCCGCCCTCGTGGCCACGGTCGCTCACGGCCGCGAACGCGACGCCGCTCTCGCGGGAGGCCGCGCTCTGCGCAACGCCGGCCTGGGCGTGGGCGCCCTCCTCGCCACCGCATGCCTTGCGGGCGGCACCACTGCGCTGCAGGCGCTGGCAGCCGTCACCGGGCTCGCCTATCTCGCTGCGGCGGCCTTGGCATGGTCGGTCCACCTGCACACGCATCCGGCCGCTGTTCCGGCCGAGGGCAGGGCCGGCGGGCCCGCACCTCGGATGCGCGCGTTGCTGGCCGCCAACGTGGTCTACGTCTTCTGCCTCAACGTCCCCGAAATCGCGCTGCCTCTGATCCTGGTGACCCGGTTGCACGCGTCCCCGATGTGGTCGGCAGCCATCTTCGTGGCGAACACGGTGCTGGTGGTCGCCCTTCAGGTGCCGGTCACCGTCCTGATGTCCCGCTTCTCCCGGCGGACCGTGCTGGCTCTCGCCGGCGTGGTACTCGCCGCGTCCTACCTCGGCTTCCTGGCGGCCACGTCGCTGGGGAACCGCTGGAGTGCCCCGGCCGTCGCCACGGTGTCCGTGGTCTGCACCATCGGCGAGATCATCTATGCCGGCAGCGCCACCGCGCTCGTCACCGCCCTCGCCCCGGCCCCCGTCCTCGGCCGCGCCCTCTCCCGCTTCCAGCTCTCCACGGGCTTCGGCCTCGCCGTCTCCCCGGCGGTCATCACCACGCTCGCCTCCTACGGCTCGTCCGCCCTCTGGGGCGGCCTCTCCGCCGCGACGCTCCTCTCCGCCTCCGCCGTCGCCACCGAAAAGGACCAAGGAACAGGCTCATCGCCCCGGGGGCGAGACGTTCTCCGGCTTCGTGTGCCGGGACTTCGCCATCGGCATCAACCGGGAGAGCCGCCCCCCACAGGTGACCGTGATTACGGACGGAGCATAATTGAATACTGATAGTGACCGATAGCCGATCGCCGAAGGAACTCCCGCATGAGGATGGACGACACGTCGCCGCCGGGGGCCGGACCCGGAGTCCGGACGATCTGGCTCACCGTCAACGGCCGCACGCGGGAGCTGCGGATCGAGCCCCGGGTGAGCCTTCTGGACGCGCTGCGCGAGCATCTCGCGCTGACCGGTTCGAAGAAGGGCTGTGACCAGGGGACGTGCGGTGCCTGCACCGTGTGGGTGGACGGCAGCCGGGTGCTGGCCTGCCTGACGCTCGCGATCGCCTGCGAAGGACGTGAGGTCACCACCATCGAGGGCATGTCGGACGGCGACCGCCTGCACCCCATGCAGGAGTCCTTCATCGCCCATGACGCGTTCCAGTGCGGCTACTGCACGCCGGGGCAGATCATGTCCGCGGTCGCGCTGCTGGACGAGGGGCACTCCGCCGACGGCGAGATCGCCGAGTGGATGAGCGGCAACCTCTGCCGGTGCGCGGCCTATCCGAACATCCGGGCCGCGATCCGCGAGGTCCGCGACGCGATGGGCGGTGCGGGACGATGAGGCCCTTCGACTACGCGCGGGCGGCCGATGTCGACACGGCGATCGCGGCGGTCTGGAGGAATCCGGGCGGCGCCTTCCTCGCCGGCGGCACGACCCAGGTGGACCTGGTGCGCCAGAACGTGCTGCGGCCGGACCTGCTGGTCGACATCAACGACCTGCCCCTGAACCGCGTCGAGGATCTGCCGGACGGTGGCCTGCGCATCGGCGCGCTGGCACGCATGAGCGACGTGGCGCAGGCGGCCGGGGTGGTGGACAGGTTTCCCCTGGTCTCGCAGGCCCTGCTGCTCGGCGCCTCGGCGCAACTACGGAACATGGCCTCGATGGGGGGCAACCTGTGCCAGCGGGTGCGGTGCGGCTACTTCCGTGATGCCGTGTCGCCGTGCAACAAGCGCGAGCCCGGCAGCGGTTGCGCGGCCATCACCGGCTTCCATCGCGGGCACGCCGTGCTCGGCACGAGCGACAGGTGCATCGCCACCCACCCGTCCGATGTCGCGGTCGCGCTGGTCGCCGTGGACGCGGTGCTGCGCACGCGGGGCCCGGGAGGCGAGCGTTCCGTCCCGATCGACGACTTCTTCCTGCTGCCGGGGGAGACCCCGCAGCGCGAGAATCCGCTGGAGCATGGGGAGCTGATCACGGCGATCGAGGTTCCCGCGGTTCCGGTGGCGCGCCGGTCGGTCTATCTGAAGGTCCGTGACCGTGCGTCCTACGAGTTCGCGCTCGCCTCGGTCGCGGCGGCGGTGGAGGTCCGCGACGGCGCCGTCGCCGACGTCCGGCTGGCGCTCGGCGGGATCGCGACCAAGCCGTGGCGCGCGCGGTCGGCCGAGCAGAGCCTGCTCGGCGGGCCGGCCTCGCGGGACGCCTTCGCCGAGGCGGCCGCGCGGGCGCTGGCCGCGGCGGCGCCACGGCCGCTGAACTCCTTCAAGGTCGAGTTGGCGCAGCGGACGATCGTCCGGGCGCTGACGATGCTCACGAACGGGGATGACCGATGAGCGGAGCCGTCGGCCGAGAGGTCGCGCGCGTGGACGGCCGGGAGAAGGTCACCGGCACGGCGCGCTACTCGGGAGAGTTCGCCCTGCCGGGCCTGGCGTACGCGCAGATCGTCGGAGCGCGGGTGGCCAGCGGACGCGTCACCTCGATCGACACGACGGCGGCGGAGGAGGCCGGCGGGGTCGCCGCGATCCTGACCCGGTCCGACCTGCCGCGGGTCGCCCGTGTGCCGCTGGTCCCCTCCCTGCTGGGCGCGCCGGCGCCCGGAGAGACGTTCTTCCCGATGCAGGACGATGTGGTGCACTACGCGGGTCAGCCGGTCGCGATCGTCGTGGCCGACAGCCTGGAGCAGGCGCAGCACGTCGCCGCCCTCGTCCAGGTCGAGTACGCCGAGACGCCGTCCGTCACCGTCATCGAGCAGGGCCGCGCCGACGCCTACGAACCGGAGAAGATCTTCGGTGGCTTCATGCCGGCCCAGCTGCGCCGCGGGAACCTCGAGGAAGGATTCTCGGCGGCGGACGTGCACGTCGACACCACGTTCCGGTTCTCCCCCAACCACCACAACGCGCTGGAGCCGCTGACCACCACCGCCGTGTGGGAGGGCGACAGGCTGACGCTGTACGACTCCTGCCAGGGCATCAAGGCCGTGCAGCTGACCGTGGCCGCCCTGCTCGGCCTGTCCCCGTCCAAGATCCGGGTGCTGACCCGGTTCGTGGGCGGCGCCTTCGGGTCCAAGGCGATGGTCTGGCCGCACGTGACCCTCGCCGCGCTGGCGGCCCGGCACGTCCGGCGTCCGGTCCGGCTCACGGTCACGCGTGAGCAGATGTTCACCTCCTGCGGGCACCGCGAGGAGCAGGAGCAGCAGGTCAGGCTCGGGGCGCGGCGGGACGGCACGCTCACCGCGATCCGGCACCACAAGATCTCCGTCACCTCGCCGTTCGACGACTGGGCCGAGCCCGCGTTCGGCGCCGCCTCCCAGGTGTACGCCTCTCCCGCCTTCGAGGGCGTGCACCGGCTGGTACGCGGCAACACGATGACTCCCACGTTCACCCGCGGTCCGGGGGAGTCCGCGGGGATGTTCAGCCTCGAATGCGCGATGGACGAGCTCGCCTGCGAACTCGGCATCGACCCGGTGGAACTGCGGATGCGCAACCTCACCGACGTCGACCCGAACACCGGTCATCCCTGGTCCAGCGGCGGACTGGCCGAATGCCTGCGGCGGGGTGCGCAGCGGTTCGGCTGGGACGGCCGCGACCCCCGTCCCGGCGTCCGGCGCGAGGGGAACCGGCTGATCGGGACCGGCATGGCCGTCGCGGCGTACCCGGTGGCCTTCTTCATGCGAACCCAGCGGGCCCGCGCCCGCCTGTACCCCGACTGCACCGCCGTGGTGTCCACCGCCGCCCAGGAGTTCGGCACCGGCATGACCACCGTCCTGACCCAGGTCGCCGCCGACGGCCTTGGGATCGACCTGGAAGACGTGCGCCTGGACTACGGCGACACCGACATGCCGACCGCCGGCTCCCCCGTGGGCTCCAACGGCGCGATGATGGTCAGCGCCGCCGTGCACGACGCCGCCAGCGCCGTACGCGACCAGATGACCGCCGCTGCCGTCGGCGACCCCCGGTCACCCCTGCACGGCGCCGACCCTGCCGGGATCACCGTCACCGGCGGACGCATGAGCGTCGCCGACGGCACCGGCGAGACCTACGGCGACCTGATGGAACGGCAGATGATGAACGACGCCGAAGCCGTCGGGAGCTGGGATCCGCCGCCGCTGGACACGCCGCACGGGCTGCTGACGTTCGGGGCCCAGTTCGCGGAGGTCGCGGTCGACGCCGACCTCGGTCTCGTCCGGGTCCGGCGCATGACCGCGGCGTTCGCGCCCGGCCGCGTCCTCAACCCCATGACGGCCCGCAGCCAGCTCATGGGCGGCATGCTCTGGGGGATGAGCCAGGCCCTGCTCGAAGGGACCCGCATGGACACGGGCCTCGGCCGCTGGGCCAACGCCAGCCTCGGCGACTACCTCGTGCCGGTCAACGCCGACGCACCCGACATCGAGATCGAACTGATCGAAGTGGACGACCAGGTCACCGGCCCGCTCGGCGTCAAGGGCGTCGGCGAGATCGGCCAGGTGGGCTCGGGCGGCGCGATCGCCAACGCCGTCCACCACGCCACCGGCCACCGCGTCCGCGAGCTGCCGATCAGCGCCGAACACCTGCTGGCCCACCTGCCGGTCCCGGACGCGTGACCCGGGACCGGACGACCCGCGGCCGGGTCCGGCTGGAAGGCCTCGTCTGCGGAACCACCTCACCCCTGCCCGAACGGCCCTCTCTGACCACCCCGCCCCACCTGCTGCCCGCGCACACCGCCGAGCGGCACTGGAATCTCGCCGCCCAGCCCTGGTCGGGCCTGGGCGGCGCGCTGCTCACCGCGGTCGTGTTCTTCGCCCTCGCCCTGGGCACCGGCAGCGCGGCGACATCGCTGGTGGTTCTCGGCCCGCTGGCCACGTTCGCGCTGCCCGCCGTCTCCATGATGGCGTTCTGGTGGAACGACTGGCCCGGCTCCCGGCTGTCCACACCATGGACGGGCCTGATCGACACCGCCCTGCTCGCGGCCGCCGCCGTGGTGCTGACGTTCGCCGGGCAGGCCGTGGTCGAGGACTCCGACCCGCGCGGGATCTTCCAGGCCGAGCCCGGGCCCGCCGTCCCGGCCACGTTCCCCGCGACGCTGCCCCTGGCCGCCGCGGTGTTCACCGCCATGCTCCAGCTGACTCTGGTCAGCGAGCGGTGGCCGCTGGCCGCCCTGGGCCGGCTCCTCTCAGGCGTCGCCGCGCTCGCGCTCACCTGGGCGGTCGGGACCGGCGCCTATCTCCTGCTCGTCAACCACCACGCCGTCCCAGCCGCGGACCGGACCGCCGCCGGGCTCCGCGATCCCGGCGGCCCCATCGCCGCCGCCGACTTCGGGTCGGCGCTCGTCGCGGTCGGGGTCTGGCAGACGGTGGTCTTCATCGCCCTGCGCGGCTGGCCCGTCAACATCCTCGCCCCGCGCGCGCCGCGCCTGCTCGCGGGCAACGCCCTCGTCATCGTCTCCGGAACCCTCACCTACCTGGTGCTCCGCGAGCTCGCCGGGTGGGAACCGGCGGCCATCAGCGCCGCCTGCGGCTGCGTGATCAGCGCCGCCCTCATCGTCGCGATGCTGTTCGACGGGTGGCCCGCCGCTCACCTGGCACCCGTACCGAACCGCTGCCTCACCCTCGTCCTCGTCGCGCTGGTCGCGCTCGTTCTCGACCGCGCCCTCACCGCCTACGCCGACGGCATGGACTGGACGCGGGCCACCGCCGACGACTGGGTCACCACGGCCGCACTCAGCTTCCTTGGCACCGGCATCATCCTGCACGTGGGCGTGGGACTCCGCTGGCCCTTCGCCCCGAAGCAGGACCGCTAAACCGGCTCCGTCGGCGCGGGGCCCAGCGCGCGGACGGCGAAGTCGATCGCGGTGGCCAGCCGCCGCGGGTCATGTCCGGCGCGTTCCCGGACCCGCAGTCCGAGCACCGTGGTGAACAGCATCTCCACGGCCGCGTCGAGATCGAGTCCGGTGCGCAGCTCGCCGTTGCGACGCCCCTCGTCCAGCAGTGACCGCAATGCCCGCCGGGTGACCTCGAAGGCCGCCTCCGTCCGCGCGCTGACCTCGGTGTCCGTGGTGCCCAGTTCGGTGGCGGTGTTCACCACCAGGCAGCCTGGGCCGGGTTCGGCGCCGGCGGTGCAGCCCACCAGCCACAGCAGCCAGTCCCGCAGCCCGTCGCGGACCGGCCGGCCGGCGGTCGCCAGCCGTTCCCTGGCCTGGGCGGACTCGGTCGCGCGGTAGTGGTCGAGGGCGCGCAGGAACAGCGTGTGCTTGTCCTCGAACGTCCGGTAGAGGCTGCTGGGCGTGAGGTGCAGTTCGGCGCCCAGGTCACGGACCGAGGTGGCGTTGTAGCCGCGACGCCAGAACAGGTCGGTCGCCTGGGCGACCGCCTCCTGCTCGTCGAACTGCCGAGGTCGTGCCATGCGCCCACCCTAACCGACTTGTGGAGCGATCGCTCCCATACTAGGGTCCGACGCAGCATTTGGGAGCGATCGCTCCCAAATGGATTCCTGGGGAGGTCGACGTGACGAGTACTGAGCGGACCGCCCGCGCCGTACGGCAGGAGCCGGAGCCAAGCCGCTGGGCGGCCGTGGCGGCGGTGGCGCTGGGCACGTTCCTGTTGGTCACCGCCGAACAACTGCCCATCGGCCTGCTCACCGAGGTGGGCTCGGCGCTGCGGGTGTCCGAAGCCACGGCCGGACTGATGGTGACCGTGCCCAGCCTCGTCGCGGCGATCGCGGCCCCGGTGGTCCCGGCGCTGGTCGGCGCGCTGGACCGGCGGCTGCTGCTACTCGGCCTGATGGGGTTGATGACCTGCGCCAACCTGACGACCGCGCTGGCGCCGAACTTCGGCGTGCTGGTGTCGTCCCGCGTGGTGGTCGGGGTGGCGATCGGCGGGTTCTGGGCGGTCGCGGGCGGGCTGGCGGTCCGGCTGGTGGACGAGGCGCACGTGCCGCGCGCCACCGCGATCATCTTCGGCGGGGTCGGCGCGGCGAACGTGTTCGGCGTGCCGATCGGCACGGTGGTCGGCGGCTTGACCGGGTGGCGGATCGCGTTCGCGTCGCTCAGCGCGCTGGCGCTGGTCGCGCTGGCCGCGCTGCTCAGCGTGCTGCCCCCGCTGGCCGCCTCCCAGGTGATGAGCCCGCGCCTGCTGGCCCGGCAGCTGCGCAACCCCGGCGTCCGGGTCGGCATACTGGCCACCTTCCTCGTGGTGACCGGTCATTTCGCGGCCTACACCTTCGTCAGCCCGGCCCTGCGGCGGCTGTCCGGGATCGACGCGCGGCTGGTCGGGCTGCTGCTGTTCGGGTTCGGAATCGCGGGCATGATCGGCAACTTCGCCGCCGGGGCGGCACTGGCCCGCCGGACGCACCGCACCGTGCAGGTGATCACCCTGACCCTGGCCGTCGCGATGCCGCTGTTCCTGCTTCTGGGCCGGGGCACGGTCGGCGGCATCGCGCTGCTGGTCGTGTGGGGTCTGGCCTACGGTGGGGTGTCGGTCGGACTGCAGACCTGGATGATCAAGGCCGCGCCGCGCGCGGTGGAGCCGGCCTCCGCGCTGTGGGTGGCGGTGTTCAACCTGTCGATCGGCCTGGGCGCGCTGGTCGGCGGCGTCGTCCTCGACTCGCTCGGCCTGTCGGGCGTGCTGTGGCTCGGCGGCGCCGCCGCTCTGGTCGCGGCGCTGGCGGTGTCGACCGCACGAGGCCACGCCGACCTGCGTTGACCGGAGGCGACTCCGGCGCCGCACTCCGCCCACCGTCCGGGCGGCCGACCGAACCCGGCCCCACGGCCGCCGCCTTGCGCGAACTGCACACCGATCGCACCGCTGCGACGGGCCGGGTTCCGTTTCACTGATCTGTTGATTCCCCGGCCGGCCGCCCGTAGAGGGTGGCGGTCCAGGTGTCGGTGAGGACGTCGACGAGGGTGTCCTCGTCGTCGAAGGGCGAAATCCCGGCTGCGGCCAGATAGTAGAGCCGCTCACCGTGCCAGGTCAGTGATGCGGCGACAGCGCGCACGTTCATGCCGGCGAGTCGTCGCAGGGCCTGCGGGTCGGACTGGATACGCGCCACGGCGGCGTCGGTGAACAGGTCCATCTGTTCAAGCCAGAGAGCTCGCAGGTCGGGGTCGGAGGCCCAGTTCTCCACGATCGCCATGAGGACGCCCGCGTTCTCGCGCCACAGCCGGGCGCCTTCCTGGGTCCCCGCCCGCAGTGCGGTGACCGGGTCCTGCCGTCCGTCGGTCCAGGGATGGGCCGCCTGCCGGCCCTGCGCCACGGCCCGGCGTACCAGCTCGGCCAGCACGGCCTGCTTGTTGGGGAAGTAGAAGTAGAAGCTGGCGCGGGACACCCCGGCGGCGGTCAGGATGTCGGCCACGCTGAGGCCGTCGAACCGGCGCTCCCGCAGCAGCTCGCGCGTCGCGGACAGGATCTGTTCCCCGGGTTGGCCGGAGGTGGGCGGGGTGTCGGATCGGCGAGCGGGCCGGGAGGAGCGCTTGGCGGACATGAGGCCATCATACGCGATGTCTATACACAGTGTCCGTACAACGTGTATGGTCCCGGTTCATGGCAGATATAGCGATCCATTTGGTCGTCACCGATCCCGACCAGGCCGCCGCCTGGTACGCCGAGGCGTTGGGCGCGCGCGAGACGAGCCGCATAGCGATTCCCGGCGGGGCGACGCTGACCGTCGAACTGCGGCTCGGCGGCACGGTGCTGGCGGTGGCGGGAGAGATGCCCGAACGCGGCATGCGCGCACCGGCGAGCCTCGGCGGCACGCCCGCCGCACTGCATGTCCCCGTCTCCGACGTCGACGCGGCCTGGGCGCGGGCGACGGCGGCCGGAGCCACGGTCTTCGAGCCGGTGCACGACGCGTTCTGGGGCGATCGCACCGGCCAGTTCCTGGATCCGTTCGGACACCGGTGGGCGCTGGACCAGCACGTGCGCGACGTGCCGCACGAGGAGGTCGTCGCGCAGGCCGCGCAGCTGTTCTCCGGGTCGGGGAAGGCGTGAGATATCGGACGCTGGGCACCAGCGGCCTCCGGGTGTCCGAGGCGATCCTGGGTGCGATGACCTTCGGTGAACACGGCGGCGTGGGCGCGCCCCTGCCCGAGTGCCGCCGGATGCTCGACCAGTACGCCGAAGCCGGCGGAAACATGATCGACACCGCGGTGAACTATCGCGACGGAGCCAGCGAGGAGTTCCTCGGCGAACTCCTGGAAGGCCGGCGGGACTCGTTCGTGCTCGGTACCAAGTACACCGTCTCCCGCGACCGCGACGACCCGAACGCCGCAGGCAACCAGCGCAAGAACCTGCGCGCCTCGCTGGAGACCAGCCTGCGCCGGCTGCGCACCGACTACCTCGACGTGTACTGGGTGCACATGTGGGACCGGCACACGCCGGTCGAGGAGACCATGCGCGCGCTCGACGACGCGGTCCAGGCCGGCAAGGTGCTGTACGTGGGGATCTCCGACACCCCCGCCTGGGTCGTCGCGCACGCCAACACACTGGCCCAGTGCCGCGGCTGGAGCCGGTTCATCGCGCTCCAGGTCCCCTACAGCCTGCTGAAGCGCGATATCGAGCGAGACCTGCTGCCGATGGCCGAGACGCTCGGACTCGGCGTCACGACGTGGAGCCCGCTGGCCGGCGGGGTGCTGTCGGGAAAGTACACCCGCTCGGGGACCGCCAGTGGCCGGCTCGCCGGCGCATCGCTCTCGGACGGCGACCACGCCGTCGCCCGCGTCGTAGCAGAGGTCGCCGACGAGCTGGGCGCCACGCCCGCGCAGGTGGCGATCGCCTGGACGATGAGCCGTTCGCCCATCGTCCATCCCATCATCGGGGCACGCACCAGCGATCAGTTGCGCGACAACCTCGCCGCACTCGATCTCACCCTCCCGCCCGAGACCGTCGCTCGACTGACCGAGGCCACCGAGTTCACGCCCGGATTCCCGAACGACTTCATCGCCGAAACCTCTCCCTGGGTCTTCGGCGCCGCGCTCCCCACCCCCGAAAGACCGCGGGAGTAGGCCCGGTGCCGCGATGGCCGCGACCAGCTGATCCCGCGGCGTGTACACGGTGCCCGGTGACGCGGCGTGGCGGCGTTGCTGCCGCTCTATGACCCAAGCCACATGTAGTTCCTGTCAGCAATCGGGGCGCTGTCCCGCTCAATTCACCGAGAGCAGGCGAACCGACAGGAGGAACACATGAAGCACCGCATCGTCGTCCTCGGCGCAGGCTATGCCGGGGCCTACGTAGCAGGGATCCTGGCCCGCCGACTGTCCCCGGCGGACACCGAGATCACCGTGGTCAACGCCGTGCCGGAGTTCGTCCAGCGAATGCGGCTGCACCAGTTGGCGGCCGGCCGGGACATCGAGGCTCCGAAGCTCGCCGACGTCTTCGCGGGCACGGGGATACGGCTGCGCGTGGCCCGCGTCACCGCCGTCGATCCTGAGCGCCAGGTCGTCGCCGTGGCCGACGCCGACGGCGGCGGCGAACTCGGCTACGACACGCTGTTGTACGCGCTCGGCAGCCATGGCGCCGACCGCGCCGTCCCCGGCGCGGCCGAACACGCCTTCGACGTCGCCGCCAGGCCCTCGGCGCTGCGCCTGCGCGAGCGCCTGGACGGCCTGGGCCGGCGGGGCGAAGGCGGGCGTGTGGTGGTCGTGGGCGACGGGTTGACCGGCATCGAGAGCGCCACCGAGATCGCCGAATCCCGGCCCGGCCTGTCGGTGGCACTGGTCGCCCGCGGCGAGCTGGGCGCCCGGCTCTCCGCCGGGGCCCGCGACCACCTGCGCCAGGCGTGCGACCGGCTGGGCATGACCGTCCTGGAGCACACCAGCGTCGAAGCCGTCGAGGCGACGCGGGTGCTGTGCGCCGACGGCACCGCCCTGGCGTCCGACGCGACCGTGTGGACGGCCGGGTTCGAGGTCGACCCCATGGCCGCGGCCGGCGGACTGGAGGTCACCGGGAACGGTCAGATCGTCGTCGATCGCACCATGCGGTCGGTCTCACACCCGAACGTCTACGCCATCGGTGACAGCGCCCACGCCATCGGCGACAACGGCCGGTCGCTGCCGATGTCCTGCGCCTCGGCCGGCTACACCGGCCGGCAGGCCATCGAGGCGATCGTGGGGCGCCTGACCGGCCGCAAGATCGTAAACACCAAGCTGGTCTACACCTACAACCACATCAGCCTTGGGCGGCGGGACGGGATCCTGCAGCCGGTCGACGACGAAGGGCGGGCGAAGCCGAAGTACGTGGGCGGCCGGAAGGCCGCGCGGGTCAAGGCGGGCGTCATCAGGACCTCGCTGTGGGCCACCTCGCACCCGACCTTCGGCATCCCCAAGCGCAGGCGCCGTCTGGCCACGGCGCCGGACGCGTCCGCCGAGAGGGCCGCCGCCTTCGCGCCGGACGCGTCCGCCGAGGCGGCCGTGTAGCCGCCTAAGTTGGTTCGCGTGGACGGCTCCGCCGCTGATCGCTCCGACACCGGCCGGTTCGAGGCCAGCCGTGACCGGCTGGCCTCGTTGGCGTACCGGCTGCTGGGCTCCGCCGCCGACGCCGAAGACGCCGTGCAGGACGCGTTCCTGCACTGGCAGGCCGCCGACCGGCGGCGGATCGAGGTGCCGGAGGCATGGCTGACCAAGGTCGTCACCAATCTGTGCCTCGACCGGCTCCGCTCGGCACAGGCCCGCCGCGAACGCGCCGTGGGCGCCTGGCTGCCCGAACCGCTCCTCGACGGCGACCCGATGCTCGGCCCGGCCGCCACCTTCGAGCAGCGCGAATCGGTCTCCCTGGCGGTGCTGACCCTCATGGAGCGCCTGTCACCCCTTGAGAGGGCCGTCTACCTCCTGCGCGAAGCGTTCTCCTACAGCCATGCCGAGATCGCCGAGATCCTCGACATCACCGAGTCCGCAAGCCAGCAGCACCTCCACCGGGCGCGGCACCGCGTCGCCGGCGCGCGCCGCCGCGGCGGCGAAGTCGACCCCGCCTCCGCCCGCAGGCTCGTCGAGGAATTCCTCGCCGCCGCCTCCTCGGGCCGCACCGAACGGCTGGTGGAGCTGCTCACCGACGACGCGACCGCGATCTCCGACGGTGCCGGCCTGGCCGAGACGCTGCTGCAGTACGACACTCCGCAGCGCATCGCCGCCGTCGTAGGGGCCGGCTTGAAACCCACACCCGCGAAACGACGATTCGCCGGCGGCGCACCCGCCATCCACTACGCGCTCGTCAACGGCGCACCCGCCCTCCTCTTCGTGCTCGACCGCCGGGTCATCGGCGTCGTGGCGTTCGAGATCACCAAGGGCGAGATCGCAACCGTGCGCGGCATCGCCGCCCCCGCCCGCCTCGCCCGCCTCACCGAAACCTGGCGGCGGCAGGAACCGGACACACCGCTCATCACCCAGTGGTGACCCGACGCCCACCGCGGCCGGGAGTGGCGGACGACCGTCCCGGCGGACCTTGGCCGGTCAAGAAGGAAGGCCGTCGGTTCCGGTTTCGATTCGGTAGCCGACGCCGGGCACCGTGGCGATGAGCCACGGTTCGCCGAGTCGTTTGCGCAGGGCGGAGACGGTGATGCGGACGGCGTTGGTGAACGGGTCGGCGTTGGCGTCCCAGGCCCGCTCCAGGAGCTCTTCGGCGCTGACGACACCGCCGTCGGCGGCGACGAGGACGTCGAGCACGGCGAACTGCTTGCGGGTGAGCGCGACGTAGCGTCCGTCGCGGTAGACCTCCCGGCGGAAGGGGTCCAGCCGCAGGTCCGCGATCTCGCGGACCGGGGGCCGGGCGTGCGCCCGCCTGCGGTCCAGCGCACGCAGCCGCATGACGAGCTCTCGAAGCTCGAACGGTTTGGTGAGGTAGTCGTCGGCGCCGAGCTCGAACCCCGAGGCCTTGTCGTCGATCCGGTCGGCGGCGGTGAGCATGAGGATGGGGATGCCGCTGCCGGAGGCGACGATCCACCGGGCGACCTCGTCCCCGGAGGGACCGGGGATGTCGCGGTCCAGGACCGCCAGGTCGTAGGAGTTGACGCTGAGCAGTTCCAGGGCGGAGTCGCCGTCGCCGGCGATGTCGGCGGCGATCGCCTCCAGCCGCAGACCGTCACGGACGGCTTCGGCCAGGTAGGGCTCGTCTTCAACGACCAGCACGCGCATACCTGAAGGCTAGGCGGGACGGCATATCGCCGACATATGCAAAGCCGGGCCGCCGCCGAGAGCACGATCACCGAGCCTTCCTTCACCTGTGGCCCGGGTGAACCGGAGGAGGTTTCCGGAGGGGGCGAGGAAGGCGCAGTCGCGGACCGGTGCGGAGCTGGGCCGCGCCGACCCACTTCGTCATCATGGGCGTCCTCTCGCTGCCCAACTGGCCAACCCTTCACCGGCCTGCGCCCGAAGGGCGCGCGGTCAGGGCGCCGGGAGTCTGCGGACTGCCACGCCGATGAACCGGTCGGCGGGGACGAATCCGTAGTCGCGGGAATCCCAGCTGGTGGGCGCGTTGTCGCCCAGCACGACGAGGGCACCCGGCGGCACGGTCGTCTCCCGCGTCTCCCGCAGGCACGGCACCCGGTCCACCGGGACGGGATCACCGGCCACCGCGATCGCCCGCTTGACGAGCAGGAGCCCGTCCGGGTGGACCCGCATGACCGGGATCTCCTCGTCCGGGGCGGGGGCATCGGGGGGCGGCGCGTCCAGCGTCGGCGGCTGGATCCGCACCACCACGATCTGGCCCGCGCGCACCCGCCGGGTCCGGCGGACGAGGAGCCGGTCGCCGGAGTGGAGCGTCGGCTCCATGCTGGGTCCGTCGACCGTGGTGATCAGGTACCGCAGGCGCACCCAGCCGGTGAGGGCGCCGGACACCAGGAGCACGCCCGCCGCGGCGGCGAGCCACATCATCCGATGTCCTCGGAAGGCTGCGGAGCCTCCTGGTATCCGGCCGCCTGCAGCCGGAACAGGCGGGCGTAGTGGCCGCCCGCCGCCAGCAGCGTCTCGTGCGTGCCGAGCTCGGCCACGCGCCCGCCGTCGAGGATCGCGATGAGCCCGGCGTCCCGTACGGCGCTGAGCCGATGCGAGATCAGCAGGCTGGTCCGGCCGGACCGGTGGAGGCGCATCTGGGCGTGGACCTCGTGCTCGGCCTCGGGGTCGAGACCGGAGCTGGGCTCGTCCAGGATCATCAGGTCCCGGCCGTCGCGGACGAAGGCACGGGCCAGCGCGAGGCGCTGCCACTGGCCGCCGGACAGCACCACCCCGGTGCCGGCGTCGTCCTTGTCCGCCTCGGAGAAGAACATCCGGGTCAGCAGGGTGTCATAGCCGTTGGGCAGCCCGGCGAGCTTGTCGTGGACGCCCGCGCGGGCGGCCGCCCCCTGGACCGCCTCCGGCCGGTCGAGCGTCCGGAGGTCGCCGACCGCGATGTTCTCCCTCGCGGTCATGTCGTAGTTCATGTGGTCCTGGAACACGGCGCTGATGCGCTCGCGCAGCGCGGGCGGCGGTATGTCCCGCAGGTCGACGCCGTCCCAAAGGATCCGCCCGCGGGTCGGGTCGTACATGCGGCAGAGCAGTTTGACCAGCGTGCTCTTGCCCGCGCCGTTCAGGCCGACCAGCGCGACGGCCCAGCCGTGCGGGATCGTCAGGTCGACGCCGCGCAGCACCCAGGGGTGGTCGTCGCTGTAGCGGAACCACACGTCCTGGAATTCGATGCCCCGCCGCAGTTGCGGTGCCTCGCCCGTCGCGGCGCTCGGCAGGTCCGGTTCCGCACGGGTCACCGCGACGTAGTGCGTGAACACGAGCAGGCGGCCGTGGGCGGTGGCGATGGAGGACGTCAGCAGGGTCAGGGCTGTCTGGACGCCGCCGACCGCGGCGACGAACATGGTGATGTCCCCGACGCCGAGCGTGCCGTGCCGTGCCGCCGTGATCGCCCACCACAGGCCGCCGCCCGCCACCGCGGCGCTCAGCGCGGTGAGCCCGCCCTGGACGGCCAGTTCGCGCCGGCTCATCCGTTGCTCGGCCCGGTTGCCGCGACGGCGTTCGGACATCATCCGGGCGCGCAGGAAGGCGCCGATGCCGAACAGCCGGATCTCGGTGGCCGCCTCCACGTCCGTCAGCAGGCGGCTGTAGAAGAACTCGCGGCGGTGGGTCTGCTCGGTCGTCCACTGCATGGTCGCCCGGCTCCGCGACAGCAGGAGTTCGGCGATCAGCGCCGGTACGGCGGCCATCAGCACCAGCCCCGTCATCTGCGGGCTGATCACCAGAAGCGAGGTGAGGAAGCCGATGAGGGACAGCGCGCCGCGCGCGGTGCCGCAGACGGCGTCGACCAGGTACCCGGCGCTGCCGGCCGCCTCCTGCGCCAGGCGCAGCCGGTCCAGGAAGACCGGATCCTCGAACCGGCGGAGCCCGACCTGGCGTTCGGTCGCGGCGAACAGCCGGTCGGTCGCCCGGACTCCGGCGGCCCGGCCGCCCTGGTCGCGCAGGTACTTGCCGATCCCGGGCAGGGCTGCGGCGGCCAGACCTGCCGCAACCAGGGCGGCGGCCGGGCCCGCGACCGAACCCTGAGAATTCGCCAGCCGGTCGACCACCGTCTTCATCAGCCATGCGGTCGCGACCGGCGCGGCGGCCTCGGCCAGGGTGATCAGCAGGTAGCCGGACACGCCGCCGGGCGCGGACCGCCAGACGAGCGCGGCCGCCTCGGTCCCGGCGGCGGCCACTCCGCGGACGGGGGGACGTCCGCTCACGCGCCCGCCCCCCGGTTCGCTTCCGGCGTCCTCACGCCGGGGCTTCGAGGGGCAGGTCCTCCAGGCGCCCGCCCGTGGCCACCACGCGCTGCCCGCCGTCGACGATGTAGAGCGCCGGCGTCCAGGTGTTCTGGAAGGCGCCGCTCACGGCGCCGTCGTAGTCCTCGACGACGACGCGGACCGCCGGTGACAGGACCGCGACCAGCTCGGGATCCTCGCCGGTCACGACCGCGAGCCGGGGCAGCCCCGTCGTGAGCTCCGCGAAGCGCGGAGCCAGCTCGTGGCAGGGAGGGCAGTTCGCGGAGAAGAAGGCGACCAGGGCGGGGAGGTCCGCCTGGGTGACCGGCTCGCCCTCGGTGGTCGTCGCGGTGAAGTCGCCGATCTGCGAGCCGGGCTCGAGCGCCATCGGCGGGGCCGCGAGCTCCCCGTGGCCCGGGTGCGCGGCGCCGTGCCCCCGCAGCCTGCGGATCAGGGTGAGCGTGAGGACGAGGTTGAACGCGGACAGCAGCCCGAGGAGGACGACGGCGGCGATGAGATAGGGCATCAGGGGTTCCTCGCGAACAGCTCGACGATGTCGTCGAGAAAGACGATCAGCACGGCTCCGGCCAGCCCGGCCGCGGCGGCCACCGCGATGCCGCCCGCGGGCGGCAGGCCGCCGGGGGCCAGGGCGCCGAGCACGGCGCAGGTGAGCAGCGCTCCGTTGCGGACGAGATGGCGCGGACCGAGCGGAACGCTGGACGGGCCGAAGCAGCGGCAGGCGGTGCGGCGTCCGCGCCGGACCGCGGCCGCGACGGCCGCGGTGAAGGCGGCCAGCAGCACGGCGGCGAGACCGAAACCGAGGGGGGCGGTGACCGGCGCGATCAGCAGCGGCGGCACCAGTGCCTCAAGAGCGGTCGTGGTGATCGCCAGGAGCCGGGCGCGGCCGGGCCACGCGGGCACCAGCGCTGGAACGGACCTGGCGAAACCGTCGAAGTCGCGGAGTTTGGATACGGCCGACACGGCGAAGACCAGCCCGATCAGGCAGGCGCAGCCGATCCGCACGAGTTCCATGCGCACTCCTCACAGGACGACCCCTCGCGTGCGGCGGCGCGCCGGCGCCCGCGAGGGGTCTCACGGCTATCCGCAGGCGCCGATCACCCAGGACTGACAACCCTGGTCGAGGCAGCACATGCGGCGCATGTACAGGGTGCGGTAGCAGTAGTTGCTGTAGCTGCAGCCGGCGGACGCGGTGGCCTTGGGGGCCACGCGCTCCAGCAGGCGGTCGACGAGACGGCTCATGCGTGTCTCCTCTCCCCGGCCGTCGGGCGGCCGTGGGCTGTGATCATGAATCGGACCAACCGGATTACAGCACACCAGGGGCCCGCGATCCCGTTTAAAGATCATTTTTCTCCCTGCGGGCATGTTCGGCCAGGGGTGGGCGGGCTTCTCGGCGGAGGTGGGTCGTCCGCCCTGCCTTGAAAAACGCCCTCGGAGCGAGCGTCAATCGGTCTTCGGGGTGATCTTCTGAAGCGGAGGTCGGGTCCGGCGGTGGATCACGGGGACAGGTAGCGCATTCGAGAATCACTGGACCAATCCGTGCAATTGCGCGGGAGAGGCAGCGATCCCCACGAAGGGAACCTCATGCGTCTCGGACACAGGATTCTCGCGGCCGGCGTGGCCGGTGCGGCGCTCGTGCCCGCCTTAGCGGTCACCGCCCTGGCCGCCCCGGGCGAAACGACGAGCACGGTCGAGAAGGAGCGCGTCGACCGGGTGCCCGCCCCGAAGCCGGCCTGGTACAAGTGCTACGACTACGCGGAATGCGCGACCGTCCGGCTGCCCCTGGACTACGACGATCCGAAAGGCGCGACCACGGAGATCGCCCTTCTGAGGGTGAAGGCCCGCAACGCCAAGAAGCGGATCGGCAGCCTGTTCGTCAACCCTGGCGGGCCCGGCGGTCAGGGCACCGCGATCGCCTACCAGGCGCCCGACTTCCTCGGTAAGGACGTCCTCGACCGCTTCGACATCGTCGGGTTCGATCCGCGAGGCATCGGCTTCAGCTCCAACGTCGCCTGCTTCACGTCCACCAGGGACCAGACGCTCGCGCTGGCGGGGATGAACGTGGCGTTCCCGGTCGGCGCGAAGCAGGAGGCCGCCTACATCAAGTCGGCGAAGGCGGTCGGCAAGGGCTGCTCGACGACGGGGAAGAAGCTGGCGGGCGCGATGTCCTCCGCCGAGGCGGCGCGCGACATGGACGTCCTGCGCCGTGCGGTCGGCGACAAGAAGCTGTCCTACCTGGGCTTCAGCTACGGCACGGCGATCGGCCAGTACTACGCGAACATGTTCCCCGACCGGCTGCGCGCCGTGGTCGTGGACGGTGTCATCAACCCCGTCTCCTGGGTCGGCACCCCCAAGACCGCGAACCAGATCCTGGACGACCGGCTCCGGTCCGCCGACGGCGCCTACAAGGCGCTGCGGGAGATCCTCGTCCGATGCGGCAAGGCGGGCAAGGCGAAATGCCAGTTCGCCGCCTACGGGGACCCCGTCAAGAACTTCGACGCCCTCGCCAAGCGGCTGAAGGCGAAGCCCGCCGAGATCGACGGTGAGAAGGTCACCTACGCCGACCTCGTCGGCGGCGCGCTCGGCTCGCTGTACGACCCGGGCGGCTACGAGTACATAGACGCCATGCTCACCGACCTGTGGGCGGCGACCTCGCCCGCCTCGACGGCGGCGCAGGCCGCCAGGGCGCGCAAGGCCCTCGCCGCCCGCATCGCCGAGCGCCGGGCGGAGGTCAGGCGACAGAAGGAGGCCGCGGAGAAGGTCTCGGCCAAGGACTTCCCCTACGACAACGGCCTCGAGGCGTTCAGCGGTGTCACCTGCACCGACGGCCTGCACCCGAAGAAGGCGGGGAGTTGGCCCGCGCTGACGGCGGCGTCCGACAGGCGGGCTCCCTACTTCGGGCGCGCGTGGGGCTGGGGAAGCGTCCAGTGCGCCCGTGACGCCTGGAAGGTCCGCGACGAGGACGCCTACACAGGTCCCTTCAACCGGCGGACGAACGCCCCCGTCCTGTTCGTGGGGAACTACTACGACCCGGCCACGAACTACAACGACGCGGTCTCGTCCAGCAAGCTGCTGCCCAACAGCCGCCTGCTGTCCAGCAACAGCTGGGGGCACACCGCCTACGGCACTTCGGCGTGCGTGACGAAGGCGGTCGACGGCTACCTCGTCGGCGGGGCGCTGCCGCCCGCGGGCAAGGTGTGCGTCGGCGACACCCAGCCGTTCGCCGACAGCCCTGAACCGGCGCTCGCGACCAGGGGACCGGCCGACGCGAGCGCGATGGCGCCCCAGGCGGCCACCGCCGGAAACAGCACGAAACTCCCGCCGGTGGCCACGCGGGTGCCCTCGTCCCTCCTGCTCGGAACCCGCTGAACCGAACGACCGTGACGCCGGGCGGGCCGCATACCGGCCCGCCCGGTGAGCGGCCCCGGCGCGACGGCCGTGCAGAGATGTCTCGCGTCCGGCGGGGGAGCCCGTGAACGCCGGGTACCGCACGGGGCCCGCACCGCCGTCGGCCCCGCTGTGGTGCGCGGAGGTGGGAGCCCGCGGATGCTGGGTAGCGCGACGGCATGGACAGAATCACGCGCGGACTGGCCGCCGGAGCGGCCGGGACCACCGCCCTCAACATGGTGACCTATCTCGATATGGCGGTTCGGGGACGGCCGGCCAGCAGTACGCCCGAGCAGAGCGTGGAGAAGCTGGCCGACGTCGCCGGGGTCGAGCTGGGCGAGGGGGAGAAGGCCGAGAACCGCAAGGCCGGGCTCGGGCCGATGCTCGGTTTCGGCACCGGACTCGGCGCGGGGCTGCTGTACGGCCTGCTGGCGGGGCGCCGGCGCTTCCCGCGGCCGGTCGGGACCGTCGTGCTGACCGGGCTGGCGATGGCCGGGTCGAGCGCCCCGATGACCGCCCTCGGCCTGACCGATCCCCGCGAATGGTCGGCGTCGGACTGGGCGTCCGACGTCGTCCCCCACCTGGCCTACGGCGCGGTGGCCGCCCTTGTCTACGAGGCGCTGAACTAGGGCCAGGGCGCGGCGAACGCCCTGGCCGGGTTCGTGGTGAAGATGGCCGTCGCCGCCTCGGGGCCCAGTTGCCGTTCGACGCGCGGGCGCAGTGCGCGGAGCGTGTGGGGGACGCCCAGCTCCGCGCGGGCGCTCGCCGTCGTCGTGTCGCCTCCGATCAGGAGCCGGTCGGTGTGTCCGGCTTCCGCGAGCGCGGTGAGCGAGGCGAACAGGTGCCAGTCGGTGGCGTGGTGGGTGCGGGACGGGCCGTCGAACGCCAGGTAGGCGCCCGATTCCGCGGCGCGGTGGTGGACCCACGGGTCGGGAGAGCGGTTGAGGTGCCCGAGGATCACCCGGTCCGGCGGCACGCCGAGGGCCCCGCAGAGCAGGTCGAGGACGTCGAGGGCCGACGTCCCCTGCTCCAGGTGGACGCCGATGGGGGCGCCGGTCGCAATCGACGCCCCGGCCGCCGCGGTCATGACGCGCCGGGCGTGGGCGTCCAGGCCGTGGAAGGCGGTGGCAACCTTGATCATGCCCGCCCGGCCGCGGGTCAGCTCGTCGGCGAACAGGACGTCCGGCTGGAGGCGTTCCAGCAGGGCGGCGTCGTAGTGGGCGGCCTGGTGCAGGCCGGTGGCGGCGATGACGTGGACGCCGGTGGCGCGCGAGAGGTCCGCGAGGTCGTCGATGCGGCGTCCCATCCCGTGGGGCGTCCACTGGGCGACCGCCCGGCCGCCGAGCGCGGCGAAGGCGCGGAGCTGGGCGGCGGCCGCGGCGGGGTCGTCGAGCTCCTCGCCCGGCAGCCGGGGCGAGCGGAGGAAGAGGTGGTCGTGGGCGTTGCAGACGCCGAGGTCGCCGGGGGCGATGTCGCCGAGGACCGTCCTGATCCTCACAGCGCCGCCGCCACCACGCGCAGGCCCGCGAGGACCTTCGGGACGCCGAGGTAGGGCGCGAGGTGGACGAGCGCCTCGACGATCTCCTCGCGGGCCATGCCGAGCCGGAGGCAGGTCGTCACGTGCCCGGTGAGCTGCGGGTCCACGCCGCCCATCGCGGTGAGGGCGGCGAGGTTGAGCAGCTGCCGGTCGCGCAGGGACAGGCCCTCGCGCTGGTAGGTGCCGCCGAACAGGCTCGTGACGATCCAGTCGGCGAAGCCCGGCGCGAGGTCGTCGAGGCCGGGAAGGGCGGCGTTCTGGGTGGCCTCGTCCTGGAGGACGTCCAGCAGCCGGTAGGCCGCGTCCCGGTCGAGGCGGGTGCGGGTGAGGTGCTCGGCGAGCGGCATGGTGATCTCCTCTGTAACGCTTGAGTCGTTACCGTAGCATCGTAACGGGTCGAGCGTTACCCTGGTCCCATGAAGGACGATCCGTCGGCGTTCCGGCTCGACTGCGGTGCGACCTGGCTGAACCTGCTCGCCACGCGCGGCCGCGCCTTCGGCGCGCGGTCGGTCGAGCGCCTTCCCGATCCCGGCCGGTTCGCCGAGTGGCTGGACCTCTGCGAGCTCGCTCCCGTCCGGCCGCCCGACCGGCACGATCTGGACAGGGCCCTCCTCCTGCGCGAACTGCTCCGTCCCATCGCCCTCGCGACCGTGGACGGGCGTCCGCCGGACGGGGACGACGTGCGGAGCCTCGCCGGGTACCTCGCCGAGGAGGACCCGGTCGACCTCGCGGTCGGCGGACGGATCACGAGGTCCGCGCCCCCGACCGCCGGGGCGGCGCTGGGACGCATCGCGCGGCAGGCCGTCGACCATCTGACCGGCCCTGGACGGAGCGACCTCAAGGTCTGCCCCGAGGACGACTGCCGCGGCGTCTTCGTCGACACGGCCGGCCGTCGCCGCTGGTGCCCGTCCCCTGCCTGCGCCAGCCGCGGCCGGGTACGCGCCCTGCGCGCGCGCCGCGCGGCCGAGGCGAAGAACCCGAACGCCTAGCTCCAGGACGGCGAGCGCGTTCTTCGGTGCAACCGGTGGGGGCGGGATGGGGTTCAGAGGGCGAGGCGCGTCCGGGGTGGGCGCGCCCGCCTTATGAGAGGGAAACCCATGGACCTGAGGCTTGCCGGGCGCGTCGCGATCGTCACCGGGGCGTCGAAGGGGATCGGGGCGGCCGTCACGCGGACGCTGCTGGACGAGGGCGCCCGCGTGGTGGCCGTGTCCCGCAAGCCCGGCGGGGAACTGGACGCGCTCGCCGGTCCGAACCTGCTGCACGTGCCCGCCGACCTGATGGACGCCGACGCCCCGGCGCAGGTCGTGGCGCGGGCCGTCGAGGAGTTCGGCCGGCTCGACGTCCTGGTCAACAACGCGGGCGGGCCGCCGCCCGGCGCGACGCTCCCCCGGTTCGGATTCCTGACCCCGTCCGATGACGACTGGCGCGAGATGTTCGAGTTCAACCTGTTCGCGGTGGTCCGCTCGGTGCGGGCCGCGATGCCGCACCTGCTGGAGAGCGACGGGGCGTCGATCGTGAACGTCTCGTCGGGGAACGGGCGGCGCCCCGGGCCGATGAACTACGACTACAACGCGGCGAAGGCGGCGCTGAACAACCTGACGAAGGGGCTGTCGGAGGAGTTCGCGCCGCAGGGCGTCCGGGTCAACTCGGTGTCGCCCGGTCCGGTCCGGACGCCGTGGTGGACGGACGAGGGCGGCGCCGCCGACATCATCGCCGGGGCGATGGGCTCCGACCGCGACGCGGTGCTGGACGGCGGCGCGGCCGAGATGATGAGCCTCACGACCGGTCGTCTCGCGACGCCGCAGGAGGTCGCGGACGTGATCGTGCTGCTGGCCTCGCCGAGGTCGGCGAGTACGACGGGGGCCGACTTCGCCGTCGACTCCGGCTTCCTCAAGGAGGTCTGAGCCCCGCCGGCCCCCGGCCCCGGCCGGCCGGGGGCCCGACGCGTCAGCCGGTGGGGCGGCGCGGCAGCAGCAGTGCCGGGATCAGGGCCAGGGCCAGCATCCCGGCCGCGAAGAGGTAGGTGTGCTGGAACGCCTCCGCCAGCGGCCCGGCGATCGCCCGGCGCTCGTCCGGGCCCATCCCGTGGACGGCCTGGAGCGCGCCGCCCCGCCCGTCCGGCACCAGGCCGTTCATCAGCGATGACAGCACGACCGACGCCGTCGCCAGCCCGATCGCGCCCGACATCGTGTTGACCAGGTTGACGGTCGCGCTCGCCGCCGGGGCCCGGTCGTGGGGCATGCCGCGGGTCGCCGCCGTCATCGCGGGCATCATCGTCGCTCCGCCGCCCGCGCCCATCAGCAGCATCGTCGCGCACAGCCCCCAGTAGGAGGCGTCCGCGTCGAGCTGCACGGTGAGCAGCGCGAATCCGGCGAGGGCCGTCGCGGCCGACACGGGGACGAGCCGTCCGGGCGGCACCCGGTCGGCGATCCGGCCCGCGACCTGCATCGCCGTCCCCGAGCCGAAAGCGAACGGGATTCCGAGCAGGCCCGCCATGGTCGCGCTCTCGCCCCGGACGACCTGCAGGTACAGCGGGAGCAGCAGCATCGATCCGAAGTAGCCGAAGGAGAACAGGGTCAGCGTGCCGGTCGCGGCGGCGAACGTCCGGTCCCGGAAGCCGCGCAGGTCGATCAGCGGATGCCGGGCCGTCAGCGCCCGGACGACGAACGCGGCGACCAGCACTCCGCCCGCGATCATCGGCGCCACGACGCCGGGCGAGCCGAACGCGCCGCGGTCGCCGCCCGTCGTCACGCCGTACAGCACGGCGGCGATCCCGGGCGAGAGCATCAGCAGGCCCGGGACGTCCAGCGGCTTCGACTCCGCCGGGACGTCGCGCGGGAAGACCCGCGCGGCCAGCGCCACCACGGCCGCCGCGACGGGCAGGTTCACGAAGAACATCCACCGCCACGACACCTCGTCGATCAGCCAGCCGCCGAGGACGGGCCCGGCGAGCGGCCCGACGAGGATCGCGAGCCCGAGGGTGCTCATCAGCCGGCCGAGCCGCTCGGGCCCGGCGGCGCGCAGCAGGATCGTCATGCCGACGGGCATCACCAGCCCGCCGCTGAACCCCTGCACGACCCGGAACGCGATCAGTGACTCGATGTTCCACGCCAGCCCGGCGAGCAGTGACCCGGCCCCGAACGCCGCGATCGCGCCCAGGTACAGCCGGCGGGCGCCGAACCGGCCGACCGCCCAAGCGCTGGACGGGATCACCGCGCCGAGCGCCAGCGAGTACCCGGTCGCCACCCACTGGATCGTGCCGAGCGGCGCGTGGAACTCCTGCGACAGCCGGTTGATGGCGACGTTCACGACCGTCGTGTCCAGCGTGATCATGATGGAGCCGAGGACGAGCACGAGCACGATCGCCGTCGGTCCCGGCGCCGTCCGGCCCCGCGGCGGGGCCTCGGCCGTCGCGGTCACCTCAGCCCCCGTACGGGCGGACGGCCCGGGCGTCGCGCAGCGCGTGCCCCCACCAGGCGAGCTGGTCGAGCATCCCCTTGGCCGCCGCGGAGGCCCCCTCGGGGTCGTTCGGCCGGCCGTCGTTCCCGAACCAGTTCCACGGGTGGTGGAAGCTGACGGTGTCGCGGACGGTCACGGCGTGCAGTTCGGCGAAGACGCCCCGCAGGTGCTCGACGGACCGCAGCCCGCCCCCCAGCCCGCCGTACGACACGAACGCGACGGGCTTGGCCCGCCACTCGTGGAAGTGGGTGTCGATCAGGTTCTTCAGCGTGCCGGGGAAGCTGTGGTTGTACTCGCAGGTCACCACGACGTAGGCGTCGGCCTCGTGCAGTGTCCGGGTCACGCGCTCGAACCCCTCGGACGCCTTCGATCCCAGCGCGGACGGCGGCGGCGCGTCCGCCACGTCGACCACATCGACGATCAGGTCGTCGCGTTGCCGGGCCTGCTCGGCGAACCAGGTCCCCACGGTCGGCCCGAACCGTCCTTCGCGCGTGCTCCCGATGATGATCGCGACGCGCAGCGGTTCCTTGCTCATATGGTCTCTCCTCGAAGCGCGGCATGGTGACGCGATCGAAGCTACGGAGACCACCGCGGGCGGCTCATCTGTCAGATGACTGGGCGCCCTACCTGCCCGCGTGACGGGCCGGCGGCGGGGGCGCCGGCCGCGTCGGTCTCGCCGATCTGGGTGGCGAGGGCGTCGCGCAGCACCGTCAGGCGGGCGATCTCGGCGTCGAGGACGGCGAGGCGGCGCCGGGCGACCCCGGCGCTCTGTGTGCAGCCGGGGCCGCCGTAGGGCGGGAGCGCGTCGCCGTCCAGCAGGTCGAGCCGGTCGGCGCAGCCGCGGATGTCCTCGATGGTCAGCCCCAGGGAGAGCAACCGGCGGATGGTCAGCACCCGGGCCACCTCGCGGGGCCCGTACCGGCGCTGCCCGCCGGAGGTGCGGGACGGCGGGGGCAGAAGCCCGCGCTGCTCGTAGAACCGCAGGGCCCGCGGGGTCGTTCCCGCCGCCGCCGCGGCGTCGCCGATCCGCATGGGGACTCCTCTCGGGAGGTCACAACTCGACGATGACGGCTCCCAGGTGCCGTCCGCTGATCAGTTCGTGCAACGCCCGCGGGGCGTTCTCGATGCCCGCGACGCGCGCGTGCGGGAAGGTGATGTCCCCGGAGCGGAGCCAGGCGCCGACGCGCTCGGCCCACTCGGGACGCGGCCCGGTGCCGTCCAGCCCGCCGAAACCGCGCATCTCGATGCGCTTGGCGATCAGCTGGAACGTGTCGACCTCGACCGGCGCCGTGGTGCCGGCGCGGTTCGGTGCGAGCTGCCCGGCCAGCGTCCCGACGAGGACGAACCGCGCACCGGGCGTGGCGGCGGCGATCGCGGCCTGGAGCTGCTCGCCGCCGACGTTGTCCACGAAGACGTCGATGCCGTCGGGTGCGGCCTCCGCCAGCTGCTCGGCGACGGGCCGCCCGCCCCGGATCACGGCCGCGTCGTACCCCAGTTCGGACACCAGGCGGGCGGCCTTGCCGGGCGAGCCCGTGCTGCCGATCACGCGTCCCGCGCCGAGCAGGCGGGCGACCTGGCCGGCCAGCGAGCCGACCCCGCCCGCGCCCCCGGAGACGAACACGGTGTCGCCGGGACGGACGCGCGCGTCCCGGGTCAGCGCCGTGTACGCGACGCCCGCCTGGCTGAGATGCGCGACCGGATCGGGCAGCGCGCCGTCCAGCGGCGTGCACTGGTCGGCGGGCATGACCGCGTGCTCGCGCCAGCCCAGCCAGTGGCGGACCAGGTCCCCGGGACGCAGCCCGGCGTCCCGGGGCGCCGAGACGACCTCGCCGATGGCCGCCCCGAACAGGGTGTCGCCCGGACGCAGCGGCGGGAAGGGCGTGCCCTTCACACCGCCGCCGATCAGGGTCCGCAGTGACGGGAAGACCTGGAAGTAGCGGTTGCGGACCAGCGCCTCCCCGTCCCCCGGAACCGGCATGGGAACCTCGACGACGCCGAAATGCTCCGGCCCCGGAAGCCCGTCGGGAAGGTCGGCGAGCTGGACCACGCGCGAGGTACGGGGCAAGGACGGCATCGGACGCTCCTCAAAAGGGACTGGAGTCCGGGGACGGGCCCCGGACGCGGGCCACGAAGCTAACCGTTGACCCGCGCGTCAGGGTCAAGCGTCCGCCGGGCCGGGCCCGGTCAGGCGGCGCGGACGGGGCGGGGTCAGGACGGCGGCGGTGAGCGTCGCGACGGCGGCGGTGACGGCGGCGAGAACGAAGCCGTGCGTGAAGCCGTCGAGGGTGTCGCCGGTGAGGCTGGCGGCCGCGACGCTGGAGATGACGGCGGCCCCGATCGAGGCCCCGAACTCGTGGAACGTGCTGACGATGCCGGACGCGATGCCGGATTCGTGCGGCGCCACCTGGCCGAGGGCCGTGGCGGAGGCGACGACGAACATCGCGCCGGTCCCGGCGCCCGCGACCGCCGTGCCGATCACGACGGTCACGGGGTGGAGGGAGACGGCGGGCAGGGCCATGCCCGCGGCGGTGGTGACGAGCCCGGCCACGGCGAGCCGGCGCGGTCCCGCCGCGGCGATCGTCCGGCCGGTGAGGTTGGCGCCGGCCATCGTCGCGACCGCGATGGGGAGGAACAGCAGGCCGGTGCGCAGCGCGCCGTAGCCCCGGGCGTGCTGGAAGTAGAACGTGCCGAGGAAGAACATCGCGATCATCAGGGCCGTGGCCGTCACGATCAGGAACGTGCCGGTGGCGACCGGGCGGCGGACCAGCAGCGAGACGTCCATCATGGGCGAGCGGGCGGTCTTCTGCCTGGCGGCGAACGCCAGGTAGCCGAGCACGGCGAGCAGCACCGGCAGGCCGGTGCCGAGGCCGAGCCAGCCGTCGTCCCCGGCGCGGATGAACGCGTAGATCAGCGCGCCGGACGAGGCGGTGACCAGCAGCGCGCCGAGGACGTCGAGCCGGGGGCGGGCCGCGGCCGCCCGGTGGCGCGGCAGCATCCGGACGAGCGCGGCGAAGATCACCAGCCCGATGGGGACGTTGACGAAGAACACCCAGGGCCAGCCGGGACCGGCGGTCAGCGCCCCTCCGAGCAGCACGCCGAGGGCGGCGCCGCCGCCGCCCAGCGCGGACCAGACGCCGAGCGCCTTGTTCCGCTCGTCGTCCTGGAACAGGGTGACCACGAGGGACAGGGCCGCCGGGGACAGCATCGCCGCCCCCACTCCCTGGGCGACGCGCCCGCCCAGCAGCATGGCGGCCGATCCGGCCAGGCCGGTGACCAGGGACGCCACCGTGAAGACCAGCAGGCCGGCCAGGACGACGCGCCTGGCCCCGATCAGGTCGGCGGTCCGCCCGCCGAGCAGCATGAGCCCGCCGAACGTCAGGGTGTAGGCGCTGACCGTCCAGGTCACGGCCTGGCGGCTCAGCTCCAGGTCGGCCTCCATGTGCGGCAGCGCGATCGCGACGACCGTGACGTCGAGGATCAGCATGAGCTGGGCCACGCCGAGGAATCCCAGGATGCGCCAGCGCAGCGGATGGGCCCGCGCCGCCGGGGCGTGAGTGTCTTCTGCCATCGTGTCTCCTTAACTCGTACAGTGCCATACGAGATATAGCAGATTAACCCGTACTGCGTCATACGAGTTAAGATGCGGCATGCCCTCCGCCACCACCGGCCGGCGCCGGCGCGCCGACGCCGAGCGCAACATCGCCCGCATCGTGTCCGCGGCACGCGAGTGCCTGAGCAGGGATCCGAGCGCGAGCATCGACGACATCGCCAAGGCGGCCGGTGTCGGCCGGATGACGCTCTACGGCCACTTCCGCAACCGGGCCGAACTGGTCGAGGCCGCCCTGGTCGACGCCCTGCGCGCTGGGGATGTGGTGCTGTCGGGCCTCGACCTGTCCGGCAGCCCGGCAGAGGCGCTCGCGCGGCTGGTGGAGTCCAGCTGGTCCCTCGTGGCCGAATCGAGGGCGCTGCTGGCGGCGGCCCAGGAGGCCCTTCCGGCCGGACGCGTCCGCGAACTGCACGCCGACCCGGCGGAGCGCGTCGAAGCGATCATCCGCAGGGGCCAGGAGGAAGGGGTGTTCCGTACCGACCTGCCGATCACCTGGCTGGTCAACGTCGTGCAGTACGTCCTGCACGGCGCCGCCGAGGAGACCCGCGCCGAGCGCCTGGACGCGGAGGAGACCGGCCGGGTCGTGACCGCGACGGTGCGGTCGATCCTGGCCGGGTAGCCGATCGCGGCTTTACCTCCGGGGTAATCGGTCCGTGGCGGGGTGTGATGGGAGGGTCGCGGCATGGAACGAGCACTGGAGATGGCGGCGGGCGGCCGGGTGGCGTGGGGCGTGCTGGCGCTGGCCGCGCCCGGCCTCAACGTGAGGCTGGCGGGCATCGGCGACCGCGACGGCCCCGAGCTCAGGTACATGATCCGGATCTTCGGCAGCAGGGCGGCCGCCCTCGGCCTCGGCTACCTGCTGGGCGATCCGGGGGCGCGGCGGCGCTGGCGGAGGCTGTGCCTGATGGTGGACGCCTGCGACACCGCGGCCGGGGTCGTGCATGTGATCCGCGGCGACGTTCCGCGCCGGTCGGCGGCCGGCCTGGCGGCGATCACCGGCGGCTACGCAGCCCTCGGCGTCCTCGCCCTGCGCGCGGAAGGGCGACCGTCCTGACGGCCGCCCTTCCCCGTGCGGCGCGTCACCGCGTCCCGACGAACTGGTGGTCGGTGCGGACGCGGCCGTCGCCGTCCAGGTAGAGGACGTCCAGCCCGCCGCCGACAGCCTCGCCGCCGTCCGCCGTGACCATCGACCAGCGGACCCCGATCACGTGCGGCAGCAGGACGACGGGCTCCTCGGCGACCTCGAAGACGTGCTCGCCCGGCGCGACGAACATCTCGTAGGCCCTGGTCACCCGGGCGTCCAGCGCGCGGTGGCCGTGGACCTCCAGAGGGGGCGCGGGGACGGCGAGCGCCGCGGCGGCGTCCCGGACCGCCTCCGGCGGGTTGACCAGGACGTGGGTCGCGTCGGGCGCCCACACCTCGCGGATCAGCGCGCTCCGCGCCGCGGGGTCGGGCTCGTTCCACTGGGCGAGGTAGCGGTCGGCCACTCGCTTCACATCGATGTGCATGTCCGGCAGTCTGCGAGTCGCGGGGCGCGTCCGCGATTCCCTCCAGGGAATGGAGCCGGCGCGGCGATCGGTGTGGGATGGGGGCATGACAGTGGTGGCGGAGCCCGGGCAGTTCGCCCGCGACCTGCGACGCTGGCGGACGCGTCGCCGCTTCAGCCAGCTCGACCTGGCCATCAGGGCCGACACGACCCAGCGCCATCTGAGCTTTCTCGAACAGGGACGCTCACGGCCGGGCCGCACCATGGTGGTGCGGCTCGCCGAGTCGCTGGAGCTGCCGCTGCGGGAGCGCAACGGGCTTCTGCTCGCCGCCGGATACGCGCCGGTCTACACCGAGTCGGGGCTGGACGCCCCCGAACTCGGCCCGGTGCGCGAGGCCCTCGACCGCATTCTCGCGGGGCACATGCCGTACCCGGCGGTCGTCGTCCGCCCGTACGGGGAACTCGTCGCCGCCAACCCGGCGCTCGGCGTCCTCACCGAGGGCGCCGCGCCCGCCCTGCTGGAACCGCCGGTCAACGTGCTCCGCCTCGCCCTGCACCCGGACGGGATGGCCCGCCGCGTCGAGAACCTCGCCGAATGGGGCCGGCACATCACCGGCAGCCTCCGCGACACGGCCCGGCAGGTTCCGGACCCGGGTCTGACGGAGTTCATCGACGAGCTGGACGGCTACCTGCCCCCGGTGGAGTCGCCGGGCGGGCACCTCGGGTTCGCCGTCCCGCTCCGGCTGCGGGTCCCGGACGGCGAGCTGCGCCTGATCACCACGCTGACCTCGTTCGCGACCGCCGTGGACGTCACGCTGTCCGAGCTGCGTCTCGAAGCGTTCCTGCCCGCCGACGAGGCCACGGCGGCCCTCCTGCGGCGGCGGGGGTGACGTGTCAGTGGGGACGGCCGGTGCCGCGGGTTGGCAGGATGGCGGGGTGAACGAACTCGAAGAAGGCACCCGGCTCACCCTGGACTTCGACAAGCTGGCGGGCGTCGCGGCGACCGGGGCGCGGGTCGTCCCGGTGGTCCTGCAGGACGCGGGCAGCGGGGACGTCCTGTTCATCGGATACGCGAACGACCAGGCCCTCAAGGCCACGCTGGAGGAGCGGATCGCCGTCCTGTGGTCGACGTCCCGCAACGAGCTGTGGCGCAAGGGCGCGACCTCGGGGGACGTCCTCGAACTGGTCGACGTCCGCGTCAACTGCGAGCAGAACTCCCTGCTCTACCTCGTCAACCGCACCACCGGCGGCGCCTGCCACACGAACCTCCCGTCCGGGGAGCCCCGCCCCACCTGCTACTACCGCTCCGTCGCCGACGGAGAGGCGCTGCGCCACCTCCTGCAGTGACCGGCCGGGCGGGCGACCGGCCCCGGGCGGTGGACGCCGGGGCCGGACGGCCCGCGCCGCCGGTCAGGCGCTCTTCGGCGTGTAGTGCATGGCGGCGATGCCGCAGTCGAACAGGCGCGACTCCACGAGGTCGAGCCGCTGGTGGTCGCCCTCCGGGAACACCGGCATGCCCGAGCCGATCGCGGTCGGGTTGACGAACAGGTAGAGGTCGTCGAGCAGGCCCCGGGCGATCAGGTCACGGACGAGCGTGCCGCCCCCGTAGGCGATCAGGTCGCCGCCGGGGCGGGCCTTGAGCCCGTTCACGATCTCGGTGAGGTCGCCCCCCGCGACCTCGGCGTTCTTCCAGGGCGACTCGGTGAGGCCGTTCGAGATGACGACCTTGGGCGTGTTGTTCATCTGGTCGATGGCCTCCTGGGTCTCACCCTCGGGCCCCGACTCCCAGGCCGGGATGAACCCCTCGGCGAGCCTGCGGCCCAGCACGATGCAGTCCACCGGCCGCATCAGCGCGTCGATGTACCGGCCGATGTCGTCGGTCCACGGGAACGTCATCCAGTCCATCTCGCCGTTCGGACCGGCCATGTAGCCGTCCGCGCTGACCTGCACCTGAAGCTTGAACTTCCGCATGATCTCCCCCTCGGGCCCGCGATCCATAGGTTGTTTCCTCTGCTCAGAGCTTCGCGGACACCGTTTACGGAATGTTTACGGCGGTCCGGCGGGCCGGCGGACCCGTGGCCGCGGGCGGCGGAGGGAGGGCCGGATGCGGTCACCGTGTGGAGGGACGTCCGGCCGCCTGCCACCTTGATGACGGGCGCGCCCTGCTCGACGGGCCGGGACCGTGGGCAGGAGGCGAAAGATGCGGCGACCGATCGCGGCGGCACTGGCGGGCTCCCTCCTGCTCGGCGGCTGCGCGGGCCGCGACGCGGCGTCCATCCTCGGCGAGGAGACGCTGACCGCGGGCGTGCGGCCGGACCTGCCGGGCATCGGGTTCCGGCGCCCGGACGGCACGTTCGAGGGCCTCGACGTGGACGTGTCCCGCTACCTCGCCGCGCGGCTGGGGAAGAAGGTCCGCTTCGTCCCGGCGCTGGCGCGGGACCGGGAACGGCTGCTCCGCGACGGGGACGTCGACATGGTCCTGACGTTCTGGCTGGAGCCCGAATGGAAGCAGCGGCTCGCGTTCGCGGGCCCCTACCTCCTGTCGTACCAGGACATCCTCGTCCGGGACCGCGAGCGCGGCGTGCGCGGCGTCCGCGACCTGAAGGGGCGCAGGATCTGCGCCGTCACCGGATCGGGCGCCGCCGAGGCGGTGACGGTCGAGCGGCAGGTGCCCGCCGTGCCCGTGGCGGCGCGGTCCTACGACGAGTGCATGGGCATGCTGGCGGACGGCCGCATCGACGCCATCACCACGAACGACACCATCCTGGCCGGGCTGAAGACGCGGAAGGGCGCCGGCTTCCGGCTGCTGAACGCCCGGTTCGGCGAGCGGCGGACGGGCATCGCGATCCGGCGGGGCGACCCCGACGGCTGCGAGGCGCTCAACACGGCCATCACCCGGATGTACCAGGACGGGACGATGGCGGCGTTCATGAGCAAGTGGTTCGGCTCGTCCGGTCTTGACCTGTCGGACGTGCAGGTGCCGCAGTTCGAGGGCTGCCTGTGACCGCCGGTCACCGCCCGCCGTCGCCACCGCCCAGGAGCGGGACGTTGGTCCGGGGGTCACCGCTCTGGGGACCGCTCTGCGGGGCGCCCTTGGCGGCCCCGTTCCCCTGGGAGCCGTTCTTCTTGCTCGGCTTGCTCTGGGTGGTCGGCCGGATCGTGCCGTTGTTGTTCCCCGGGCCGCGCGGAGGTGCCGGCTTCACCTTCGGACTCTTGGTCTTCATTTTCTGACCGGGCGCGGACGTCTTGCCGTGCTCGCCGGCGGCCTTGCCCCGCCCCTCGGACGGCTCGGGCGAGGGCCCCGTCCCGGGTCGGCGCGGGGGGTGGGACCCGGAGCCGCCGCCCTGCTCGCGGGTCTTGCGCTCGTGGGGCGCCGGCGAGGGCGCGGGCGCCGCGTCCTGGCCGGGGAAGTTCCCGGTCGCGAAGGCCGCGCCGCCGGACAGCAGGATCGAGCCGCCCACCACCGCGATGACCTTGGCGGTCAGGAACCGGCGCAGGGCCGCGGCCCGGGAGCGGCGGGCCGGCCGGGGCGCGGCGAGGAAGGCGGCGACGGCGGCGTCCTCTCCCGCGAGCTCGCGGGGCCGGCCGGGCGCGGAGGCGGCCGCGAGCAGCTCGCCCAGCTCGGCGTGGCCGCCGGCGCCGTCGAGCAGCCGCTCGGCGGCGCGCGGGTCCAGCCGTCCGGGCTCGGTGTCGTCGCTCATATCACCCCTTCAGCGCCGCTGCCGCCGCTTGTGTCACCGCGCACGAGGGGGCGGGTGTCCGCCGCGCCGTCGGCGGCGTCCGCGCGAGCCGCCGCCAGCCGCTCGGCGAGGCGCCGCAGCCCTCGGTAGGCGGCGGTCCGCACGGCGCCCGCGCGCTTGCCGAGCACCGTGCCCGCCGACTTGGCGTCCAGGCCCACGACGACGCGCAGCAGCACCGCCTCGGCCTGGTCCCGGGGCAGGTCGGCGATCAGCCGGAGCGCCCGCTCGGTGGCGATGCCGTCGATCGCGTCCAGCTCGGTGTCGGCATCGGCGGCCATCGCGACCAGCTCCTCGACCGGCAGGTCGGAGCCGGGGCGGCGGGACTTGCGGCGCAGGTGGTCCAGCGCCCGGTGCCGGGTGATCGTCGCGGTCCAGCCGCGGAAGCCGTCGAGGTCGCCGCGGAACGTCGGAAGGTCCCGGGCGATCTGCAGCCACGCCTCCGACGTCACGTCTTCCGCGTCCGCGCCGACGATGGCCCCGGCGAAACGGATCAGGCGGGGCTGGACATCGCGGTAGAGCATGCGGAAGGACTCCTCGTCGCCGTCCTGCGCCGCCCGCAGCGCCCGGCCGAGCTCGTCCTCGTCCACCGCGCCATTGTGCAGGCAATCCCGTTGTGGTGTGACACGTAAGCGCGGGTTCGCGCTGACGGAGTGAACCCCCCGACCGGCCGCCCGGCCGCCCCCCGCACGAGATGACGGACGAAGATGATCGGCAACGCCTCGCACGACCGGGACGAGCTCCTTGTCACCGGCCTGGCGCCGGTCGCCCCTCCCCCGACCCGGCCTCTCACGGAACCCTTCCCGCGGGAGGAGGCGGAGACGGCGCCCGTCTTCGTCGACGCGACCGGGTGGCGCGCCCGGATCGGACGCCGGCTGGGCCTGTTCGTCGGCGCGGTGCTCCTGGTGTTCCTGGGCGCGCTCGGCCTCGGCATGACCACGGGCGCCGACGTCCCGCTGACGCCGTGGAGCGAGCCGTCCGCCCAGCCGCGGGCGAAGGTGGGCCGTCCGAGCGTCCCGGTGGGGGAGGCGGGTGAGCGGGCCCCGTCCGGGCGTCCCCGGCCCACCGGGCCGGCCGCCCGGTCACCGCGCGCGTCCGCCGGACCCGCGGAGCCTGGGGTCCCGGCGGCGCCGACGGCGCCCAGGGTGTCATCCCCGCCGGCGGCGACGGCGACGGGCACCGCCACGAGCGCCCCGGGCAACTCGCAGGCGACACCTCCCGCGTGGGGCCGCAAGAAGAAGAGCCGCTGAGCATGCGGCGCGGTGAACCGCGGGGCCATTGGATCCTGCTGTCGCTCGGCGGCCTGGTGCTGGCCGTGCTCCTGCTGATGGACGGCTTCGCGGGCGGGACCGTCGGCGAGGCCCCGCGGGCCGATCCGGGGCATTCCGGACCGGCGCCGTCCCGGGTGACCGCGGGCGGTCCCGTCGTCAACCTCTCGGGCGGCGTCCCGAAGAGCCTCCGCATGCCCGCGAAGACGATCGCGCTGACGTTCGACGACGGCCCCGACCCCGAGTGGACGCCCCGGATCCTGGACGTCCTGCGCCGCCACGACGCGCGCGCCACGTTCTTCACCGTCGGCTCGCACGTGGCCCGCGAGCCGGCGCTGACCCGCCGCATCCTCCGCGAGGGCCACGAGATCGGCTCGCACACCTACACGCACGCCGACCTCGCCGCCGCGCCGCGCTGGCGGGCGCGACTGGAGATGGACCTCACCCAACGCGCGCTGGCGGGCGCGGCGGGCGTCCACACCAGGCTGATGCGGATGCCGTACTCCTCCCGCCCGGACGGCCTGACCGCGCCGGAGTGGCGCGCGGCCGAACGGGCGGGAGAGGACGGTTACGTCGTCGTCCTCACCGACCGCGACACCGAGGACTGGGCGCGTCCCGGCACGGAGACGATCGTCCGGCGGGCGCTGGCGGCGGGCGCGCGCGGCGAGGGCGCCGTCGTGATGCTGCACGACTCGGGCGGCGACCGGTCCGAGACGGTCGCGGCGGTCGGGCGGATCCTCGACCGGCTCCAGCCGCAGGGCTACCGCTTCACCACGCTCGCGCAGGCGCTGGGCATGCCGCCCGCCGAGGTCGCGGTGCCCGCGCGCGAGCGGGCCGTCGGCTGGACGCTGGTGGCCGCCCAGCGCGCCGCGTCCGGGCTCACCGGCACCATGGGCGCGGTGTTCAGTGTCGCGGGCCTCCTGTGCGTGCTCCGCCTCGTGGCGCTGCTGGTGTTCGCGCACGTCCACATGCGCCGGGTGCGAAGGCCCGCGGGCCGCCGGCGGCGCGCGAGCGGGCCGCCGCCGCCCCCGGGCGGGCTGCCGCCGGACCCGTTCCCGCCCGTCTCCGTGGTCGTCCCGGCCTACAACGAGGAGGTCGGCATCGCGGCGACGGTCACCACGCTGCTGAACACCGACTACCCGGGCACCGTCGAGGTGATCGTGGTGGACGACGGGTCCAGCGACGGCACGGCCGCGATCGTCGAGTCCCTGGGCCTGCCCGGGCTCCATCTCCTCCGCAAGCCCAACGGCGGGAAGCCGAGCGCGCTCAACGCGGGCATGGCCGCGGCGCGGTCCGAGATCCTCGTGCTCGTGGACGGCGACACCGTCTTCCAGCGCGACACCCTCCGGCACCTGATCGCCCCCTTCGCGGACCCGGAGGTGGGCGCGGTCAGCGGCAACACCAAGGTCGCCAACCGGGGCGGCCTCCTCGGCCGCTGGCAGCACATCGAGTACGTCATCGGCTTCAACCTCGACCGGCGGATGTTCGACCTCCTGCGGTGCATGCCGACCGTGCCGGGCGCGATCGGGGCGTTCCGGCGGTCCGTCCTCGCCGAGGTGGGCGGCGTCCCGGGCGACACCCTCGCCGAGGACACCGACCTCACCATGGCGATCTGCCGCACCGGGCGGCGCGTCGTCTACGAGGAGAAGGCCCTGGCCTGGACGGAGGCGCCGTCGTCGCTGCGGCAGCTCTGGAGGCAGCGGTACCGCTGGTGCTACGGGACGATGCAGGCGATGTGGAAGCACCGCGGCTCCGTCGTCGAGCGCGGCGGGTCGGGGCGGTTCGGGCGCCGCTGCCTGCCCTACCTGACGGTGTTCCAGGTGCTGCTCCCCCTGTTCGCCCCGGCCATCGACCTGTTCGCGGTGTTCGGGCTGTTCTTCCTGGACCCGCTGGTGCCCGTCGTCTCCTGGACGCTCTTCGTCGCCGCCCAGGCCGCCGCCGGCGCCTACGCCCTGTGGCTGGACGGCGAGTCCGTCCGCCCGCTGTGGGCGCTGCCGCTCCAGCAGTTCGTCTACCGGCAGCTCATGTACCTGGTGGTCGTGCAGTCCGTGGTGACCGCGCTGCTGGGGGCCCGCCTGGGCTGGCACACCATCCGGCGGACGGGGACCTTCGCGGATTTCGGGGGCCGGGAACAATCCCCGGGGCTCATCGGTTACAGATGACAGCCGGTGTGCCTGGTGTCCCCGGGCCTCACCTATCGCCTTCACGGAATACCGTTCGGCTGGAGCCGTGTTGTGCCTTTCGCCGAGAGGCGACCCACACACCGGTGCCAGACCAAGGCCCCGCCGGGTCGCAAGACCCGGCGGGGCTTGGTCGTCTCTCACGACCCGGCGGGGCCTGGTCGTCTCTGCGGCAGACTGGCGCCATGAGTCTCGCCGCGCACCTGGAGGAACTCGGCCGCCCGCTGGTGGACGAACAGCTCCAGCACCCCACCGTCAAGGGCATCGCCCAAGGCAACCTCGACGAGGCCGTGTTCCGGTCCTGGCTGGAGCAGGACTACCTCTTCCTGCACGACTACGTGCGGGTCTTCTCCCGCCTCGCGTGGCAGGCTCCCGACGCCCACCTGGGCGACCTGGTGGACCTGGCCCACGCCACCTTCCACGACGAGCTCGACCTGCACCGCTCCCTCTCCGCGAGCTTCTCCGCCGACCTCGACGGCGCCCGGAAGGGGCCCGCGTGCGCCGCCTACACGTCCTTCCTGCTGGACAGTGCCGCCGTGTACGCCGACGGCCTCGCGGCCCTGTACCCCTGCATGTGGGGCTACTCCACGCTGGGGCGGATCCTCGCCGAGAACCCGCCGTCCGAGCCCCGCTACCGCCGCTGGGTCGACACCTACGCCGACCCCGGCTTCGCCGACCTCGCCGCCCGCATCGCCCAGATGATCGACGAGGCGGAGCCCGATCCGGCCACCGCGGAACGCCTCTTCATGGAGGGCATGCGGCACGAGGTGGCCTTCTGGTCCGTGGAGTCCTGAGCGGTCACACGCGAGCGAGCGGGGGATAGTCGACGTAGCCCTCGGCGTGGCCGCCGTAGACGAGGTCCTCCACGGGGCGGGCCAGCGGGGCCGACGCCGCGAACCGCGCGGGGAGGTCGGGGTTCGCGATGAAGAGGCGGCCGTAGGAGAAGACGTCGGCCAGGCCCGCCGCGACGACCTCCTCACCGGCGCGCTGGGACGTCGGCTCGGGGCCGTTGAAGTTCCCGATCAGTGTGCCCGACCAGCGGGGCCGCAGGTCGGCCAGCGCCCCGTACGCGCCGCGCTCGATGACGTGCAGGTAGGCCAGGCCGGACGGGTCGAGGGCGTCCACGAGGGCGCGGTAGGTGCCCCGGGGGTCCTCCTCGGCGATCTCGTTCTCCGGGTTGTCGGGGGAGATGCGCAGCCCGACGCGCTCCGGCCCGACCGCGTCCGCCACGGCCCGCACGACGTCGAGGGCGAAGCGCAGCCGGCCCTCGCGGGAGCCGCCGAACCGGTCGGTGCGGCGGTTGGTGTTCTCGGCCAGGAACTGCTGGACCAGGTAGCCGTTCGCGCCGTGCACCTCGACGCCGTCGAACCCGGCCCGGACGGCGTTGCGGGCCTCGACCGCGAACGCGGCGATCGTCTCCTCGACCTCGGCGGTCGTCATGGCGCGCGGCGTGACGTGGGGGACGTTCCCCTCGTTGGTGTGAATGCCCTCCGACCGGATGCGCACCGCCGAGGGGGCGACGGGCGTGGCGCCGCCCGCCAGGTTGAGCGGATGCGACATCCGGCCCACGTGCCAGAGCTGGGCGAAGATCGTCCCGCCCGCCTCGTGCACGGCGCCCGTCACCGCGCGCCATCCGGCGATCTGCTCCCGCGTCACCAGGCCGGGGATGCCGGGGCCGCCCTTGCCGAGCGGGTGCGGCCAGATCCCCTCGGTGACGATGAGGCCCGCCCCGGCGCGCTGCGCGTAGTACTCCCCGGTCAGCGGGTGGGGGACGCCGGTCACGTCGTCGGCCCGGCCCCGCGTCATCGGCGCCATCGCGATCCGGTTGCGCAGCCTGAGGTGCGGGCCCTCGTACGGGGCGAGCAGGGGGCTGGTCATCGTCCTCATCCCTTCGGGCGGGCGCGAGGCAACTTTTATGTACATGCATGAGTTGTATGTACATGCACATGTTGGCATTGCATGTAAACTGGCGTCAAGAGGAAGTGGGTGCGCGATGGGCGTGGACACCAAGGCCGCGGCGGACGGGGCGCTCTGGGACGGCATCGTCGTGCTGCACGGGCGGGTCGAGCACCGTCTCGCCAAGGCCCTGCAGCGCCGCCACGGGATCGGCCTGTCGGAGTACCGCGCGCTGTGCCACCTCGCCCGCGCCGAGGACGGAGAGCTGCGCATGCAGGAACTCGCCGACCTGATCGGCCTCAACCAGAGCTCGGTCAGCCGCCTGGTCGCCCGGCTGGAGTCCGCCGGCCTCACCCGCCGCGCCATGTGCCCGAAGGACCGCCGCGGCGTCTACACCGTCATCACCGACGAGGGCCGCGCCGTCCAGGACAAGGCCGCCCCCACCTACACCGAGACCCTCACCCAGGCCCTGGACGAGGCCACCACCGACCCGAACATCGCCCCCTTCCTGACCCGCCTCCGCCCCTGACCGCCCTCGGGGGTGGCGCTGCTCGCCTCCTGCACCGACATCAGCCGGTGCGATGCGGCGATCGCAAGCGGGTCGTGGGGTGCCGGTGCCCAGCTCGCTGCTGGTCGTCGTCAGGTTGATCGAGAAACCGGCCCCCTTGCCGGCCGCGGCGAGCATCTGCC
>NZ_JBFAGB010000024.1:0-154188 GCF_040639875.1 Actinomadura sp. NPDC023710
GACCGAGCCGATAAAGGCACTGGCTTTTAACACGCTGTTGAGTTCTCAAGAAACGGACACCCACCGCGCTGGACCCGCTTTCGCGTTTCCCGCCCCGGGGCGACTCGTATTACTTTATCAGATCCGCTCGGACTGTCAATTCCGGGCTTTTCCGATACGCCATTCCGGTTCCGCTTGCGCGGTTCCTTCCCGGCGGTGGAGCTATTTCATCAGATCCGGCCCGATTGTCAAAACCGAGCCTTTCCGACCCACCACGGCACGCCGGGCACGGCGAGGCCGTGTCGGCTGTTTCGTAGGTGGTTTCCCCATGCTTCGGCCGGCCGCCATGCGGGCGTCCTGCATCCGTGAGGGGACGAGGGGTTAACTTACGCGGCCGGAGCGCCTCCGTCAAATCGGCGCCCCGGCGAGTTGCTCCTCTGCCAGGTTGCGGCGTATTGGGGGAACCTGGAGTGGCCTGTCACCATCTACCTAAGTAGATCACCCAGCCCAAGCAGGAGAGGTACCGACATGGCCTACCCACCCGCCCCGCCGCCGCCCCCGACCTCCGGCGCCGGCTCTCCTCCCCCGAACCATCTCGCATGGGCGATCGCGACCACGATCCTGTGCTGCCTGCCCGCCGGCGTCGTGTCCATCGTCTACGCCGCCCAGGTCAACTCCAAGTGGTCGGCCGGCGACCAGGCCGGCGCGCTCAAGTCGTCCAACAACGCGAAGACCTGGGCGATCGTGTCCGCGGTCCTCGGCGTGGTCGTCGGTGCCATCTACTTCGTCATCGCCCTGATGGGGAACAGCGGCAGCTGACCGATGACGGACGAGCCCCAGCCCGTCCCGCTCTCGCGGGGCGGGCTGGTCCCCGAGGTGCGAGGCGGCGGTCGACGGCGCCTCGCCGTCCGGTTGCTGCGGCCGGGCGGGGTGCTGATCCTCAGCGTCGCGGCCGTCTCGTACGTCGCCGCGGTCGACCCCAACGAGGCAGGGCACTATCCGACCTGCCCGTTCCTCGCTCTGACCGGTTTCCAGTGCCCAGGCTGCGGATCGATGCGCACCGTGCACGCGCTCGCCCACGGTCATCTCCAAGAGGCGTTCGGCCTGAATGTGCTGACCGTCGCGATGCTCCCGGTTCTGGTGTTCTTCTGGCTCCGTTGGGCAAGGGCCCGCGCCCTGGATCGTCCGGTGAGGACGAAGGTGGCGCACCCCGCACTGATCTGGATCCTGTTCGGCGCCATCCTTCTCTTCTGGCTGATCAGAAACCTGCCGGTCGGATCGGCCCTCGCCGCCTGACCACGACCGGCCAGGGCCGGGCGGACCCCGTCGCTCCGGGCGAGCTAAGGGTGGCCACTCCCCCTTGTCAGGCGGGTGGGACGTGCCGCCGCGGACCTTGCCTGAGCGGTTGCCGCGTCAGCTGCGCGCGGTCCTCTCTGCGTTGTCAGCAGGAGGGCCTGTGCGTTCGGCGAGATAGCCGTATACATACCGTCAGGTTCTTGTCGCTCTCGGGAAGCTGTGACGCCTGAGGTGGTCCGGAGACGTGGGGCCCAGGTGTTCCAGGGCTTGGGGCGTTGGCGTCGCGCTGCTCGGCGGGCCTTTCCCCTCGGGAGGTGATCCCGCCTGCCTGTTCCAGGCGGGTGACTCGCGGCGCAGGGCGGGAGGCCGCATTAGCCGCCCGGCAGCGCCCGGTCCGGCGGTGTTCTCGTTCGAGACGGTGAACGCGCTGATGGGTGTTCGGCCGCGGGTCGATAGCCCGGTTCTCGGACGCCGACGGGCGCGTCAGGCCGGGTCGGTGAAGGCGGGCGGGCGCTTGTCGAAGTAGGCGCGGACGGCCTCGACCTGGTTCGGGCTTCCGCGCAGGGCGCCGAGCGTCCGGGACTCCTCCAGGAACTGGCCGGCCAGATCGGCGTCGGCGGCGCGGTTGAGCAGGCGCTTGGCCCCGCGGACGGCGTCGGGGCTGTTGCCGGCTATCTCGCGGGCGAGTTCCGTCGCGGCGGCGCGGGGGTCGTCGGCGGTGCGGGTGGCCAGGCCGAGGCGGACGGCGTCCGCGCCGGAGACCCTACGGCCGGTGAAGGTGAGTTCCTTCGCGACGTCCTCTCCGACGAGACGGATCAGCGCGGCCGTGCCGGTCATGTCGGGCACCAGACCCCAGCGGATCTCCAGGACCGACAGGTGCGCGTCCGGGGCGACGATCCGGATGTCGGCGCCGAGCGCGACCTGCAGGCCGCCGCCGAGGGCGTGCCCGTGGACGGCGGCGATGACGGGCTGCGGCATTTCCCGCCACACGTGCACGGCCTGCTGTCCGAGGTTGGTGATGCGCCCCGGCTCGCGCGCGGTGATGTCGTCGGCGCGCCGCCCGGCGCCGTCGCCGGCCATGGCGGCGAATCCGGCGAAGTCCAGGCCGGCGCAGAACGCGCGGCCCTCCCCCGACAGGACCACGGCCCGGACGGAGGCATCGGCGGCGAGGGCGTCCCCGGCCTGGGCGAGCGCCTCGAACATGGGAAGGTCGAGGGCGTTCAGCTTGTCGGGACGGTTGAGCCGCACGTCGGCGACCCCCTCGTGGACGTGCACGGTGACGCGGTCGGTCATGGCGGGGTCCCTCTCATCCTCGCGGTCCTCTCCGGGGACGATTCCATGCGGCGCCCCGCCGGTCGAGGGCGACGGTCAGGTCACGGGGACGAGCCTCGCCCCGGTGATCCGGCCGTCGTCGATGTCCAGGAGCCCGAGGGTGCCGTGCGGCTGGCGGCGCCGGTCGGTCGGCGACCCGGGGTTGAAGATGCGGACGCCGTCGCCGGTCTCGTCCAGCGGGATGTGCGAGTGCCCGAACACCACGAGGTCGGCGCCGGGGAACCAGCGCCGCATCCGTGCGGTGCGGCCCCGGGCCTGGCCGCTGTCGTGGACCATCGCGACGGCGAGGCCGTCCAGGTCGAGTTCGAGACGTTCGGGCGCGCCCCACTCGGCCACGTCCGGCCCGTCGTTGTTGCCGAGGACGGCGTGGACGGGCGCGAATGCGGCCAGCTCGTCGAGGACTGACGCGACGCACACGTCGCCGGCGTGCAGGATCACGTCGGCGTCCCGCAGGTGCTCGGCCACCCGCGGCGGGCACGACTTCCAGCGCCGGGGCGCGTGGGTGTCGGAGATGGCCACCGCTCTCATGTCCTCCATTGTCCCGTAGGGCGCAGACCGGGCCGGATGCGGGACGGGCATCGGCGGTGTGCGGCCTCTACTCCGACGTCGAGGGCTCCGGGCCGGCGCCGGACGGCGCGGCGATGGGAGCGGCCGTGTCGTGGCGGGGAAAGGCGGGTGATTTTGCCACGGCAGGTCTCGGACACGCGTGGGAAACAACTGTAAGCACGCAGTCATTACTGCGGACTGAACTGCGGAGTTACGCTCGAATTCCTCGCGATCGTCCAGAAGGATTCGGCCGTACGCCCCCGGTCGTTCTTTCCGACACGGCGACCCAGCACCGCGAGGGCACAGTGAGGGCGGCCGGGCCCGAGGAGGATGATCACTCCCTTGCACCGGCCCCGGGCCCGGCCGCCTCTCCACCCGCCCGGGGCGGGTTACGGGGTCAGGTAGAGCTTGCGGTCGAAGACCCCGGAGCCCGGCGTGCTCTCACCGCGGGCGATGGCGGAGCCGCTGCCGGTGCCGTCGGACGGGCAGAGGCCGCTGCTTCCCGACTGCCGCACGAGCGTGATGTTGTCGGACCTGCCCTGCGCGTCGTCCTGGTTCGGCAGCGGGCGGTTCGGGTTGTCGCGGTTGTAGACGTCGAAGCGCAGACCGTCGGTGCTCCCCGTCCGGAATCCGTAGTAGCAGGTGACGGTGATGCCGAGGATCTTGCCCTCCATCTTGAAGCGAAGGCCGCCGCTGATGGACAGGGTGCCGTCCCGGCCGCCGGAGACCGGGTCGTAGGCGACGCTCCCGCTCTTGTCGGGCATCTGCCCGAGGTCGAGGTCGGTGGCCGGGGAGCTGAGGCCGTTGGAGGTCCGGCACGCGCCGATCGACGCGGCGGTCAGCTCGCCCGCGCCGGTGGACTGGACGGTGCCCTGCAGGTCGGCGCCGTCGCAGGAGCCGGTCACCTTCACGCCCAGGTAGTTGACGGAGAACGTGAGCGCTCCGACGGTGGCGACCTGCCAGTTGCCGGAGTAGGGCGCTCCGGTGGCGGTCTCCTGGCGGATCGTGGTGGTGGCGGCGGACGCGGCGGGCGCAGTCAGGGCCAGCGCGGCGGAGGCGGCCGCCAGAGACGCGGCCAGCCTGATGGGAGCCTTCACGGGGTTCCTCCTCGGGGAGAGGGATTTGCCTTTTTCTACCCGAGTGGCCGTGAAAAGCAAGACCCCGTTCAGCCGGATATTCACAGTCTAGAGAATTCCGCTAAACGGGGGCGGCCGGACACTAAGCTGACCGTGATATCGACCGAAGAGTTAAGCACTCTGTGCGCAGAAACGGGATGGCGCGCGGCCGGGACGGGAGGTAGGGACGGAACCCGGCCGCGCGCCTGGCCGTCAGTGGAACACGGGCTTCATCGCGTACACGCGGTTCGGCTTGTTGTAGCCGAAGAAGACGCGGGTGCCGCGGCCGGCGGGCGCGACCGCCAGCCCCTCGCTCTCCCCGGTCAGCGGGATGTCGATCGCCTCCAGGATCGTCCCTGCCCGGTCCAGCACGGTGATGGTGTCGTTGGTGTAGTAGAGGACCTTGTCGCCGGCCATCTCCAGGCCCTGCGGGACGCCCTGGTAGCCGAGGTCGAAGGTCGAGCGGACGGTGCCGTCGAGGTCGGTGAACGCGAACACGAACGGGCCCTGGTCACCCGGTCCGGCGTGCACGAGCAGGCCGTCGCGCCGGTTGTCGACCGCGACCAGGCCGGAGTTGCCGAGCGAGCCGAGGTCGATGGTGCGCACGACCTCCGGCTCGCCGCTCCAGTCCACGACGTTGACCTTGGTCGGGTTCGTCCCGCCGCCGGTGGCGACGTAGAGGAGCCCGTCGCGGTCGCGGACGCTGATCTCGGCGGCGTGCCCGACGGCGAGCGGCGCGCTCTCCTTGAGGGTGGTGCCGTCGCGGTCGTACTCGCGGATGACGCCGTGGCCGCCGCCCACGTCGAAGCCGACGTAGAAGCGGCCGCGGCGGTAGGCGAGGCCCTGCATATTGTCGGTGTGGGGGACGTTGAAAAGCAGGTCGAAGGTATAGGTGCGTCCGTCGGCCGCGGCGGGGCGGGCGCCGGCCAGGGCGGCGGCTCCGGCGAGCGTGGCGGCGCCCGCGAAGCCGAGGACTCTGCGGCGGGTGAGAGCGGCCTCGCCGAGTCCGGGTCCGTGCATCGTGCCTCCTTGTGGGGGGGTGGTGGGGAGGAAGGTCAGGGGCGGGCCGGCCGGGGAGCCTCCAGCGCCTCGGGGTTCGCGCAGTGCAGGAGGGGCTCGCCGCGCACGTGGCGGCCGACGTCGGCGGCGAGGATGCGGGCCGCGTTGGCGGCGGTCTGCTTGCTGGCCCCGGCCAGGTGCGGCGTGACGATGATGTTCGGGGTGGTCAGCAGCCGCGACCCGGCCGGGATCGGCTCCTCGGGGAAGACGTCGAAGGCGGCGGCGAACAGGTGCCCGGACTCGGCGGCGTCGCAGACGGCCTCGTAGTCCAGCAGCGACCCGCGCGCGCAGTTGACGATGATGGAGCCGGGCGGCATCGCGGCGATCTGCGCGGCGCCGATCATCCCCGTGGTCTGCGGCGTCGCGCGGGCGTGCAGGGAGACGATCTGCGCGCGCGCCAGCAGTTCGTCCAGCGGGACGAGTTCGGCGATGCCGGACAGGTCGCCGAGGTCGTCCAGGTACGGGTCGTGGACGAGCACGCGGGCGCCGAGCGCGGCGAGCGTCCGGGCGACGCGGCGGCCGACGGCGCCGCAGCCGACGAGCCCGGCGGTGCTGCCGTGGATCTCGATGCCGACGTCGTCGTACCGGTAGTAGTCGCCGCGCCACTGCCCCGCCATCAGGTCGACGTGCGTCTGCGGGATGCGCCGCACCGCCGCGAGGATCAGCCCGAGGGTGTGCTCGGCGGTGGCGCCGGCGTTGCGTCCGGGCGCGAAGCAGACGGCCACGCCGTGCTCGGTCGCCGCCTCCAGGTTGGCGTTGACGGGCCCGCCGCGGCTGATCCCGAAGAGCCGCAGGTCCGGTGAGGCCTCCAGGATCCGCCGGGTCAGCGGGGCCATCTGGGTGACGCAGACCTCGGCGCCGCGCAGCGCCTCGATGAGCTGCTCCTCGGTCCCGGACGCCTCGTCGACCTCGGCGACGCGCCCGAACGGCTCCACCGGCCACGGCAGGGTGACCTCCGAGAACGCCAGGTCGCCGGGCGCCTCGGCGCGCAGAGCGCCGATGAGCAGCTCGTTGCGGACGAAGAGGTCACCGGCCGCGAGCACGCGGGTAGTCATTCATCGCTCCAGTGGGGTGTTGAACTCCAGGAGGGCGGCCTCGCCGTCCCGGAGCCGGATCTCGGTCAGTGCGCAGTTGCCCAGCGACGGGAACCGCCGCCGGTAGTCCCTGAGCGGCACCCCCAGGAGCCGGCACAGCGCGAGCCGGATCGCCGTGGAGTGCGCGACGACCAGCACGCGGGCGCCCTGGTGCAGGCGGGCGATGTCGTCCAGGCACGCGGTGAAACGCCGGGCGGCCGCGGCCGGGTCCTCGCCGCCGGGCAGGTGCGCGGCGACGGGGTCGGCCAGGAACGCGCGCAGCTCCGCGGGGAACTTGCGTTCCATCTCCCCGCGGGTGAGCCCCTCGCCGTGCCCGAAGTCCAGCTCCCGGAGCCGCTCGTCGACGTGCAGCCGCGCGCCGATCGCCGCGGCGGACGGCGCCGCGGTCAGCCGGGACCGCGACAGGTCCGAGCACCACACCGCGTCGGGCCGGGCCGCGTCCGCCCACGCGGCCAGCGTGCGGGCCTGCTCCAGGCCGCGCGGGGTCAGCGCGACGTCGCTGATCCCCGCGTAGCGGTTCTCGGCGTGCCACTCGGTCTCCCCGTGCCGGACGAGGATGAGGCGCGTCATCGGGATGTCCTCTCGCGTGCGTGCGCGGCGGTCTCGGCGGGCAGCCACCCGCGCCGTTCCAGCTCACCGACCAGGCGCAGGTAGGGCGCGTCGAACACGCCGGTCTTCTCCGGACGCGGGTCGATGACCGCCTTGACGGCGACCATCCGCCCGGCGGTCTCGGCGACGTCGCGGCCCGGCGCGGCGGCGAGGACGGCGGCGCCGAGCGCGGGTTCGGCCTGCCGGGGCAGCACGACGGGGCGGCCGAGGATGTCGGCGCGCAGCTGGCACCAGTACCGGCTGCGCGCGGCCCCGCCCGTCAGGGTCAGGTCGCCCCCGGTGGGCGCGCCGAGCAGGTCGAGGTGGTCGAAGCAGAGCCGCTCCAGGTAGCCGACGCCCTGCAGGACGGCGGCGAAGTCGTCGGCCTCGTCGCCCGTCCCGTCCAGCCGGAACCCGCGGGCGTCCGGCGCGAGGAACGGGAACCGCTCCCCCGCCGGGACGAGCGGGTAGGCCAGCGCCGCCGCCGGTTCGCGCCGGGCGGCGCGCCGGTCCAGGTCGGCCAGGTCGCGGCCGGGGAAGTCGCGGGAGATCGCGCCGGCGCCGGTGCTGGACGCGCCGCCGGGCAGCCACCGTCCGTCCGGGGCCCTGTGGGAGTAGACGACGCCGAACGGGTCCTGGACGAGGTCGTCGCTGACGCCCTTGAGGACGAGGGTCGTCCCGAGGACGGAGTTCCACGACCCGACGGTGAGGCGTCCCGTCCCGAGCTGCGCGGCGCACCCGTCGGTGGCGCCCGCGACGACGGAGGTCCCCTCGGGGAGGCCGGTCGCTTCGGCGGCCGCCGCGCAGACCGTCCCGAGCGGCGTGCCGGACCGTTCCAGCGGCGGGAGCAGATCGGCGGGGACGCCCAGCGCGTCGAGGACGTCCGCGGGCCAGGCCTCGGCGACGAGGTCCGCCCCCGTCTTGAGCGCGTTGCTGAGGTCCGCGGCCACCGGGTGTCCGGTCAGCCGCCGGTTGACGAAGTCGGCCTGGTGGGCGAGGCGGGCGCCCGCGCGCGGGTGGTTCTCCAGGAGCCACAGCAGTTTCGGCAGGGCCCAGGCGGGCTGCATGCGCTGGTAGCCGAGGCTGCGCCACACCTCGCCGCCGGCCTCGTTGACCCGCTGGACGTGGTCGGCCGCGCGGGTGTCGTCGTACATGAGCGCCGGGGTCAGCGGCCACCCGCCGTCGTCGGTGAGCAGGATCGTCCCGGACGTGGCGTCGACGGCGACGGCCTGCACCGCCTGCGCCGGGACGTCGCGCAGCGCCTCCCGGCAGGCGGCTCCGACCGCCGTCCACCAGTCCTCGGGGTCCTGCTCGTGCCGGGGGCCGTCCCGCCGCCCGGTCAGCGCCCGGCTGCCGGCCCCGGCCACGTCTCCCGACGCGGTGACGGCGAGCGCGCGCACGCTCTGCGTCCCCAGGTCGACGCCGACCCACACCGCCTCGTTCTGGTCGGTCACCGGGCGCCGCCGTCCCGGCCGGTGCGGGCACGTGCCGCCGCGAGGGTCGGCCAGGCGGGCGCCGTGGCGGTGCGGATCGTCAAGAAGTCCTCATAGGTCTGGGCGTAGTGGGCGGCCCGGCCCGGGTCGGGCGCGTAGGTGTCGCCGGGTCGGACGTGGGCGTCGGCGGCCTCGCGGGCATCGGCGGCCCGCCCGGTGGCCAGGAGGCCGACGATGAACGCGCCGCGCGCGCCGGCCTCGCTGTCGGCCGACCGGACGACGGGGACCCCGGTGACGTCGGCCAGCATGCCGAGCCAGACGGGGCTGGCCGAGCCGCCGCCGCTGACCCGCAGCTCGGTGGGGCGGGTCTCGGCCGCCATCAGGCAGTCGCGCACGACCAGGCTCAGCCCCTCCAGGACGGCGCGGGCGATCTGCTCGCGCTCGTGGTGGACGGTGAGGCCGTGGAACGCGCCGCGCGCCTGCGGGTCCAGGAACGGCGCGCGTTCGCCCGCGGGCGACAGGTACGGCAGGAAGACCAGGCCGTCGGCGCCCGGCGCCGCCCGCGCCGCCAGCTCGGCGAGCTCCGCGGGCGCGGCGAGGCCGAGCACGCGGCACGCCCAGTCGACGACCTGGCCGCCCGCGAGCGTCGGGAAGGCCCGCAGGTAGCGGCCCGGCAGGCCCATCGCGACCGTGAGGCCGGACGGATCGCCGCTCAGGCGCGGGGCGTCCACGACCGTCTCCGTGCACAGCGTCGTGCCGAGGATCGTGCAGGCCTGGCCGGTGTCGACCGCGCCGACGCCGATCGCGGTGGACGCGATGTCGTAGGGGGCGAGGACGACCGGCAGGCCCTCCGGCAGCCCCAGCTCGTCCGCCGCGTCCCTGGTCAGGGGGGCGGCGCGCCGGTCGTCGCCGCGCAGGTCGGGCAGGAGCCGCCGCGCCCACTCCATGTCGTAGGCGCGGAGCAGGTCGTCCGAGAAGCGGAGCGCGGCGATGTCCAGGAAGGGCGCGGACGCGTCCGAGCCGTCCACCGCGATCCGCCCGGTGAGGCGGGAGAAGATCCAGCCGCCGCAGGTGAGGGACGCCGCCGACCGGGCGAGCCGGTCGGGGTCGTGCTCGCGCAGCCAGGTGAGGATCGCGTTCGGCAGGCCCGCGAAGTGCAGCGACCCGTTGACGCGGAACGCCCGCTCCAGCACGCCGGAGGCGGCCCAGCGCTCGACGGCCGGGGCGGCGCGGCCGTCGTTCCACAGGATCGCCGGGCCGGTGGGGGCTCCGTCGCCGTCCACCAGCCAGCAGCCGTCGCCCTGCGCGGTGAGCGCCAGGAAGTCGACGTCGCCGCCGACCTGGGCGAGCACCTCCCGGACGGCGTCGGCGACGGCCCGCCACACCGCGCCCATGTCCTGCTCGGCGTACCCCGGGGCGGGCCGGGCCACCTCGGTGGGACGCCGGGCGACGGCCAGTTCGGCGCCGTCCCCGGCGTACCCCACCGCCTTGATCATCGTGGTGCCCGCGTCGACGCAGACGACCGTCATCGGTTCCCCCGTCCGTTGCGTAGTGGTCCCATCCAACCCGGGCCGGTCAGGCGCGGCCGTGCGAGGCGCGCGAGCGGCGGGCGACCGAGTCCAGCGCCACGGCGAGCAGCAGCACCGCGCCGGTGACCATGAAGCGGTAGGACGAGTCGAGGTTCAGCAGCGTCAGCCCGCTGGAGATCGACTGGATGACCAGGATGCCGAGCAGCGCCGCGAACGCGTTGCCGCGCCCGCCGAACAGGCTCGTCCCGCCGATGACGGCCGCCGCGATCGCGTTCAGGTTGACGTCGCCGCCGCCGCTGCTCTGGTTGGCCGCGGCGAGGCGCGCCGCGGCGAGGATGCCGCCGATCGCGGCGAGCGTGGTGCACATGACGAACGCCGAGGCGTAGACCGTCTTGACGTTGATGCCGGCGCGCCGGGCCGCCTCGACGTTGCCGCCGACGGCGTACACGGACTTGCCGTACTTCGTCCGGGACAGGACGTAGTGCGTCACCAGCACGAGCGCCAGGAACAGGACGAACATCCAGCCGACCCCGCGGTCCCGGTTCAGGTACCAGACCGCCACGCCGAGGCCGACCAGCAGGGCGGCGCTGCGCAGGATGAGCGTGCGCTCCGTCGTCGCGGGCAGGCCCGCCCTGCGGCGCTGGGCCGCCCGGTTATGGCCCGTCAGGTACAGCCCGGCCGCGCCGACGACGACCAGCGCGTACGCGAACCACGGCGGGAGGAAGTCGAGCTGGGCGAACGTCACCAGCCGCGAGTCGAACGGCAGGTTGATCGATCCCTTGGGCCCGAGGACCCACAGCTGCAGGCCGAGCCAGCCGAGCAGCCCCGCCAGAGTGATCACGAAGCTGGGCACGCCGAGCCGGTTGAACACCTTCGCGTAGAACCAGCCCAGCGCGACGGCCAGGGCCACCGCCGCGGCGATCGCCAGCCAGGACGGCCAGCCGTGGTCGACGAACAGCACCGCGACGACGGCGGCGCTGAGCCCGCTGACCGACCCCACCGACAGGTCGATCTGCCCGACCAGCAGCATGAACATCACGCCGAGCGCGATGACGCCGACCGGCACGCACTCCAGCGCCAGGTTGACCAGGTTCGCGCTGGACAGGAAGACCGGGTTGAGGATCTGCATCACGGTCCAGATCACGACCAGCCCGCCGACCACCGGCGCGACGCCGAGGTCGCCGCCGCGGACCCGGTCGGCGGCCGCTGCCAGCGCGGCGCGCACGCCGCGGTCCCCGGGCTCGCCCGGCAGGCCGGTCTTGGTCTCCGGGGGTGCCATGAGGTCACTCATCGCCCGCTCCCTTCCTCAGGCCGCCCGGTGCGACCCGCTCGGGCCGATCGCCGGCCGGCTCGGGCTCGTCCGCGTCGCCGGCGGCGTCCCGCGCTTGCGCGGTCTCGGTCTTCCCGCCGGCCTCGCCGGGGGCGTCCGCCGCTTCGGGACGGAGTTTGCCGGCGCGGCGGCTCACCACGTTGTCGGTCGCGCCGGTGATGGCGGCGACCAGTTCCTCGGCGGAGGTCGTCCGCGCGTCGAACACCCCGTTGTTGCGGCCGAGGCGCAGCACCGCGACGGTGTCGGCGACGGCCTGCACGTCCGCCATGTTGTGGCTGATCATGAGGACGCCGTGCCCGCGCTCTCTGAGCCGCTCGATCAGGTTGAGCACCTCGGCGGTCTGCGCCACGCCGAGCGCGGCGGTCGGCTCGTCCAGGATGATGACCTTCGGGTCGCCGAGCAGCGACCGGGCGATCGCCACCGTCTGCCGCTGGCCGCCCGACAGCGCCGCGACCGGGACCCCCACCGAGGGGATCTTCGCCGAGAGCTGGGTGAGCAGCTCGCGGGAGCGGACCTCCATCGCGACGTCGTCCAGGCGCAGGGCCCGCATCTCGCGGCCGAGGAACAGGTTCTCGATCACGTTGAGGTTCTCGCAGAGGGCGAGGTCCTGGAAGACGGTCGCGATGCCGAGCTGCTGCGCCGCGGCCGGGGTGGGGATGCTCACCTCCCGCGACTCGAAGGTGATGGTCCCCGCGTCCGCGGCGTGCACGCCGGACAGGACCTTCACCAGGGTGGACTTGCCGGCGCCGTTGTCGCCGACGAGGGCGACGACCTCGCCCGCGGCGACGTCCAGGTCGACGCCGGTGAGCGCGGCGACCGCGCCGAACGACTTGCTGACGCCGCGCAGCGACAGCAGCGGGCCCGCCGCGCCGGCGGCCGGGGTGGGCGTTGGTGACATGACGAACCTCGGGAGATCGCTACTTGAGGCCGAGCTTGGCGCAGGCGGCCGCGTACTCGGCGGTGCAGACCTTGTCGGCCTTGAGGGCGCCGCCCGGGCCGAGCAGGACCTTGCCGATGTTGTCCTGGGTGACGACGGTCGGGGTGAACAGCTCCGACGGCGTGCCGAACAGCGTCGTGTTGCCCTTCGGGGTCTCGCCCTGGACGAACGCGTGGGCCGCGTTGGCGGCGGCCTCCGCGACGATCTTGATCGGCTTGGAGATCGTGTTGTACTGGTCGCCGGCGATGATCCGCTGCGCGGCGGCGAGCTCGGCGTCGTTGCCGGTCACCGGCGGGACGTCGGTGCCGGCGGCCTTGAACGCGGCGACGGCGGCGCCGCCCGTGCCGTCGTTCGCGGCGACGACGCCCGCGATCTGGCCGCGGAACTTGCTGATCTGGCCGCTGACCCACTGCTGGGCCTTGGCGGGCTCCCAGCCGGGAGTGTCGTACTCGGCGAGCAGCTTGAAGCCGCTCGGGTCGACCGAGCTGTGGATGCCCTTCTTGATGAGGTTCGCGGCCGCGTCCGTCGGCGAGCCGTTGACCTCCAGGATGCCGCCCTCGGCCTTCTCCTGCTTGAGGTGGTCGACCAGCGACTGGCCGATCATCGCGCCGATCTTCTCGTTGTCGAACGAGACGTAGTAGTCGGCCTTGGCCGCCGGGATGGGGCGGTCGTAGGCGATCACCTTCACGTCCCGGGACTGCGCCATCCGGACGATCGACGCCGCCGCGGCCGAGTCGACCGGGTCGATCACGATGGCCTTGACGCCCTGGGCGAGCACCGAGCTGGCCTGCTGCTGCTGCTTGGAGGCGTCGGCGCCGGCGTTCTGGTAGAGCACCGTGCAGCCGCCGCACAGCTGCTTCATCTTGGCCTTGAACAGCGGGGCGTCGTAGAGCTCGTAGCGGGTCGAGGCGATGTCGGGCATGAGGAACGCGATCTTGGCGCTCTTCGCGTCGCCGCCGCCGGACCCCGCGCTCTTGGAGGAGCACGCCGCGGCGGGGGCGAGCGCGGCGAGCGCCGCGGCGGCCGCGGCGACCGTCCTGAGAGAGGGCTTCTTCACAGAGTTCTCCTCGGGGGTGCGCCCGTGAAGGGGGCGATGGAGCCGATGCGGCGTCCGCTCGACCGGGATCGGCGGCCACCGCGGGGAGAACGTAACATTCCGAACGTTAGAAGTGTCAATACATGGGCGTTAACTAACACGGATGATCGTGAAGATGATCGTTCCGGGAGTCAGTAAAGCCTGGTCACAGCTCAGCATCGATCCCGTGGGGGCCCTAGGCGTCCACGGGTCAGGCGATGTTAGTTGTAACGTCCCGTGCTCACACGGAGGTCAGCGGCGCGGGCGCACGGCGACGTCGTAGTCGACCTTGTGCTTCGCCAGTTCGGCCAGCGCCTCCGGCGCCGCCCCGTCGTCGACGACGACGCGCTCGAAGTCGCTCAGCGGCGCGACCCGGTGCAGCGCGGTGCGGCCCAGCTTCGTGTGGTCCACCAGCAGGACGTTGCGGACGGCGCTGCGCAGCATGGCCCGCTTGACGACCACGACCCGCTGCTCCTGGTGGCCGGCGTTGCCCGCCGACACCGCCGAGGTCGACACGAAGCACAGGTCGACCTGCAGGGACTCGATCATCTCGACGCACGAGACGCCCATGAAGGAGTTGTGCAGCGGGTCGTAGTCGCCGCCGAGCGCGATCAGCCGGATGCCCTGCACCGGGGCCAGCAGGTTCAATCCGTCCAGGAAGTTGGTGACGATCGTCAGCGGGCCGAGGCCGGGGAGCCGCCGGGCCAGGGCGAGGGCCGTCGTCGAGTCGTCGAGCATGATCGCCATGCCGGGCTCGACCAGCTCCGCCGCCCTGGCGGCGACGGCCTCCTTCTCGTCGCGCATCGTCTTGGCGCGGTAGGCGACGCTGCTCTCGAAGACCCCGGACCGCTGCGCGGTGACCCCGCCGCGGTACTTGCGGACGATGCCCTGGCGCTCCAGCTCGTCCAGGTCGCGGTGGATCGTCATGAGGCTGACCCCGAACCGCTCGGCGAGCCCGGCGGCCGTCCCCGACCCCGCGGCGAGCACCGCCTCGGCGATCGCGTCCTGCCGCTGCGCGGGCCCCCGCCGCTGCCGGTCGCTCATGCCCCGCTCCTTCGTCCGGACGCCAGGCCAGAAGTTAACACCAGTAATGTTAAGAGCTCAACTCACCCGGTCACCGGTCGCCGCCCCCGGTCGTCGGCAGGCCCGCCGCGCGCCAGGCCTTGAACCCGCCCACGACGTCGGTCGCGCGGGTCAGCCCGAGGTCGTGCAGGGAGGCGGCGGCGAGGCTGGAGGTGTAGCCCTCCGAGCAGAACACGATGACGCGCAGGTCGTGGCCGGTGGCCTGGGGCAGCCGGGCGCCCGAGGCCGGGTCGAAGCGCCACTCCAGGACGTTGCGCTCCACGATCAGCGCGTCCGGGATCTCGCCCTCCTGCGCGCGCTGGGCGGCCGGGCGGATGTCGACCAGCACCGCCCCTTCTCTCATCTCGTCGTGAGCCTGGTCGGGGTGGACGCGCGCGAGCCGGTCGCGCGCCGCGGCGAGGATGTCATCGATAGTGCGTGCCATGGACCAAGCATGGCAGGCAGGTCAGGCCAGCTGCGCCTCGGCCGAGGCGAGAACCTCCTGGATCCGCAGGCCGTGGGCGGCGTCCAGCGCCGGGCCCGCGCCGCTCCGGACGGCGGCGGCGAACTCGGCCACCATCGTGGCGAACGCGTCGTCGCCGAGCTGCGACCAGTCGAGCCGCGCGTGGCCGCCCCGCCCGTACACCTCGACGTGGGCGGGCGGGAGCTCCCCCATGCCCGCCATCGACACCGACGCCTGGCTGATCGCGCCGCCCTCGTGCTCCAGCGTCAGCCCCAGCCAGCCGAGCGGGTCGCCGTGCGCGCGCACGGCGGCGACCCGGCCGAGCGCGGCGTCCAGCAGGTCCACGATGTGGGGGCCGAGGTCCAGCAGCGCCCCCTTCTCCAGCCGCCACGGGGTGGCGAAGGGGCCCCCGCTCAGCACGGACGAGACGAACGAGCCGTAGCCGCCGAACGGCTCCAGCCCCCGCGCCCGGTCGAGGAAGTCGCGGGCGGCGCGCGAGTAGCGCAGCGTCAGGACCATCTGCGAGACGACGCCCGCCTCGGCGACGGCGCCCGCAAGACGGCGGGCGCCGTCCAGGTCCATGGCGAGGGGCTTCTCCAGCAGGACGGCCTTGCCCGCCCGGGCGGCCCGGGCGGCGAGGTCGGCCTGCACGTCCGGCGGGACGGAGAACGCCACGGCCTCGCAGGCGTCGAACAGCTCCTCGATCCGCTCGAACGAGGGCGCGCCGTGCTCGCCGGCCAGTGCGGCGGACGCCTCGGGCCGCCGGGCCCACACGCCCGCGAGCCGCGTGGCCGGACCCGCCGCCAGCGCCGGCGCGTGCACCATCCCCGCCCAGGGTCCCGCCCCGACCAGCCCCACCGCCACGGAATCGCTCATGGGACAAACGTAGACGATCTACCAGCTTTCCGGCGCAGTGCGCGGCGGGGGCGGCGAGCGTCAGCCGAGCTGGACGCCGAAGAACAGCGCGAGGAGCGCGCCCAGGGCCCCGAGCGCGCCCCAGGCGGCGAGCCCGGCCTTGGACGTGGCGCGGGTGTGCAGGAACGCGGCCACGCCGGACAGCAGGACGAACACCAGCTTCACCTCCAGGGTGCGCTGGGCGGCGCCTTCCAGGTCGTCCGCGACGATGTTCCAGACGCCGGTGAGGACGAGGACGGCGAACGCGGGCCAGGCGATCGTGTTGAACCGGCGGGCGGCGGCCTTGGTGACGCCCTCGTAGCCGCGCAGCGCGGGCACGAGCGCGCCGAGGGTGATCTGCCCGCCGACCCAGATCGTCGCGGCGAGCACATGCAGGAAGATCCGCACGTCGGCGGTGGTGACGGCGAGCACGAGGGGCCTCCGAGGACGGACCGGGCAGGTGGTGGGACGGGTCGCCCCCGGACGTTACCGCCCGCCCCGGCGGTGTCCGGCGGCGCCCCGGGCGCCTCAGGTGGTCCGCTCCCATCCCCGGAGGGGACGGTGCATGCCGAGCTGCTCGTCACGGCTGCGGTAGACGATGTAGGGGCGGGTCAGGTAGCCGACGGGGGCGGTGAGCATGTGGACCAGGCGGGTGAACGGCCAGATGGAGAACAGCACGAGCGCGCTGATCGCATGGAGCTGGAACAGGATCGGCACACCGGTCATCAGGTCGGGGTCGGGCCGCAGGTAGAAGATCGACCGGAACCAGGGGGAGACCGTCTCCCGGTAGTCGTAGCCGCCGCCGACGATGTTCGCGACGACGGTCGCGGACAGGCCGAGGACGATGGTCAGCGCCAGGACGGCGTACATGAGCTTGTCGTTGCGGGTGGTGGCGGAGAACACCGGCCCGACCGTGCGGCGACGGTAGATCAGGATCGCCAGTCCGGCCAGGGTGCAGAAGCCCGCGACGGTGCCGAGCACCACGGCGACGACGTGGTACATGCCCTCGGTCACGCCGGCGGCCTCCGTCCAGTCGTCGGGGATCAGCAGCCCGCCGACGTGACCGAGCGCCACGAGGATGATGCCGAAGTGGAACAGCGGGCTCCCGATGCGCAGCAGCCGCCGTTCGTAGAGCTGGGACGAGCGGGTCGTCCAGCCGAACTTGTCGTAGCGGTAGCGCCAGATGTGCCCGAGGACGAACACCGCCACGGCGACGTAAGGCACGGCGACCCAGAGGAGGATGCCGGCGACGCCGGGGTCGCCGCCGTTCTCGGCGGCGAGAACGGGCAGGTCACTGGTCATGAGCGGGCTCCAAGAACGGGATCGGGCAGGAAGACCGGCCCCATGGCGGTCGCGTCGGCGCCGTAGGGGGCGAGGCCGACCTCCTCTTCGGGCGGGCCTTCGGCGATGAGCCGGGCGACGGCGTCCTCGGCCCGGCCGGTCAGCGGCGGCAGCGTGGCCGTGACGGCGTCCAGGACGGCCTTCCACGGCGAACCGGACTCGGTGAGGGCCAGGCGCAGGATCTCCAGGCCGGCGCGGTGCTCCAGGAGCAGCCGGCGTCCCTGTGCGAGGTCGCCGGTGGCGGCGAACTCCAGCACGACGGCCAGGTGGTCGGGCAGTTCGCCTTCGTCCAGGCCGAGCCCGGCCGCCTGGTACGCCTGCTTGAACCGCACCAGAGCCATGCCGCGTTTGCGGGTGTCCCCGTAGGCGTAGTACGTGAGGTAGAGGCAGCAGCGTTTGCGGTGGTCGAACGTGGCGACGTAGTCGGCCGCCAGCTCGCGCGGCGGGGTGGCGTCCAGATGGTCGAGGACGCGGCTCAGCGGCTCCGCGGCCGGCGGGGGCAGGCTCGCCACGGCCCGGCGCAGCAGCGGCCGCCGCCCGAGCAGTTCCTCGTCGGGGTAGCCCAGCAGCAGCGAGGCGACCTGCCAGGCGGTGGCGAGCTCGGTGTCGGTGAGACCTGCCTTGTTCGCGGGTCTGATCTTCACGGCCTGGGCTCCGTTCCGGCGTCGTCCGAGTCCGCGGACGGGTCGCCGCCCTCCCGGCCCGGGCCCTCGTCGTCGTCGCGGGCGGGGAACAGTCCGGCGGGGGCGCCCTTGCCGTCCCAGTTGAGCAGGTTGACGCGCGTGTGCTTGTCGGCCGGGTCGACCGGGCTGTCGGAGGTCTGGCGCTCCCTGAGCATGTGGAAGTTCTCCACCGCGATGGGGCTGGCACCGCCGGACGCCTCGCCGAACGGCCCCGAGCCGCCGCCCAGCCCGGCTCCGCCCATTCCCGGCCCGCCCTCGTAGTCGAGCGCGCACTCCGTCGCCAGTTCCTCCAGGCCGTGGGCCTGCTCGGCGTGCGCGGGCGGGATCACGTACCGCTCGTCGTACTTGGCCAGCGCCAGCAGCCGGTACATGTCGTACATCGCCTCCCCCGACATCCCGACCCCCTGGGGGATCGTGTCGTCGGGCTCGCGGCCGAGGTTGATGTCGCGCATGTAGGACCGCATCGCGGCCAGGCGCCGCAGCACGGCGTCCACCGGGGCGGTGTCCCCGGCGGTGAACAGTTCGGCGAGGTACTCGACCGGGATGCGCAGCGCGTCGATCGCGGCGAACAGGTTCCCCCCGTCCTCGGCGTCGTGGCCGGTGTCGCGGACGACGTCCACGACCGGCGACAGCGGCGGAATGTACCAGACCATCGGCATCGTCCGGTACTCCGGGTGCAGCGGCAGCGCCACCTTGTAGGTGTTGATCAGCGCGTGGATCGGGGAGCGCTGCGCGGCCTCGATCCAGTCGGCCGGGATGCCGTCGCGCTCGGCCGCCGCCACGACCTCCGGGTCGCTCGGGTCCAGGAACACCTGCCGCTGCGCCTCGTAGAGCCCGGTGTCGTCGGGGGCGGACGCGGCCTCCAGCACCTTGTCGGCGTCGTAGAGGATCAGCCCGATGTAGCGGAGCCGTCCCACGCAGGTCTCGGAGCAGACGGTGGGGATGCCGACCTCGACGCGCGGGAAGCAGAACGTGCACTTCTCGGCCTTGCCGGTGCGGTGGTTGAAGTACACCTTCTTGTACGGGCAGCCCGACACGCACATCCGCCAGCCGCGGCAGCGGTCCTGGTCGACCAGCACGATGCCGTCCTCGGTCCGCTTGTAGATCGCGCCGGACGGGCAGGACGCCGCGCAGCTGGGGTTGAGGCAGTGCTCGCAGATCCGCGGCAGGTAGAACATGAAGGTCTTGTCGAACTCCATCTTCACCTTGTCGGAGATCTCCTTGAGCAGGACGTCCTTGGCGCCGTGCTCGACCGAACCGCCGAGGTCGTCGTCCCAGTTCGCCGACCAGGAGACCTTCATGTCCCTGCCCGACAGCAGCGACTTCGGCCGTGCGACCGGCGTGTGCTCCTGCAGGGGTGCGTCGGTGAGGGTCTCGTAGTCGTAGGTCCAGGGCTCGTAGTAGTCGTCGATCCCGGGCAGCTTGGGGTTGGAGAAGATCGTCAGGAGCTTGCGGAGCCGGCCGCCGCCCTTGAGGGCGAGCCGGCCGCGCCGGTTCAGCGTCCAGCCGCCGCGCCAGCGCTCCTGGTCCTCGTACCGCCGGGGGTAGCCCTGCCCGGGCCGGGTCTCGACGTTGTTGAACCACACGTACTCGACGCCGCCGCGGTTGGTCCACGCCTGCTTGCAGGTGACCGAGCAGGTGTGGCACCCGATGCACTTGTCGAGGTTCATCACCATCGACATCTGCGCCATGACCCGCATCAGTACTGCACCTCCTGGGAGCGGCGGCGGATGACGGTGACCTCGTCGCGCTGGTTGCCGGTCGGGCCGAGGTAGTTGAACGCGAACGACAGCTGCGCGTACCCGCCGATGAGATGGCTCGGCTTGATCAGCAGCCGGGTCAGCGAGTTGTGGATGCCGCCGCGGCGGCCGGAGGTCTCCGACCGCGGGACGTCGATCAGCTTGTCCTGCGCGTGGTACATGTACACCGTGCCCTCCGGCATCCGGTGCGACACGATCGCCCGGGCGACGACGACGCCGTTGCGGTTCACCGCCTCGATCCAGTCGTTGTCGCGTACACCGATCTTCGCGGCGTCCACCCCGCTCATCCAGATCACCGGGCCGCCGCGCGACAGCGACAGCATGAACAGGTTGTCCTGGTACTCCGAGTGGATCGACCACTTGTTGTGCGGGGTGAGGTAGCGGACGGTCAGCCCCAGCTCGCCGGTCTCGCCGAGCTCGGGCTCGCCGAACAGGGCGGACATGTTGAGCGGCGGGCGGAACGTCGGCAGCTGCTCGCCCAGCTCGGCCATCCAGTCGTGGTCGAGGTAGAAGTGCTGCCGCCCGGTCAGGGTGTGCCACGGCTTGAGCCGCTCCACATTGATCGTGAACGGCGAGTACCGGCGCCCGCCGGCCTCCGACCCCGACCATTCCGGGGAGGTGATGACGGGCACGGGACGCGCCTGGGTGTCGGCGAACGTGATCTGCCTGCCCTCGTGCTCGGCGGCCAGATCGGCGAGGCGCTGCCCGGTGCGCCGCTCCACCGCCCGGAATCCCTGGGTGGCGAGCCGCCCGTTCGTGGTCCCGGACATCGCCAGGATCATCTCGCAGGCGTGCACGTCGCGCCGCAGCGACGGACGCCCGTCCGCCGGGCCGCCCCGCACCACGCCGTTCTTGTGCCTCAGGTACTCGACCGCGCCTTCCATCTCGAACGTGACGCCCTTGGTGGTCGCGCCGAGCCGCTCGGCGAGCGGGCCGAGCGCGGTCATCTTCGCGGCGACGGCCGGATAGTCGCGCTCCACCGTCACCAGCTTCGGCATCGTCACTCCGGGGACGGGCTCGCATTCGCCCTCGGCCCAGTCGGCGACGCGTCCGTGGGGGGTGGCCATCTCGTCGGGGGTGTCGTGCAGCAGCGGCACGGCGACGACGTCCTTGCGGACGCCCAGATGCCGCTCGGCGAGCCGGCTGAACTGGACGGCGATGTCCTGGAAGGCCCGCCAGTCGCTCCGGGTCTGCCACGGCGGCGCGATCGCGGGGTTGAACGAGTGCACGAACGGGTGCATGTCGGTGGTGTTGAGATCGTGCTTCTCGTACCAGGTCGCGGCCGGCAGCACGATGTCGGAGTAGACCGTGGTGCTGGTCATCCGGAAGTCCAGCGACAGCAGCAGGTCCAGCTTCCCGGCCGGGGCCTCGTCCCGCCAGACGACCTCCCTGGGGCGTTCGTCCGGCGGTGTCTCCTCCGCCCGTACGGCGTCGTCGGCGCCGAGCAGGTGCTTGAGGAAGTACTCGTTGCCCTTGGCGGACGAGCCCAGCAGGTTGGAGCGCCACACGGTCAGGACACGGGGGAAGTTCTCCGGGGCGTCGGGGTCCTGGCAGGCGAACTTCAGCCGGCCCGCCTTCAGCTCGTCCACGATGTGCTCGCCGGCCGGCCTCCCGGCGGCCTCCGCCTCGTCGGCGAGGGTGAGCGGGTTGCGGTCGAAGGTCGGGTAGGACGGCATCCAGCCCAGCCGTGCCGCCTGCGCGATCACGTCGGCCGTGGACCGTCCGGCGAGCCGCCCGCCGCCCGTCGCCGCCGACAGGGTGCCCGCGTCGAACTGGTCGTAGCGGAACTGGTCGGAATGCAGGTACCAGAAGGCGGTGCCGATCATCTGGCGGGGCGGGCGGGACCAGTCCAGCCCGAACGCCAGCTGCGCCCACCCGGTCACCGGGCGGCACTTCTCCTGCCCGACGTAGTGCGCCCAGCCGCCGCCGTTCACGCCCTGCCCGCCGGTCAGCGTGGTCAGCGCGAGGAACGTCCGGTAGATGGTGTCGGAGTGGAACCAGTGGTTGGTGCCCGCGCCCATGATGATCATCGACCGGCCGCGGGACTCCTCGGCGTTCGCCGCGAACTCCCGCCCGATCCGCTCGGCCGCCCGCGCGGGGACGCCGGTGACGGTCTCCTGCCAGGCCGGCGTGCCCGGCTCCGACGCGTCGTCATAGCCGGAAGGCCACGAACCGGGCAGCCCGTCCCGTCTCACCCCGTACTGGGCGAGCAGCAGGTCGAACACGGTCGTGACCAGATGGCCGCCGACCTCCCGGACCGGCACGCCCCTGCGGAGCGTTCCAGGGGCGCCGCCGACGCCGTCGAACCGGGCCAGCTCGATCTCGACCGTCTCGCCGCCCTCGACCGACAGCAGCGGGTCGGCGTCGCCCAGGTCCAGGTTCCACCTGCCCACGCCGGCGTCGCCGTACCGGAATCCGAGCGACCCGTTCGGCACCAGCGGATGCCCGGTGTTCGCGTCCAGGATCACGGTCTTGAACGCGGCGTTCTCCGACTCCGCCTCCGCGCCCGGCAGGTCGGCCGCGGTGAGGAACTTGCCCGGGACGCGGGTGCCGTCGCGCTCCTCCAGCCGCACGAGGAAGGGCAGGTCGCTGTAGCGCTTGACGTAGTCGGCGAAGTACGTCGCCTGCCGGTCGACGAAGAACTCCTTGAGGATGACGTGCCCCATGGCCATCGCCAGGGCGCCGTCGGTGCCGGGCTGGGCGGCCAGCCACTCGTCGGCGAACTTGACGTTGTCGGCGTAGTCCGGGGAGACGGCCACGACCTTCTGGCCCCGGTAGCGGGCCTCGGTCATCCAGTGCGCGTCCGGGGTGCGGGTCACCGGCAGGTTCGAGCCCCACATGATCAGGTAGCCGGCGTCCCACCAGTCGCCCGATTCCGGGACGTCGGTCTGGTCGCCGAACACCTGCGGGGACGCCACCGGCAGATCGGCGTACCAGTCGTAGAACGACAGCATCGTCCCGCCGATCAACGACACGAACCGGGCGCCCGACGCGTGGGACACCATCGACATCGCCGGGATCGGGGAGAACCCGGCGATCCGGTCGGGGCCGAACTTCCCGATGGTGTGGACGTGCGCGGCGGCGATCATCTCGGTCGCCTCGTCCCACGTCGCGCGGACGAGGCCGCCGCGGCCCCGCGCGCCCTTGTAGGCGCGGGCCTTCTCCGGGTCGGAGACGATGTCGCGCCACGCGGTCACCGGGTCGCCGGTGCGGGACTTGGCCTCCCGGTACATCTCCAGCAGGACGCCGCGCACGTACGGGTACCGCACGCGGGTCGGCGAGTAGGTGTACCAGGAGAACGACGCGCCCCGGGGGCAGCCGCGCGGCTCGTACTCGGGACGGTCGGGTCCCACCGAGGGGTAGTCGGTCTGCTGCGCCTCCCAGGTGATGATGCCGTCCTTGACGTACACCTTCCAGGAGCACGATCCGGTGCAGTTCACCCCGTGGGTGGAGCGCACGACCTTGTCGTGCGACCAGCGGTCCCGGTAGAACGCGTCCGCCTGCCGCCCGCCCTTCTTGGTCATGGTCCGCAGATCGGGCGAGATCCGCGCGCGGGTGAAGTACCTCCGCGTGCTCACCAGTGCGTCTTCCAGCGGGCCGTCCAGGCCGGGCCGGCCATCGGTCGAGCTCAACTCCGCTTCCCTTCCCTATACGTCCTGGCGGCCCGGCGCGGCGCGCCGGACGACCGTGGCGGTGAACAGCGCGGCGGCCGCGGCCACGAGCGCGAGCAGAACCAGTCCGGCGGCGTACGAGCCGTAGGCGCCGTAGACGAAGCCCATCACCAGCGGCGGGACGAACCCGCCGAGGCCGCCCGCGGCGCCGACGACGCCGGTGACCGCGCCGACCTTGCTCACCGGGGTGAGCTGTGCGACCAGCGCGAACGTCGCCCCGCTGCCGGCGCCGAGCGCGGCGGCCATGGCGAGGAACGCGATCGTCCCGAGCGGCGTCAGCGGCGGCGCGGACGCCTGCGCCGCCGCGCCCGCCACCGTCACCGCCAGGGCCACGACCATCACCCGGGCTGCGCCGACCCGGTCCGACAGCCATCCGCCGAGCGGGCGCATCACGACGGCCAGCAGGACGAACCCCGCCATCCGGTTCGCGGCGTCCGCCTGGGACAGCCCGTACTGCGTCTTCAGATACGTCGGCAGGTACACCGAGAACGCGACGTAGCCGCCGAACGCCACCGCGTACAGCGCCGACATCTGCCAGGTCACGCCCATCCGGGCCGTGGCGGCCAGCCGTTTCGCGAGCGGCTCGGCCGGCGCCGTCCGCCCGGGGGCCTCCCGCAGGACGAGCCACGCGGCCGCCGCGTACACGGCGAGCAGCACGGCCATCACCACGAACGGGAACTCCATCCCGTACCTGTCGACCTCCTTGACCGTCGTCAGGGCGCTGATCGCGGTGCCGCCCATCCCGGCGCCGAAGATCCCGATCGCCAGCCCGCGCCGCTCGGGCGGGAACCAGGCGTTGACGAAGGGGACCCCGACCGCGAACGTCGTGCCGGCGATGCCGAGAAAGAACCCGCCCGCGAGCAGCGACGCCAGCGAGGAGTGCCCGGCCAGGCCCAGGTAGAGGACGGGCACGATGGTGAACAGCGAGACCGCGGGGAACATCGCCCGGCCGCCGAACCGGTCGGTCAGCGCGCCGACGGGGATGCGTCCCAGCGAGCCCACGACCACGGGCACGGCCACGAGCAGGGACTGCTCGAACGACGACAGCTCCAGCGATTCCTTGAACCGCGGGCCGAGCGGGCTCAGCAGCGCCCACGCCCAGAAGTTCACCGCGAACCCGATCGTGGCCACCGCCAGCATGACCATCGGCCGCCCGCCGCCGCCCGTCCCGGTCTCCGCGGGGCCCGCTTCCGCCGTCCGGCGTGTCCCAGTCACCGTGCTCCTGCCTCCGTCAGCCCGATTTCGGTGGGCCTTCCCTGCGCGTCCTGCGGATGACCATGATCGGTTTCCGCCGCACCACCCTCGTGGAGCTCGGTGACGCGCGGTAGGGACCTTGGTCCCGACAGCGGGCCCGGAGGTGGGGGCCGCCCGGCGACCGGCGTCCCGCACCATGACCTACCGTTGTCACCGTGACCGACCATCGTGAGCACGGCGAGCTGGTGGAGGCGCTGCGGGCGGCCGGGGTCAGCGGGGTGGACGACTCGGCGCTCGCGCGGTCCCTGTACTCCTCGGACGCCTCCCTGTACCGGGTGCCGCCGCGGGTCGTGGTGACGCCCCGTGAGACGGGCGAGCTGCCGGCCGTCCTCGCGGTGTGCCGCGACGCCGGGGTGCCGCTCACCATGCGGGGCGCCGGGACGTCCATCGCGGGGAACGCGGTCGGGCCCGGGGTCGTCGTCGACGTGAGCCGGCACCTCGACCGGGTGCTGGAGATCGACCCGGAGGCGGGGACGGCGCTGGTGGAGCCCGGCATCGTGCAGGCGCGCCTGCACCGGGCGGCGGCGGAGCACGGGCTGCGGTTCGGGCCCGATCCGTCCACCCGGACGCGCGCCACGCTCGGCGGGATGATCGGCAACAACGCGTGCGGGTCGCGGGCGCTCGGCTACGGGCGCACGAGCGACAACGTGCTCGGCCTCGACGTCGTCACCGGATCCGGGGAGCGGCTGCGGCTCGGCGACGTGCCGGGGGCGCACCCCGGCAGCGTCCTGCTGGAGCGGCTGCGGGGGCTGGTCGGTGAGAACCTGGCCCTCGTGCGGACGGAGTTCGGGCGGTTCGGCCGGCAGGTCTCCGGTTACTCCCTGGAGCACCTCCTGCCGGAGAAGGGCTTCGACGTCGCCCGCGCGCTGGTGGGAAGCGAGGGGACGCTCGCACTGACGTTGGCGGCTCGGGTGCGGATGGTCCGGGAGCCCGCGCACCGGGCGCTCGTGGTGCTCGGATACGGGTCGATGGCCGAGGCCGCCGACGCCGTCCCGGCGATCCTGCCGCACGGCCCGGTCGCGTGCGAGGGGCTGGACTCGCGGATCGTGAACGTCGTGCGGGAGCGGCGGGGCGCCGGCGCGGTGCCGCCGCTGCCGTCCGGGTCCGGATGGCTGCTGGTGGAACTGGCCGGATCCGAGCCGGGGGCGCCGCGTTCCACGGCACGCGAGATCATCGCCGCGTCCGGCTGCGCCGACTCGGCGCTCGTGGAGGACATGGCGCTGGCCGACGCGCTGTGGCGGATCCGCGAGGACGGCTCCGGGCTCGTCGCGCGCACGCCCGCCGGCGAGCAGGCGCACGCCGGGTGGGAGGACGCGGCCGTCCCGCCCGAGCGGCTCGGCGCGTACCTGCGGGAGTTCGAGACGCTGCTGGCCGGCTACGACCTGTTCGGCGTCCCGTACGGCCATTTCGGCGACGGGTGCATCCACGTCCGCATCGACTTCCCGTTCGGACGGACCGGCGGGACGCGCGTCTTCCGGGACTTCCTGAACGACGCGGCCGCACTGGCGGCCCGGCACGGCGGCACCATGTCGGGCGAGCACGGCGACGGGCGGGCCCGCAGCGAGCTGCTGCCGCACATGTACTCGGCCGGGGCGCTGGCGCTGTGCTCGGCCGTCAAGGACGTCTTCGATCCGGACGATGTACTCAATCCCGGCATCATCGTGCGCCCGGCGGCCGTGGACGCCGACCTGCGCGCCGTGCAGACGATCCCGCTGGACCGGGGACTCGGTCTCGCCTACCGGGACGACCGCGGCGACCTGTCCCGGGCCGTGCACCGCTGCACCGGCGTGGGCAAGTGCCGTGCCGACAACACCGGGGCGGGCGGCGTGATGTGCCCGTCCTACCTGGCGACCCGGGAGGAGAAGGACTCCACGCGCGGACGGGCCCGGGTCCTCCAGGAGGTCGTCAGCGGGAAGCTCGGCCCGGACGGCTGGAAGTCCGAGGCCCTGCACGACGTCCTCGACCTGTGCCTGGCCTGCAAGGGCTGCGCGTCCGACTGCCCGACCGGCGTCGACATGGCCTCCTACAAGGCGGAGGCGCTGCACCGGCGGTACCGGGGGCGGATCCGGCCGCGCTCCCACTACGCGCTCGGCCGGCTCCCGCTCTGGACCCGGCTCGCCGCCAGGGCGCCCGCGGCGGTCAAGGCGGTCAACGCGGCGATGCGGTCGCGCGCGTTGAAGCCGCTGCTCGCCTGGGGCGCGGGCATCGACCGGCGGCGCACGCTCCCCGCGCTCGCGCCCGTGACGTTCCGGCGCTGGTTCGCCTCCCACCGCAGCCCAGAGGGCCGCAACGGCGACGTCGTCCTGTTCGTCGACAGCTTCACCGACGCGTTCTCCCCGGAGGTGGGCCGGGCGACCGTGCAGGTGCTGGAGCACGCCGGCTACCGCGTCACGGTGACCGAGCGCCCCGTGTGCTGCGGGATCACGTGGATCTCCACCGGGCAGCTGGACGGGGCGCGGGCGCAGGCGCGCCGCACCGTCCGCGCGCTGCTCCCCCACGTCCGGCGCGGCGCCAGGGTCGTCGGCATGGAGCCGTCCTGCACCGGGGTGCTGCGGTCCGACGCCGAGGAGCTGCTGAGGGGCGTGGACGCGGCCGCCGCCCGCGAGGTCGCCGCCGCGACCCGCACCCTGGCCGAGCTGCTCGCCGAGACACCCGACTGGACGCCGCCCGACCTGTCCGGCGTCACCGGGATCGCGCAGCCGCACTGCCACCACCACGCCGTCATGGGCTGGGCGAAGGACGCCGACCTGCTGCGGAAGGCGGGCGCGGGCGTCGAGCGGCTCGGCGACTGCTGCGGGCTGGCCGGCAACTTCGGCGTCGAGAAGGGCCACCACGAGGTGTCGGTCGCCGTCGCCGAGCAGCGGCTGCTCCCGGCCGTCCGCGCGGCCGGGGAGGACGCCGTGATCCTGGCCGACGGGTTCAGCTGCCGCACGCAGCTGCGCGAGCTGGCGCACCGCGACGGCGAGCACCTCGCCCAGCTCCTGGCCCGGCGCCTGCCGGGGCGCTGACCGCCCGGCGCGGCTAACCGCCCAGCGTGCGCGACAGGGTGAGCGCGGCGGTGTGCACGGCCGGTGCGACGGCGGCGAGCCGCATCCGGGTCGCCCAGCCCGACACCGACAGCGCGCCGAGGACCAGGCCGTCCGGGCCGAGGACGGGGCTCGCGGCGCAGACGATCCCGCGGCCGGACTCCTCCCGGTCGTAGGCGACGCCCTCGCGCCTGATCGTCTCCAGCTCCCGGGCGAGCAGCCCCGGTGCGGTCACGCTGCGCTCGCTGGCCTTGACCAGCTCCGACTCCAGCACCCGCTGCACCGCCTCCGGCGGGGAGAACGCGAGGATCGCCTTGCCCACCCCGGTCACGTGCGCGGGCAGCCGCCCGCCCACCTGCGACGGCAGCCGCGGCCCGCCGGAGGAGCCGAGGATCTCCACGTAGACCACCTCGCCGCCCTCCAGCACCGCGAGGTGGACGGTCTGCCGGGTCGCCTCCCGCAGGTCCGACATGTACGGGACGGCGGCGTCCCGCAGCACCCGCTGGCGCGGGACCCGCTGCCCGATCTCGAACAGCCGCAGCCCGAGCCGCACCCGCGGGCCCCGGCGCTCCAGGAGCCCGGCGTCCACCAGGTCGAGGGCGATGCGGTGCGCGGTCGACTTCGGCAGGCCGCTGCGGCGGGCCAGCTCGGCGGCGCCCAGGCCGTCGTCCTCCGGACGGAACGCCGACAGCACCGCGACGACGCGGCGCAGGAAGCTCTCCTCGGACGGAACGGACGGCATGGAAGAAGTGTCCCACCACGCGGGACGGCCGCGTTGCCCGCGGGGGTCCGGGCGGGAGAGGCTCGGCCTGCCCATACGAACGAAAGGACGGCCCCATGGACCCGGGTTCCGTGGAGAAGGCCGCGGCCGCGCTGCTCGACGCGTACGCCACCGGCACTCCCATCTCGCCGCTGACGAAGGACCATCCGGACATGTCGGTGGCCGACGCCTACGCGGTCCAGCTCGCCCAGGTCAAGGCCTGGACGGCCGCCGGCGCGCGGATCAAGGGCCACAAGGTCGGGCTGACCTCGGCCGCAATGCAGCGCCAGATGGGCGTGGACCAGCCCGACTTCGGCGTGCTGCTGGACACGATGTTCCTGCCGGAGAGCGCCCCGATCGACACCGGCCGGTTCCTGCAGCCCCGGATCGAGCCGGAGATCGCGTTCGTGCTGGGCCGCCCGCTGGCCGGTCCCGGCGCCACGACGGCGGACGCCGTCGCGGCCGTCGAGTACGTGCTGCCCGCGCTGGAGGTGATCGACTCCCGCATCGCGGACTGGAAGATCACCCTTCCGGACACGATCGCGGACAACGCCTCCAGCGGAGGCGTCGTGCTCGGCACCCGCCCGGTCCGGCTGGACGACCAGGACCTGTCGCTGATGGGCTGCCTGCTGCGCCGCGACGGCGACCTGATCGACACCGGCGCGGGCGGCGCGGTCCTCGGCTCGCCGGTCAACGCGCTGGTCTGGCTGGCCAACGTCCTCGGCGAGCGCGGCGTGAGCCTGGAGGCCGGGCACGTGGTCCTGCCCGGCTCGATCACCGCGGCCGTACCGGTCGCACCCGGGCAGACACTGACGGCGACGTTCGCCGGGATCGGTTCGGTGACCGCTCGGTTCGGAAGGGAGGAGCTGACATGAACGAAGCGACCCGGGGGACGCGGGGGGCCGCCCCCTCGCAGGGAACGGGAACGGGCAGGCTGACGGCGGCGATCGTCGGGCCGGGCAACATCGGCACCGACCTGCTGGTCAAGCTCCAGCGCAGCGAGCTGATCGACGTCCACTCGATGGTCGGGGTGGTGCCCGGGTCCGACGGCCTGGAGCGCGCCCGCAAGATGGGCGTCGAGGCGTCGGCGGAGGGCGTGGAGTGGCTGCTGAAGCAGCCCACGCTGCCCGACCTGGTGTTCGAGGCGACGTCGGCGAAGGCGCACCTGGCCAACGCGCCCCGCTACGAGGAGGCGGGGATCACGGCGATCGACCTGACACCGGCCGCGACGGGCCCCCTGGTGTGCCCGCCGGTGAACCTGGACTCGCTGTCGGACGCCCCCAACCTCAACATGATCACCTGCGGCGGGCAGGCGACGATCCCGATCGTGCACGCGGTGTCCTCGGTGGTGCCCGTGCCGTACGCCGAGATCGTCGCGTCGATCGCGTCCCGCTCGGCCGGGCCCGGCACCCGCGCGAACATCGACGAGTTCACCGAGACCACGGCCCGCGCGATCGAGCAGGTCGGCGGCGCCGGGCGGGGCAAGGCGATCATCATCCTGAACCCGGTGGACCCGCCGATGATCATGCGGGACACGGTGTTCTGCGCGATCCCGTCCGACGCCGACACCAAGGCCATCGCGGAGTCGGTCGAGAAGATGGTCGAGAAGGTCGCCGCCTACGTCCCCGGCTACACGCTGCGGGTCGAGCCCCAGTTCGACGAGCCCCGCGACATCTGGAACGGGATGGCCCGCGTCGCGGTGTTCCTGGAGGTCCGCGGCAACGGCGACCACCTGCCGCCGTGGGCCGGCAACCTCGACATCATGACCGCGGCCGCAGCCAGGGTCGGCGAGCAGCTCGCGCGGAGAAAGGCCTCGATATGAGCGACGTCAGCGAGAAGATCCGGATCACCGACTCCACGCTGCGGGACGGCAGCCACGCGATGGCGCACCGCTTCACCGAGGAGCAGGTCCGGGGCGTCGTGCACGCCCTGGACGCCGCCGGCGTCGAGGTCATCGAGGTCACCCACGGCGACGGCCTCGGCGGGTCGTCCTTCAACTACGGCTTCTCGCTGGAGGACGACGTCAAGCTCGTCGCCGCCGCCGTGGACGAGGCCGCCCGGGCCAAGATCGCCGTCCTGTTGCTGCCGGGGCTCGGCACGGTCAACGACCTGAGGATGGCGCACGACGCGGGCGCGTCCGTCGCCCGGGTCGCGACGCACTGCACGGAGGCGGACGTGTCGCTGCAGCACTTCGCCGCCGCCCGCGACCTCGGCATGGAGACCGTCGGGTTCCTCATGCTGTCGCACCGGGTGGGCCCCGAGGAGCTGGCGCGGCAGGCCCGGATCATGGTGGACGGCGGCGCGCAGTGCGTCTACGTCGTCGACTCCGCCGGCGCCCTCGTCCTCGGCGAGGCGCAGGAGCGGATCAGCGCGCTGGTCAAGGAGATCGGGCACGAGGCGCAGGTCGGCTTCCACGGCCACCAGAACCTCTCCCTCGGCGTGGCCAACTCCGTCCTGGCACAGCAGAACGGCGCCCGGCAGATCGACGGCGCGCTGTGCGCTCTCGGCGCGGGGGCCGGCAACTCCCCCACCGAGGTCCTGGTCGCGACCTTCGAGCGGCTCGGCGTCCCGACGGGCGTGGACGTGCAGGGCGCGCTGGCGGCGGCCGACGACGTGGTGAAGCCGTTCCTGCACCGGCTGCCGTTCGCCGACCGCGGCGCGATCACGCAGGGGTACGCGGGCGTGTACTCCAGCTTCCTGCTGCACGCCGAGCGGGCCGCCGAGCGCTACGGCGTCCCGGCGCACGAGATCCTGCAGAAGGTCGGCGAGGCCGGCTACGTGGGCGGCCAGGAGGACATGATCATCGACGTGGCGCTCCAGCTCGCCGCCGAGCGCGACCGCGCGTCATAGCGCGAGCGGGCTGCGGTCCAGGTCCTCCAGGAGGGCGCGGGGGTCGTCGTAGACGGCCGCCGCGCCCGACTCCTCCAGCTCGGCGCGGCCCCAGCCACCGGTGAGGACGCACACGCACGGCATCCCCGCGCGCCGGGCGGCCTCGACGTCCCAGCGGGTGTCGCCGACGAACACGGCCCGGGCGGCGGGCACCGCGGCGCGTTCCAGGGCGAGCCGGACGAGGTCGGGCGCCGGCTTGGTCGCCTCCACCTCCGAGCCGGAGGTGGCGTCGTCGATCGCGTCGTCGGCGTCCAGCGCCGCGCGCAGCGCCTTCAATTCGGGCGCGGCGGCCGAGCTGGCGAGCACGACGCGGCTCCCGCGCCCGGAGCAGGCCCGCAGCAGGTCGGCGGCGCCGTCGAAGGCCTGGAGCCGCGACCAGTACTGGGCGTACAGGGCCGTGTGCGCGGTGCGAATTCCGTCGTCGGCGTCCCGATCCCGGTCGTCCGGGAGCAGGTGGTCCAGCAGCTTGTCCGAACCCATGCCGACCGCCCGGTGCACGTCCGCCATGGGGACGGTGTGCCCGTGCTGGAGGAATGCCTGCCACCAGGTGGTGGCGTGCAGATAGTTGGTGTCGACCAATGTGCCGTCGACGTCGAAGAGCACCGCATCGATCATGCAGCGGCCCTACCCCGTCCGTCTCCGGGGAATCGGCGGCCCGCGCCGATCTCGATCGGTTGCACGGTGCAAGCGTTGGGATAGCGTGGCGTGATGACCCACGAGGAGCCCCGCGCGTCGACACCCCGCGGCCTGGCACGCCGGGAGCAGCTCGTGGGGATCGGTCTCGACCTGCTCGCCGAGGGCGGCTGGGCCGCGCTCACGGCCCGGGCCGTCGCGGACCGGGCCCGGATCCGGCCGGGGCTGCTCCACCACTACTTCAACGGGCTGCCGGGGCTGCACGTCGCCGTCGCGCAGCGGGCCAGCGAGACGATCGTCGACCCGGTGGTGGACGCGCTGGTCGCCGCGCCGGACACGGCGGCCGCCCTGCGGGCGCTGCGCGAGCGCGTCCTGGACATGCTCGCCGGGGAGCGCAACCTCAGGCTCGCCGCCGAACTGCTGGTCCGGGCGCTGCGCGACCCGCGGATGGGCGCCGAGCGGCGGGACTGGTCGCGGGAGGTGCGGGCCCGCATCGCCGCGCGGCTGGAGCACCTGCGCCCCTCCTGGCCCCCCGAGCGCCGCGAGGGCACCGCCATGCTCTTCACCGCGATGCTGGACGGGCTGATGCTCCAGCTGATCCTCGACCCCGAACTGCCTGCCGACCCGGCCCTGCACGCGACCGAGGCTCTTGCCGCCGACCCCTGACCGGCGCTCAGTCCCGGCGCGCGGGGACGATCGCGACGGCGCGGCGGGCATGCCGGAGCACCGCCGTGCTGGTCGAGCCCAGCCGGGCGATCCCGGCGCCCCGGTCTCCCAGGACCAGCAGCCCGGCGTCGTCGGCGGCGTCGAACAGCGCCGCCAAGGGGGGCTCCAGCAGCAGCGAGACCCGGATGTCGAGCCCCGGGTACCGCCGGCGCCACGGCGCCACGGCCGCCTCCAGCTCGGCGGCGCGCGTCTTCTCCAGCAGTTCCCTGTCGTGGAACAGCCCCAGCTCCTCCGCGTCGACCGCGGCGGGCTCCCAGCACGCGTACACCACGCGCAGCTCCCAGCCGCGCAGCGCCGCCTCGGCGGCGGCGAAGCCCAGCGCCGGGTCGCACCACGTCGTCCCGTCGGCGCCCGCCACGACCCGGCGGGGGCCCGTCCCGTCCTTGACGACGATCACGGGGCGGGAGGCGCCCGCCGCGAGCTCCAGCACCCCCGCGCCCTCGTCCAGCCGCCCGGGTGCCCCGATCACCGACAGCTGCGCCTCTCGGGACTCGCGCAGCAGCGCGCCGCGGGCCGGACCGCGGACCAGGCGGCCGCGCACCGCGCCGGTCGCCCCCAGCTCGCGCGCTCGCCGCGTGCCGCATTCCAGCAGGTTCTCCCCGACCCTCCTCATGACCGCCTCGCCGTGCGGGTCTTCGTACTCCTCCGGGTAGGGCCAGTGCCAGCAGTGGCACATCACCAGGTCGAGGCCGCGCAGCCGGGCCTCCTCGATCGCCCAGCGCAGCGCCGTGTCGTTCTCCGCCGTCCCGTCGTAGCCGAACAGGACATGCCCTTGCTCGTCGTTCTCCACGCCCTTCATGTGCCTGCCCTCCTCCTGCCAGTCTGCGCGCTTCGCCGGCGCACCAGAAGAGGCGCGTGCGCGACCGCTTCCCGGAGCGATTACTGTCACGGACGAAGGAGGAGTCAATGAGAAGGCTAGGACGGGTCCGCCGCCGTTTCGGCTTCGACCGCAACGATCTGCGACGCGGCGTCGACCGCCGCCAATGGAAGGTCGGCGTCGCCGCCGCGGTGCTGTTCACGGTGCTCGCCCCGCCCGCGTCCGTGCTCCTGGCCGTCGATGCCCACCGCAGCGGCGTCCGGGCCGAGCACCGCAACGTCCACCGCGTCACGGCGCAGGTCGTCCACACCGACTCCCAGGGCGGCGCGGGCGTGCGGCACACCTACGCCGAGCTGGCCTGGACGTCCCTCGACGGCCGGATGCGGACCACCGTCGTCCCGGCCGACAAGTCCGTCAGACCGGGCATGGAGCAGCGCATCTGGGTGGACGCGGCGGGCAATCCGATCCAGCACCCTCAGACCCGCACCGCCACGCTGGCCACCACCGCGGTGGCCGCGGCCACGGCCGCGGTCGCCGTGGGGGCCCCTCTGCTGGCCGCCTACCTCCTCGTCCGCCGCCGCTGCGACCGCCGCCGCGACGCCCTCTGGGACGAGAGCTGGACCAGCCTGGCCCAGCACGCCTGACCGGTTCCCCAAGCCGCCCCCATTTCTGGGTCACGGCGATCACGCCGAGATGATCTTCTTCGCCCCCGGGGGTAGGCCGAGGGCATCAGATCCTCGGGGGAAGGTGAGCGCGTGTACAGGAGGATCGCGGCGGAGCTCATGGGCACGCTGCTCCTGGTCTACTTCGCGGTGGGCGTGGCGACCCTGTCGTTCGGCTTCGGCGTCGCCGGGCGCAGCCTCTCGGCGGGCGTCGTCGCGACGGCGCTGGCCTTCGGCCTGGTGCTCCTCGTCCTGGTCTACGCGATCGGGCCGATCTCGGGCTGCCACATCAACCCGGCCGTCACGCTGGGCGTGCTGCTCGCCCGCCGGATCCCGCCGCTCGACGCCGTCGGCTACTGGATCGCCCAGTTCGCCGGCGGCATCCTGGGCGCGCTCCTGCTGTGGGCGACCTTCTCCGGCTCGCCGCTCTACGCCCGCTCCGTGACCGGCCTCGGCGCGGACGGGTGGGGCGACGCCAGCCTCATCCACATCGACATGGGCGGCGCGTTCCTCACGGAGGTCGTGCTGACCGCCCTGTTCGTGTTCATCGTCCTGTCCATGACGAGCACGGCGGCCATCCCGTCCGTCGCCGGGGTCGGCATCGGCCTCGCCCTCACGACCGTCCACCTCATCGGCATCCCGATCACGGGGACCTCGGTCAACCCGGCCCGCAGCCTCGGGCCGGCCGTCGTCGTGGGCGGGACGGCCCTGTCGCAGGTGTGGCTGTTCATCGTCGCGCCCCTGGTGGGGGCCGTGGTGGCCGCGGCGCTGCACGGCTTCGTCGGGCCGCCGGAGAAGGAGACCCCGCTCCCGCCCGTGCAGGAGGACGAGGCCCCCTAGCTCCACCGGCGGCCCGGCGGGGCGCGGCTCAGTCGGTGCCGAACTCCATGGCGGCGCGGTCGAGCACCTCGGCGTCCCGGGAGTCCTTGCCGCGGGAGGCGATCGCCTCCGCGCCGCCCGCCGGCATCGCGCCGATCAGCCCGGTGGAGGCCGCCTGCGCGGCGCCGATCAGGGCCGGGTGCGCGCTGCCGACCATGCCGAGCCCGGCGTACTGCTCCAGCTTGGCGCGCGAGTCGGCGATGTCGAGGTTGCGCATGGTCAGCTGGCCGATCCGGTCCACGGGGCCGAAGGCGGAGTCCTCGGTGCGCTCCATGGACAGCTTGTCGGGGTGGTAGCTGAAGGCGGGCCCGGCGGTGTCGAGGACGGAGTAGTCCTCGCCGCGCCGCAGCCGCAGGGTGACCTCGCCGGTGACGGCGATCCCGACCCAGCGCTGCAGCGACTCGCGCAGCATCAGCGCCTGCGGGTCCAGCCAGCGTCCCTCGTACATGAGCCGGCCGAGCCGCCGCCCCTCGCTGTGATAGGTGGCGAGGGTGTCCTCGTTGTGGATCGCGTTGACGAGCCGCTCGTAGGCCGCGTGCAGCAGCGCCATGCCGGGCGCCTCGTAGATGCCGCGGCTCTTGGCCTCGATGACGCGGTTCTCGATCTGGTCGGACATCCCGATGCCGTGCCGTCCCCCGATGGCGTTGGCCTCCAGCACCAGGTCGACGGCGGACCCGAACTCCTTGCCGTTGATCGTCACCGGGCGGCCCTGCTCGAAGCCGATCGTGACGTCCTCGGCGGAGATCTCCACGGCGGGGTCCCAGAACCGCACGCCCATGATCGGATCGACGATCTCGATCCCGGCGTCGAGGTGCTCCAGCGCCTTGGCCTCATGGGTCGCGCCCCAGATGTTGGCGTCGGTCGAGTAGGCCTTCTCCACGCTGTCGCGGTAGGGCAGGCCGCGGGCGAGCAGCCACTGCGACATCTCCGTGCGGCCGCCGAGCTCGGTGACGAAGTCGGCGTCGAGCCAGGGCTTGTAGACCAGCAGGGACGGGTTGGCCAGCAGCCCGTACCGGTAGAACCGCTCGATGTCGTTGCCCTTGAACGTCGAGCCGTCGCCCCAGATCTGGACGTCGTCCTCCAGCATGGCGCGGACCAGGAGGGTCCCCGTCACGGCCCGTCCGAGCGGGGTGGTGTTGAAGTAGCTGCGGCCGCCGGAGCGGATGTGGAACGCGCCGCACGCCAGGGCGGCGAGCCCCTCCTCCACGAGGGCGGCCCGGCAGTCGACCAGGCGCGCGACCTCCGCCCCGTACTTGGCGGCGCGGCCGGGCACGGACGCGATGTCGGGCTCGTCGTACTGCCCGATGTCGGCGGTGTAGGCGCACGGCACCGCGCCCTTGTCGCGCATCCACGCGACCGCCACCGAAGTGTCGAGGCCACCGGAGAAGGCGATCCCGACGCGCTCACCGACGGGCAGGGAGGTCAGCACTTTGGACATGAGCACAAGTATGCACGCTCCTGCATGAACATGCAACGCGGTGCTTCAGGCTCGCCCGCACCCCACCGGCCGGGCCGGGCGTCGGGGCGTCGCTTCCGGGGCCGGCCCCGGCCCGATGCGCGTTCACAGGAAGGAGGAATCAGCGCGAGGGCGAGCGCTCCGGCCGACCTCGGTCCCCCCACGGTGAAACTCGATCCCCACGCGGCGAAGGACATGCCCCACATCCATCGGAAGAGCTTGACCAGCGGATACCTCGTTTCTTACTCGGCGAGTCGTCTCCCTCATGTATGGGCCGCCGCATCAGCGCGACCCCGAAGGCACCGTTCCATCACTCGTCTCCGAGTTCGCACCGGTTTCGCGCGTGCGGATCATTCGGCTTTCACGGTTCGCCGCTTACCAGGCGGCCGGCCGTGGACGCAAGTGCGCGAAGCGGCATGGACTCAAGCCTCAATGCGAGATGCTTCATTCGTCGCGTATTCGTCCCATCGAGATGCCGATCCACGCGCGGCCGGTTAATAATCATCGACCCTGACACCAACACTTGCCGCGCAAGTTTCACATGCGAAATGGGAATGACCGTAATGCGCCATTCCGAAACCTGAGAATGACCGCTTGTGGCCGATCGCCTCACATTCTGCGCGGCCTCGCGTTCCCTGGTTCATGGCACTGCCGGAAGCCGGTCGCACGAGCAGAGGAGGCGTTCCATTGCGGAGCCGTCCGAACCCCGGGCCCCACTCCAGTGATCCCCGGGGCGCCGACATCCGACGGAGAATTGTCCGGTTACACCGGATTGCACGGAACGGAGGGAAACGAGATGGAGTCGGTTCGGCAAACAGGCGTTCACCGCCAAAGCAGCCGGAGGTACACGGAACCCCGCGGTTGCGGGGCAGCGGGGACGGGAAACACGGGCGACCCGAAAGCGATGTGTTTTCTAACGGCGCCGAGAGCTTTCCATCTGTTGGGCTCCCCGCTCTTCCAAAAGTCGACCCGGTCACGGGAAGATTGAGGACGGTAACGGAGAGCAACCACACCAACGGAAGCTTGAACTGATCATGGACACGCCCGTCAACCCCGCTGACCAGGCGTTAGCCCGTCTCCGCGAGGACTTCCAAGGCCACCGAATCTGGCGCGCCACGCGCTACGACGGGAGGCTCGGCGACTGGGTCGCCACCCTGCACGACCCAAAGGCCGGCATTGACCCGACCGTTATATGCAACACCGCCGAAGAGCTCCGCAAGGCGCTCACCAACGAGCTCAGCCGCGCGGCCTGCCGTCCGAGACCCGACCCCCGTAAGTGGGTGCGCCGGTAATGGGGTGGATCGAACCGAAGAATCTGCAGGCCCCAGCCTCAACTTCCTCCATTACAAGCCATCTTGACCGACTTGCACAGGAGGTCGTCCGGGAGGGCTGGAAGGCCGTGGCGCGCTACGACGGGCCCCTCCCGCTCCTGCGCGTCTTCGACCCGGCCGTCCCGGGGTTCGGGGAGAGCGTCACGCTCGCCCCCGGATCGACGTCCGACGCCTGGTGGTACCGGTCGAGCACGGGTGAGGATCTGGCCCCGCACACCAACCCGGCCCGCGCGGCCGAGCGGATCGCCCGGATCCTCACCCCCTATGTGGCGGCCGCGCTCGCCGCCCGGGCGCGCCGTCCGGTGAGGGACGGCACCGCGTTGCCGATCCCGCCGCCCGGCCCCGGCACGCCCCACACGGAAACGATCGCCTACCTCCATGCCCGCTTCGGTGTCCTGTGCTGGTGGGGCACCCACACCAAGGAATGGTGGGCCCTCATCCCCTGCGCCGCGCAGTGGAGGCTCGTCAACGCGCCCGCCTCGGAGACCCTCGCCCAGGCCATCCTCGACGTCCACGCGCACTGCTAGGCCCGGCAGCCGGGGGGCCGCCCCTCCCCGGCGCCGGGCTCAGGTCGCCGCGGAGTGGTCGCGTTCCTGCAGGAGGGCTTTGTGGATCTTGCCTACGGGGGTCAGCGGAACGTCCGGGGTGATGACGAACTGGCGGGGGACCTTGTAGTCGGCCAGGCGGTCGCGGCAGTAGGCGGTCAGTTCGTCGGCGGTGGGCGGTTCGGCGCCCGGGCGCGGGACGACGTAGAAGCGGCCGACCTCACCGAGGATCGCGTCGGGGACGCCGATCCCGGCGGCCATCGCGACCTTCGGGTGGGCGGTCAGGACGTTCTCGATCTCGACCGGGTAGACGTTGAAGCCGCCCTGGATGTACATCTCCTTCTTGCGGCCGCGCAGGACCAGGTGCCCGTCGGGCTCCCCGGCGACCATGTCGCCGGTGGCGAGCCAGCCGTCCGGCAGGAAGACCTCGGCGGTCTCGTCCGGCATGTCCCAGTAGCCGGCGGCGACGCAGGCGCCGCGGATCTGGAGCTCGCCGGTCTCCCCCGGCGGCAGGACGGTCCCGTCGGGGGCCGTCACGCGCGCCTCGAAGTCGCCGATGATCGCGCCGAGGGTCCGGGAGACCGTCTCGGGGTCGTCGTCCATCGGGGACAGGACGCAGGCGCCTGAGGATTCGGACAGGCCGTAGAGGCCGTAGAGAGGCGCTCCGGGGAAGCCGCGGCGGATCGCGTCGGCGAGCGCGGGCTCCACGTTGGAGCCGCCCGCCATGCACAGCCGGACGGACGAGAGGTCGTGCTCGGCGAAGTCGGGGCGGCCGAGCATCAGCACGTACATCGTGGGGACGGCGCCGAGGAACGTCACCCGGTGGCGTTCGACGGCGCGCAGCGCGGCGTCCGGGGAGAACGCGGGCAGCAGCGCGACCGAGCCGCCGCTGACCAGCGCGGCCATGATGGTGCAGGTGATCCCGCCGACGTGGTTGAACGGGAGGTGGCCGAGCAGGACGTCCTCGCCGGTCATCCCGAAGTGCTCGGCCTGGGCCGAGGCCGAGGCCAGGATGCTCCGATGGGTGATGACGGCGCCCTTGGGGCGTCCCGTGGTGCCGGACGTGTAGAGGATCATCAGCGGGTCGTCCGGATCCACCGCGGCGCGGGCCGCGGTGAGGGCCGGCGGGGCCGGGGTCGAGGCCAGGGCGTCGAAGCCCGCGCCGAAGTGCACGGCGGGGATGCCGGACGACTCGAAGTACGCGGCGAAGTCGAAGTCGGGCACGGCGTCGACGCCGACGACCAGCCGGGCGCCGCTCTGGCCGAGCATGTAGGCCAGTTCCTGCTCCCGGTAGCGGACGTTGAGCGGGACGACCACGGCGCCGATCCTGGCCGCGCCGAAGAACACCGCGAGCCATTGCGCGGTGTTGGGGCCGAGCAGGCCGATCCGATCGCCCTTTCCGACGCCGCGGGCCAGCAGGCCCGCCGCGACCCGGTCGGCGAGCTCGTCGAACCCGCCGAACGTGATGGTGCCGTCGCCGTCGTACAGGAACGCCTCGTCCCGCGTCGCCGCGGCCTCCAGCGCTCCGCCGACCGTCACTGCCCGCATGTCGCCTTCCCTCGTCCCGGTGGCATTCGTCAGGGAGCGGTCGTGCACGCACACCTCAGAGCTTGCGGCCGACCCCGGCGTAGAACCAGATCGGCAGGGCCTCCTCAAGGGAGACCGGGTGCTCCGGCCGCCACAGCGGCGCCCACACCAGGCCCGGGTCGACCAGTTCGAAGTCGCCGAACAGGCCCGTCACCTGGTCAAGGGTGCGCGGCGTGCCGGGCGCGTTCGTCCTCTTGTAGACCTCCACGACCTTCGCCACGATGTCGGGGACGCCGTCTCCGGAGGCATGGGTGATCGCCATGTGGCTGCCGGGCGCGAGCGCCTCGCGCAACTCGGCCATGACGCCGGGCGGGTCGTCCTCGTCCGGGATGAAGTGCAGGGTGGCGATCGTCAGCAGCGCGACCGGCTTCCCGAAGTCCAGCAGCCGGGTGATCTCGGGGTGCTCCAGGATCTCGCGGGGGCGGCGGATGTCGGCCTGGACCATCCGGGTGCCGGGCGAGTCGGCGAGGATCGCCCGTCCGTGCGCGACGACCTGGCCGTCGTAGTCGGCATAGGCGACGCGTGCGGCGGGGTTCACCGACTGGGCGATCTGGTGGACGTTCTGCTGGGTGGGCAGCCCGGTGCCGATGTCGAGGAACTGGTCGATGCCCTGCTCGGCCATGTACCGGACGGCGCGGCCCATGAACGCCCGGTTCTCCTTGATCAGGGTGATCAGGGTGGGGTCGGCGGACTTGGCCTCCTCGGCGCGGAGGCGGTCGGCCTCGTAGTGGTCCTTGCCGCCGAGGTAGTAGTCGTACATGCGAGCGATGTTCGGCACGCTCGGGTCGAATCCGCCTGGCCGAAGCCCCTCGCCTGCCACCGTGCCTCCCTGCCGGCCGCCCACGCTGATCATCTTCGCACCCAACTCTACGGTCTGCGCCCGTCCCGTCGGACCGGTCCACAGAAACGACCGATCACGATTCGGTCCGGCGGCACGGCCCCGGCGGCCCGGCGCCGACGATCGACGTGCCCGGCCGGGGCACCTACCTCGAGTACGTCGGGCATACCGGAAAGGTGCGTGCCATACTGGGCGATTCCCGGCCGCCGTGCGTCACCGCTCGGATGTCAGCTGAATGGAGAAGCCATGCCCTTCCCCGCGGGGCACGAGCCGCAGACCTTCGATCCGACGGCGCCCAACGAGAGCCGGATGCACGACTACTTCCTCGGCGGCAAGGACAATTACGCCGCGGACCGGCAGGCGGCGCTCCAGGCGATCGAGCTGGCGCCGGAACTGCCCGTCCTGGCACGCGAGGGGCGCAAGTTCCTGGACCGCGTCGTGCGGTTCCTCGCCGCCGCGGGGATACGCCAGTTCCTCGACATCGGGACCGGCCTGCCCACCCAGGGAAGCGTGCACCAGATCGCCCAGGCGGTGGCGCCGGACTGCCGGGTCGTCTACGTGGACAACGACCCCGTCGTGCGCGTCCACGCGCAGGCACTGCTGGGAAAGAACCCCTACACCACGGTCGTCGAGGCCGACATGCGGGATGCCGAAGGAATCGCGCGGCACCCCGACCTGCGCCGCCTGATCGACCTCGACCGGCCGACGGCGCTGCTGTTCTTCCACGTGCTCTACGCCATTCCCGACGACGAGGAAGTGGCGTGGAGCGTCCGGCGGCTGGGCGACCTGATGGCGCCGGGCAGCCATATCGCGATCTCGCATCCGGTCAGCGACCTGTGCCCGGAGGTCACCGCCAGGCTCGCCTTCCTCTACCAGCAGGAGACCCACGCGATCCGCGGCAAGCCGCGCTCGAACGTCCGGACCAGGGCCGAGGTGGAAGGGCTCTTCTCCGGCTGGGACCTGATCGAGCCCGGCGTCGTCTACCTTCCTCTGTGGCGTCCCGAGCACGAGACCATCGAGTCGTCCAGGCCGATCTGGAGCGTCGGGGGCGTCGGGCGCAAGCCCTGAGCGCGCGTCACCCCACCGGAGTGCCGTAGACGCTCACCTCCGTGAGGTGGAAGGTGAGGTTGGCGGTGTTGCCGGAACCGACCACCCGGATGTAGCGGGCCTCGGCCTCGGTGGTCATGGTGTCGCCCGCGTCGGCGGCGGGGCGGGGCCCGTTGCGCCCGCCGAGGGTGAACCAGTGGTCGCCGTCGAGGCTGCCCTCCAGCCGGTAGGTGTAGTAGCGGGTCCCGTCGACGTAGTTGCGGACGTTGACGCGCGAGACGTCGTCGACGGCGCCCAGGTCGACCCGCCACCAGTTCTCGCCGTAGGTCATCTGGCCGCCCCAGTAGGGCGAGTTGGCGCGGCTGCCGTCGTTGGCGGCCTCCGGGGGCCGCCCGGGCTCGGAGGACAGCGCCGTCACCGGCTTGCGGAGGCTCTGCAGCGGGTCGCCCGACCCGTCCCGGGACGTGCTGGGCGAGGCGAGGATGCCGCCGCCGAACTGCGCGATCGCCTCCTGAGCGGTGTGGCCGTTGACCGCGCTGACGAACATGCCGACGTCCTGGGCGCCCGCCGTGCCGGGGACCGTGCCGGAGCCGACCACGGCCCAGTTCCTGCCGTCGGAGCTGCACGATCCCGTCATCCGGTCGCCGTCCCTGCTCAGCCGCACGTGGACCTCGCCCGCGGTGAACCCGCCGACCTCGGTGTAGTGGTCGAGCCGGCCGTCGCCGTCGGCGTCGCGGGAGAAGACGCACCCGTGGGCGGGCGTCACGGCGATGGTGGCGTACCCGGCGGACCCGGCCCGGGCCAGGTCGTCGCCCGCGACCAGTCCGGCCCGCGTCCAGTCGGACGACCCGTCCAGCCTGGTCACCTTCGTGGAGACCGCGTGCCCCGGGGTCAGCCCGCCTTCCTTGTAGACGGTCGCGAACTCGTTGGTCTCGCCCCACATGTCCTTGCCGCCCGCGGCGATGCCGACCGTGTCGCCGGACTGCGCGAACTCGGCCGCGGTGGAGGCGAAGGTCTTGTAGGGCGCCCCCACCGTGCCGCTGCCGACCATGAGGAGGGAGTGCGCGCTCGCCTGTTCGGAGTCGCCTCCGGCGGTGCGCCACGAGACCGTGGCGTCCAGGCCCGGCAGGGCGCCGGGCCGGGCGTCGGCGGGTGCGGTCACCGTCCAGGTCGCGGTGGCGGTCTCGCCGGGGGCGACATCGCCGGCGGGACCGGATCCCGCCGCGATCCTGTAGCCGGCTGGTGCGGCCAGCCGGAAGCGCGCCTTCCGGGCCTCGCTGAGCGTCGACTCGTTGGTGAACGTCGCGGTGACGCGGACGGCGCCGCCCGGCTCGACGCCCTTGCGGTCGGTGGCGAGGGCCAGCGCGCCCGCCGGTTCCTCGGCCACCCGCCGCGCCAGCCGGTGGGCGTCGCCGTGCGGCTCGGCGGCGTAGCGGGTGCCGCCGTGCGCCCAGCGCTCGGCGACGGCGCGCCAGTCGATCCGCTGCGGCTCCGCGCCGGTCCTCATGGCGCGCCCGAGCTCGTCGAAGAACGTCTTCCAGCGCTCGGCGTAGTAGCCGCCGACCAGCCCGTTGAACTCGCGGCGCGCGTAGTCCTGGAGGCCGGGGCTGTCGCTCTCCCACAGCGTGACCAGCGACTTGAGGTTGTAGTCGAGGGTCGCCGCCTCCCTGCGGTCCGCCGCCTGCCGGGACGCCTCGCGCTGCCAGGTGCCGAGGAGGAAGTGCGGGTCGGCGCCGAGGACGTCGTCCATGAGGCGGATCTCGCCCATCCACCGGTCGGTGAGCCGCGCGAAGGCGGTGCGGTCGCCGTCCCGGTAGGCGGCGCGGATCTTCGGCAGGAGCAGCCTGCCGCGGTTGGCCAGCACCTGCCTGGCGACGTCCACGAGGTCGTAGCGGTACGCGCCGGAGCGCCGCAGCCGCGGATCGACGTCGAGCAGTTCGCGCAGGGCCTTCTCGAACTCGCCCGGGTCGTACTGCAGCGGCGTCCCGGTGGCGGTGAGGTTCGGCTGGTCGTCGAACAGGCCGGTCACGTGCCGGGTGTCCTTGCCCGCGGGCCACGCGTAGGCGGTCCGGCCGATGATCCGCCAGGCCGCGAGCGCGTGCGGGTCGGCGGCCCCGTAGCGGGCGGTGGCGTACTGGTCGAACCAGGCGTCCACGTCGACCGGGCCGTCCCGCCACGGCATGTCGGCGAAGAACGCCACCGCGGCCGGGTTGTTGTCGATGGCCTCGGGCATCAGGGCGATGCCGTTCATGGCCGTCCCCTGCCTGGCGCGCCAGGCGTGGAACTTCTCGTTCCACACGGTGAGGCCGGCGCCGAAGTTCTGGTGGCCGCCGAAGTTCCAGATCGTGCCGAAGGCGTACTGCGTGCCGAGGAAGTCCTTGTCGCGGTCGGTGATGTCGGGCTGCTCCGTGATGCCGTCCACGATGAACATGCGGGAGCGGTCGACCGCCTGGAGGGTCTCCTTGCGGGGGTTGTTCTGCCAGCCGAGGATCACCCAGGTCGCGCCGGGATGCGCCGCTTCGAGCGCGTCCTGCACGGCCCGGGACGCCTCGGGCACCGGCACGGACCCGGCCCGCCCGCCCTCGTGCAGGAGGTCCATCTTGTACATCGTGCTCGCCCCGTACAGCTGGGTCTGCGCCTGGTAGAACGCCCCGGCGACCTTTCCGAACTCGGGCCCGGTAGGGTCGAGCCAGTCCGCGCGCTCCAGGCCGTTCCAGGTGCCCTGCGGGACGGTGTTGGCCCCGGGATTGCGGGTCTCGAAATCGGTCGGGACGGTGCCGTAGAAGCCCGGCAGCACCGGCGTCATGCCCAGCTCGCGCAGCCGGTCGACCATGCGCCGGGCGAGCGCCGCGCGCCGGTCGATCAGCTGCTGGGAGATCGGCGAGTCGGTGCAGCACATGTTCTGCAGCAGCCACCACGCCTGATGGCCCGGCTGCGGGATCCAGGCGCGCATGTCCGCGGCGCTGTAGCCGAACTGCTGGAACGTCCGCTGGTAGACCGCGTCCTGCCCCTCGTACACGAGGACCTCGTTGATGCCGAGCAGCGCGAGCGCGTCGATGCGGCGCTCCCACTCCTCCCAGCTCAGGTACGCGCCGGCGTATCCCTCGTTGGTGTCGTTGAGCGCGAACCGGTGCGCGACCGAGGAGTCGGCCTCGATCGGCGCGGACGGCAGCGGCAGCCGCCCGGGCAGGTCGAGCTGCGTCCCGCCGATGGCGACGTTCGCGTGCGCGACCTCCCGCAGGTAACGGCCGAATCCTGTGAGCTGGACGGCCGGGGACGTGCCCGCGACGACCAGGCGCCCGTGCTCGGCGGAGACCCGGAAGCGGTCGGGGCCGGAGCCCCTGGGAATCGTCCGCAGCTCGACCTGGCCTGCCCGTCCCCGGCCGAGGAGCCGCTCCAGCGTGCGGGCGGCGGGTCCGGTGGCGCGGGCCGCCGGTTCGGCGTCGCGCGCGGCGGCCGGAACCACCGCGGTCATCGAGACCGCCAGCAGCGCGACCAGCATGACGATGGCCGACCGCGAGCGGCCACCGGTTTCTGTTCGTCGGCCCGGGACCATGGCGGACACCTCCACCGCGAGGTTTGTTAAGCTCGTTGAAAAACTGGAGCGGCCTTCATCATGAAGGCGCCGGGTCCCGCGGTCAAGGGTTCGTCCGCGATCTTCTGGAGGGGCATGAAAGAGGATCGCGCGGTCGGCACCCCGGTGCTGCGCCGCCTCAACACCGCCGCCGTTCTGCGGGCGGTGCGCGAGCGCGCGCCCGATCCGCTGCGCCTGGCCGAACTCGTCGAGCTGACCGGGCTCACCCGTCCCACCGTGGGGCAGGCGGTGGACGACCTGGTCGAGGCCGGCTGGCTCCAGCAGCACGATCCGGCGGCCGCCTCCCGGCACGGCGGCCGCCCCGCCGTGCGCGTCTCTCTGCGGGGCCGCGCCGCGCCCGTGCTGGGGCTCGACGTCGGCCCCCACACGGTCAGCGCGGGGGTCAGCGACCTCGCCGCCCGGCGCCTGGCGGCCGTGCGCCGCCCGGTCGGGCGGAGCGAGGCCGGTCACCTGCTGCGCGCCGTCGACGAGGTGATCGAGAGCGCCCTGCGGGAGGCCGGCCTCGGCGCGGACGAGATCGCCGGCGTGGTGGTCGCGACGCCGGGCATCGTCGACCCCGGCGCCGGGCGCGTCCTGCTGGCGCCGAGCGTCCCGGGCTGGACGTCGGTGGACCTCTCCGGCCACCTGCGCGACCGCTTTCCCTGCCCCGTCCAGGTCGAGAACGACGCCAACCTCGCCGCCCTGGCCGTCGCCGGTGAGCGCGGGACCCTGCTGGCCGTGCAGTGGGGCGAGCGCCTGGGCGCGGGCGTCGTGATCGACGGCCGCCTCCACCGGGGCTCGGGCGCCGCCGGGGAGATCGGCTTCATCCGCCCGCCCGGCCGCGTCCCGGAGACCGGCGACGGGCGGGGCCCGCTGGAGCGCACCATCGGCGCCGAGGCCATCGCCGCGCGGGCCCGCCGCGCCGCCCGCGGGCACCCCGAGTCCGCCCTGCGCGCCGGCGAGGCCGACGCCGCCGCCGTCTTCGCCGCGGCCGCCGCCGGAGACGCCGTCGCCCAGGAGGTCGTGGACGCCGTGGCCGCGACCTTCGCGCAGGCGATCGCCCCCGCCGTGCTGGTCCTCGACCCCGACACCGTCGTGATCGGCGGCGGCGTCGCCCGCGCCGGGTCCGTCCTGCTCGGCGCCATCACCCGGCACCTGGCCGAGCTGACCCTCACCCCTCCCGCCGTGGAGTTCTCCGGCCTCGCCGAGGACACCGTCCTCACCGGCGCCCTGCACCTGGCCCTCGACGAGGTCTGGCGCCGCCTCACCGTCTGAGGCGCCGAAAGATCATCCAGGAAGGGCGTCGAAGAGGTTGGGCAGGCCGGAGCGGTAGCGCTGGGCGTCGAGCTTCTTGACGCCGTCCAGCAGCGCGTTGACGGCGGCGCGGCGCCGGACTCGTTCGCGCCCTCCATGGTGGCCAGGTCGACATGGGTGCGGACGTAGTCGCCGGCCATGAACAGGTTCGGGGCGTGGTGGTCGCGAGCGCCAGAGTGGCGGCGGCGCGGCGGACGGTGGAGCGGATCACGTTGAGCCTCCTCGGCTGAGCCCCCGTGACGTCCGGCCCCCGGCCGGCCGCGGGTTCCGGATGCTGTCAAGCATTGTGTCGACACACTGTCCGATCCCGGCCTGGAGGCGGTACGCTGCGGCCATGGCGACCACCACCCAGCCCCGCAGGAAGGTCCGGGAGCGGCGCGACGACGTCCGGCGCCGCGTGCTGCGGACGGCGACGGAGATGATGGCCGACGGCACGCCCTACACCGAGCTGCCCGTGCAACGCATAGCCGAGCGAGCGCGGGTGGCGCGCTCCACCCTCTACCTGCACTTCCCGGACAAGAGCCGGCTGCTCCTCGCACTGGCGGACGAGGCGGTCGACGCGCTGTTCGGCGAGGCCGTCATCTGGTGGCGGGCCGACCACTCCGACGGGGTCGACGGCGTCGCCCGCGCCATGCGGCAGATGATCACCGCGTACCGCGAGCACCGCCGCGTCCTGCATGCCCTGGCCGAGGTCGCCGGGTACGACCCCGAGGTCGCGGAGTTCTGGCGCGAGCGGATACGGCGGTTCGCCGCCGTCGTGCAGAACCGGCTGGAGAGGGAGCGGCGGGCGGGCACCGTGGACCCGGAGATGGACGTCCGGTCGACGGCCCAGGTACTGATCTGGACCGTGGAACGGACGATCTCCGCGCACTGCCACCACGACGAGGGCGCGGGAGACGAGCGGATCGCGCGCACCCTCGCCCGGACGATCTGGCTCACGGTCTACGGCGCGACGCCCGCACCGCCCCGCGGTGACCGGCGCTCGGCAAACCGGTAGCGCCCGGATCCTCGGACGGGAACGGGGCCGGCACGGACCCGCCCACGTCGCGCCGGCTCACGTACGCGCGGCCGGGCGTTCGCTCGCCGGCATATTCGCTAAGAATTTATATAGCAAATTGCTTTGGAACGCGACTTTCCCCGGGAAGCGACTTTCCAGCGGAGCGCCGCTGGATTGGTCCCGGCACGAGGCGGCCGCCGACACGCGAATATGCGCGGCCCGTTCGGCGGCCAAACCGTTGAGCTTGGGCGATAATGCGCGCTACGCTCAACAGTGGGGGATTTTCCATAGCCGTTCGGCTCGGGCGGAGGAGTGGTCACGTGGGCTTTCCAGGATCCCGCAGGGTCGTCATCGTCGGAGCGGGCTTAGCCGGAACCGCCACCGCCATACGTCTCATGCAGTTCGCCCGGGAACCTTTACAAGTGGTGCTGATAGAGCGGCGGCCCGAATATCGCAGTGCGGGCGTGGCCTATCACCGTTCAGGCAACCACTGGCACCACGTCTTCAATATCCAGGCGGGCCGCATGTCGATGTTCCGGGAGGACGTCGACGATTTCGTGGACTGGGCGAACACCGAGGCCGACCGGACCGGCTGGCCCCCGAGGTGGAGGGACTTCACCTTCACCGAGTCCGGTCCGGCGCCCCGCCGGCTCTACGCCGACTACCTGCGCACCCGCCTCACCGAGGCCGCGCGGGAGGCGCCGGACGGCGTGGAGTTGCTCGAAGTCGACGGCGAGGCGGTCGACATAACGGTCGGCCCCGGCCGCGCGGACGTCGTCGTGGAGAAGCGCCCCTCGCCACGATCCGGCGCCGGGCCGGACCCGACCACGATCGGGGCCGACCACGTCGTCCTCGCGACGGGGCTGGAGGAACGGGAGCTCCCGTTCGCGGACGCCGTCAGGGACCACCCCTGCTTCGTCCGGCACCCCTATTCCGAGCAGGGGATCCAGCGGATCCTCGGCCTCCGGCAGGACGCCGAGGTCGCCATCATCGGCACGCTGCTGAGCGCGTACGACTCGGCCTCACTCCTGCTGCGGCACGGCCACACCGGGAGGATCCACATGATCTCGCGGTCCGGGCTGACGCTGCGCACCTATCCCTCCGACCACCGCCACCACGTCCTCGACCTGCCGGCTCCACGGCTGCACTCCGACGGCTACGAGGGCCGCGACGAGCTCGTCCGCCTCTTCAGGAGCGAGTGGGAACGGGCCTGCGCCTTCGTCGCCCAGCGGCATCCAGGCGTGGCGCCCGCGGTCGTGAGCGAGCGCATCGCCAAGTCCTGGGAGCCCCGCCTGCCCGAGGTCCTCGCCCGGATCCCCTCGGCCGATCTCCGCGCGCTCCTCGACCGATACGGGAGCCTGCTGGCCACGCTGCGCGTGAGCGCCGTCCCCTACATCACCGAGTTCGTCGACGCCGCGATGGCGGAGGACGGGCCGATCGTCCACACCACCGGCGCCGTCGGCGGGATCACCGCCACCGAGGCCGGCAGGCTGCGGGTGGCGGTGTCGGGGCCCGCGCCGGCGCGGACGATCGAGGCGGACCTCGTGATCTCCAACTTCGGGCGGGAGACCGACTACGAGCGGGTCGGTTCGGCGCTCTGGCGGAACCTGCTGGGCAGGGGGATCGCCGCGCGGCACCGGCGGACCGGACGCGGCGTCGAGGTGGACGGCCACGGTTTCCTCCTCGGACCGGCCGGCGTGCGCACCGCCCCGATCACCGTGGTCGGCTGCCCAAGGGAGGGCGACGAGATCACCCGGTACGGCCGGATGGGCGCGTTCACGTTCAACCTCGCCGCGATCAAGAACCACTCGGTCGGCGTCGCCGCGGCGGTTCTGCGCCACCTCGAATCGTGCTACGACGAACCGACCGAAACCGTGTCCAAGGCCGTGGCCCACGGTGGGGACGACGCGGTGCGCACGGCGTTCGCCCGTGCGGTACGGCTTGACGTGCGCCGGATGGCCGCCCGGCGCCGCCACGACCGCCGAGCCCTGGCGGACCGGCTCGATCACGGCCTGAAAGCCCTTATGAGCGCCGTGATCGCCAACGGCGAGGCCCCCGCGCCGGACGGCGCGCTGCGCTTCGTCGTGAACGCGGCCGCCACGACGAAGCTCAACGACCTGTCCGTGACGCCGCGGGATCTCCGGTCGCTTCTCGAACTCGACGAGCCGCCGGAATCAGGATAGCCGGAAAGCCATATCGGCATTCGGGAGGTGCGTTTCCTCGTCCACGACTGTCACTCTCTAACCATGCTCTGCCCGGGACGGGCCTGACCGCGGATCGCCTTCGAGCGCGGTCGGCACGCATCGCCAACCGGGACCGGCGAGAGAGAGGACGTCCGTGAGCCCTCGCGAAGTTTCAGGGGTCGTGCTCGTCGATTCACACCAGCGCTCCGTTCAAGGATCCTGCAATCGCAGCAGAAAACCGGTCGACGGCACCATTCTGGTCGTCGATGCACTCGGCCCCGACCTTTATGACGCCATCGTCGCCTGTTCCGCCGTGATCTGCGCGAAAGGCGGCCGGACCGGCCACATGCAATCCCTTTGCCGCTCGCGTGGAATCCCCGTGCTGCGCGTCGCCCCCTCCGAACTGGACGCGCTCGCCGGCGAGGCCACCGTCCTGCTCGACCGCGCGTCGGTCGTCCTCGGCGAGGCCGCACCGGCGGCGCCCGCCCCGCGGTGCCCGGACGCCGCCTTCGGCGACGTCGAGTCGATCTGCGTGGTCGTCACCGACACCGCGGACATCCGGGCGACGAACGCCCTCGCACCGCGCGTCGAGCACGCCGACTCGTTCTTCATCCGCGAGGAGTTCCTCTGCTTCTCCGCCGCCCTGAGCCCGATCGACTCACTTCGTGCGGGAGTCCGCGAGGCCGAGCGCTACGGCGCCGCGGTGGCGTCGGAGCTCTGCCCGATGGTGCGCGAACTCCTTCCCGGCCAGCGCCTGATCATGAGGCTCCTCGACCTGCGCTCCGACGACGCCGCCAAGATCACGTCGGGTGACCACGTGGACGACGAGCCGAACCCCGAACTCGGCCGGCACGGCGCCCGGTGGCTGCTGCGGGAGCGCCGCTACCCCCACGCCTTCCGGGCGCTGCGCCGCCACCTGCGGGACCGGCTGGGCGCGGACGCGGACCGGGTGCGTTTCGCCGTTCCGTTCATCAACGACCATGACGAGTACGTGCGGCTGCGGCGGTTCCTCGGCCTCGGGGACGAGACGCCGCTCGCCGTCTTCGTCGAGACGCCGGCCGCCGTGCACTCGGCGGCCGGCTTCTGCGCCTCCGGGGCCTGCGAGCTGTTCGTCGGCACCAAGGACCTGATCCAGTTCTACCTCGCCGCCGACCGCGGCAACCACCTGGTCTCGTCCGTCTACCAGACGCGGCATCCGGCGGTCCTGGCAGCGCTGCGCCAGGCCGTGGAGTCCGGCCGCGCCGCCGGGGTCCCGGTCCACGTGTTCGCGCTGGGCGCCGACCTGGACCACTACGCGCGGCACCTTCCGGTGCGCAGGCTCATGATGTGCGCCGCCGAGCTGCGTCACCTCGCCGCGAGGACGGCGGCCTAGCGCGTCACCCGGCGCCGCCGAAGCCGATCTCGTTGCCCCCCGGGTCGCGGAAGACCACCTTGGTCACGCCGTTCCCGTACTCCTCGCGCCGCGCCGGCGCGATGCCCCGCCGGGCGATCCCCGCGACCCGGTCACCGAGATCGTCGACGAACGCGAGCACCAGGGCGTTCCCCGCCCGCTCCGGGTCCTGCACGATGTAGACGTACCGGTGCTCGGCCACTTCCCACACGGCCTCGATGTCGTTGGGCAGGAACGACGGCTTCCCGCCGAAGAAGCGCTCGTACCACGGCAGCGCCTCCCCGTAGTCGGTGACGGGGATGCCGGCGAAGAGATCGAGTGACATGCGTTTCCTCCTGCGTCGTGGACATGTCGCAGGTAATGACCACGGCGGTGCCGCCAACTCATCGCCGCCCGCCTTCCGGCGCGTCCCGCCGGCGGGATCGGCGCCCGGCCGGCGGCGAAGAAGTCGCTACAGCGTTCATGGGTCTCACCTCCTCCAGTGGCCCGGGAAAGCCACCACCGCGCGCGTCGCCCTCTCCAACCCTTTGCCGCCGCCCTCGGCGTCGGCGCCATCCGGCCGGTCGGGCACACTGGCCTGGGCCGGATCTCCGCGACTGGTCGCGAAGTCTCTCGGAAAGGGATCTTGATGCGCGTTGTCTCCCAGGAGGATCTGGCGCGGGTGCTGGGCGGACTGCCGGGACGGCCCCGGATCGTGGCCGGCGGCAACTTCGCCGCCCCCCGGCGTGCCCTGCGGATCCTGGACGGCGCGGTCGGCGAGTACCGCCTGTTCATGCTCAACGCCCAGATGGAGGTGCCGGACCGCGAAGGGGTCGATCTGGAGACGCCCTTCGTCGGCGCCGGGATGCGCGGCCGCGCGAACCTGCGCTACTTCCCGTCGCGGCTGTCGCTGGTGCCGAACCTGCTGAAGGAATCGCTGCCGCCGGACGTGGTGATCGTGCAGACCTCCCCGCCGGCCGGCGGGACGGTCTCGCTCGGCATCGAGGTCAACATCCTGCCCGCGGCCATCGAGGCGGTCCGCGCGCGCGGCGGCCTGGTCGTCGCGCAGATCAACCCCCGCATGCCCTACACGTTCGGCGACGCCGTCCTGGCGACCGACGAGATCGACCTGGCGATCGAGGACGACGAGCCGCTCGCCACCCCGGTCCCCCGGCCGCCCGGCGAGATCGCCCACGAGATCGGCGAGCGGGTGGCCCGGCTCGTCCCGCAGGACGCCACCCTGCAGCTCGGCATCGGCGCCATACCGGACGCCGTGCTCTCCTCGCTCCTCGACCGGCGGGGGCTGCGCGTCTGGTCGGAGATGTTCAGCGACGGGGTGCTGGCGCTGGAGAAGGCGGGCGCGCTCGACGCCGGCTCCCCGATCACCGCGTCCTTCGCCTTCGGAAGCCCGGAGCTGTACGCCTGGGCCGACCGCAACGACCGGATCCGGATGCTGCGCACCGAGAAGACCAACGACCCGAGCCTCATCGCCCGCCGGCCCCGGATGGTCTCGGTGAACTCCGCGCTCCAGGTCGACCTGTTCGCCCAGGCCAACGCCAGCCGCGTCCGCGGGGTGATCTACTCCGGCTTCGGCGGGCAGACCGACTTCGTCGTCGGCGCGCTGCACTCCCCCGGCGGGCACGCCGTCATCGCCCTGCCGTCCTGGCATCCGCGCGCGGACGTCTCGACCGTCATCCCGCGCCTCGCCGGTCCGGTCACCTCGTTCCAGCACAGCTACATCGTCAGCGAGCGGGGCGCCGCCACCGTCTGGGGGAACGACGCCGCCTCCCAGGCGCAGCAGATCATCGACAACGTCGCCCACCCCTCCGCCCGCGACGAGCTGCGCGAGCAGGGCCGGGAGCTCGGCTTCCCGCTGCGCTGACCGCCCGACCGCCCCGCGGTTCCTCCGCGTCCCGTCGCCGGGACGTCACGAACGCGTGAACACCTATTGGCACATCGCCAATAAGGGTCTAGTGTTCCGGTCAGCTCAGGAAACCCGGGGGTGTCCGGCATCGCGATCGGCAGGGCGCCTCCGGCCCCCAGGAGGAGCGAAGGCATGGACAGACCCAGCAGACGCGACGTGTTGATCTCCGGTGGGGCGCTCGGAACGCTCGGCGCCCTCAGCGTCGCCTCCCCCGCGCAGGCGTCCTCACTGTGGACGTGGTCGCCCAAGGGCTCGGTGGCGGGCGCGGGCAGGGGCGCCGACCCGCGGTGGGTGTGGGACCCGGAGGTCGACGCGCTGGTCGCCTCGCTGCTCGACCGGGGTGAGGTCCCCAAGGTCAACGCGCTGCTGCGCACCTGGACCAAGAACGGCCAGCCGCTGCCGGACGGGCTGCCGGCGGATCTGCGCGACTTCATGGAACGCGCCCGGCGACTGCCGGCGTGGGCCGACCAGAGCAAGCTGGCCACCGCGTTCGAGTTCAACGAGAAGCGGGGCCTCTACCTCGGCGTCACCTACGGCTTCGCCAGCGGGATGATGAGCACGGCCATCCCGAAGGAGGCGCGCGCGGTCTACTACTCCAAGGGCGGCGCGGACATGAGGGACCGCATCACCAAGACCGCCAAGCTCGGCTACGACATCGGCTCCGAGAAGGCGTTCGAGCCCGACGGCGAGATGATCGTGACCTGCGTCAAGACGCGGCTGGTGCACGCCGCCGTGCGCCACCTGCTGCCGAAGTCGCCGTACTGGACCAAGGCGGCCGACGAGAAGATCCCGATCAGCCAGGCGGACATGATGGTCACCTGGCACAGCCTGCCCACCACCGTCATGCAGAACCTGGTCAGGTGGAAGGTTCCGATCCCGGACGCCGAGTCCGAGGCGTTCCTGCTGTCCTGGCAGCTCGCCGGGCACATGCTCGGCATCCAGGACGAGTACATCCCGAAGTCGTGGGACGAGGCGAACTCCCAGGCCGGGCAGGTGCTGACCCCGGTGCTCGCACCGACGCCCGAGGGCGTCAAGCTGGCCGACATCCTGCTCAACCTCGGCTCCACGATCGACGGCGGCATCCTCACCAAGCCCATCCTCGGCTCGCTCACCCGCTTCATGCTCGGCAACGAGATCGCCGGGTGGCTGAAGATCCCCCGGGACCCGCTGTGGGACCCGCTCATCCAGACCCTCTGGCCGCCCTTCGTCGCCGTCCGCGAAGGCCTCCTCGACCTCACCAAGGCGCCGAAGGAGCTGCGGCAGCTCTACTGGGCCTTCGACGAGATCCTCCGCCAGGGCGCCCTGCTCTACCTGTCCGGATTCAAGACGCCGATCAGCATCGAGATCCCGCAGACCAACAACCCGCACTACTGATCCGGGACGCCCCGGACCGCGCTCGCGGACCGGACGCACCACGCGGACGCCGGGCTCGGAACCGACCGGGGACCGAGCCCGGCTTCTCGGTCCCGTTCGGCTAGAACGCGCTGCGGACGAGGTCGTGCACGGCCTCGCTCATGGTGACCGGGTCGACCTGGCCGAGCGGCACCGTGTCCTTCGGCGCCCGGGCCGGGGCCGGGCCCGCCCACACAGCGTTGATCTTCTGGTCCTCGCCCTCCCCGTACATGTAGTGGCCCAGGCCGGGGCTCAGGCCGGCCACCACGTACAGGCCGGCCGGGTCGCGCCGGGCGAGCCACCCGCCCGCGAACCCGCCGTCCGCATCCACGGACTCCCAACGCCCCTGCGAGTGGCCCTTGGCCTTGCCGTAGGGCAGGACGAGCCCCTCCACCCGGGCGAGCCGGTGCGCGCCGCGCTCGTCTTCCGTGAGCCGGTGGACGGGCCGTCCGAGCTGCTCGAACGGCTGAAGGATCTCGTAATCGGCGAACAGTTCGGCCCAGGCGCGCAGGTCGTCGCCCAGCAGGACCGGATGGGCGATGCCGATGCGGTCGTCCGGCGCGGGCGCGAACGGGTCGTCGCCGACGGTGGCGTAGTCGCGGCCCTCGTCGACGCGGAAGGCCGTTCCGGAAGCGGTCGTCCACACCAGCCGGCGGACGATGTGCCCGAGCAGCGGGTGGGCGACGAACAGGGTCCGGAAGCCCTCCGGCGTCCAGCTCCGCCGGGTCGTCATGGCCAGCTCCAGGCGCCTGATCTCCTGGTCGGCGATCGTCCGCAGGTCCTTCCTGAGGCCGGTGAACAGGGCGTGCGCGGCCGGGGCGAGGGCCGGATCGTCCTTCGGGCCGGGTTTCGGCGCGCTCTTGCGCACCTTGCCGTTCGGCTCCACGACCAGCGGGACGAGTTGCTCGTCGAAGGTCACGGTGAACCGCCGTGGACCGTAGTCCAGGACGAGCGTGCCCCGCTCGTCCAGCCCGAAGTCGGGGACGGCCCGGTCGGCGAGGCCGTCGCGCGTCATGCCGCGCGCCGCGGCGATCTCGTCGATCTTGAGGACGGCCCTCGCCTTCAGCCCCTTGTACCTGCCGCGGCGGGTCAGCTCGAACAGATGGGTGAGGGCCACGTCGGAGCCGATCGCGGCCAGGACGTCCAGCGCGGTCGCGGCCCGGCCGGTGAGACCCTGGCCCGGCCAGAGCTTGATCAGCGGGCTGAGCCGCCGCACCGTCGTGTCGTCGCCGATCAGGCCGAGCTGCGCCAGCGCCCAGTTGTGCCGCGTCGGGGCGCCGAGCGCCTGCCAGCGCTCGAACACCGCCCAGGAGAACTCGGCCAGCGAGTGCCGGTCGCAGAACGCGCGGACCTGGGCCGCCTCGGGTGCCTTCCTGGCGAGCAGGTTCAGCAGTCGCCGGGTCGCGCTCGCGGGCAGCGACCCATCGCGGCCGCGCGTGAGGATCCGGGGAAGCAGGGCGGGGTCGGCCCAGTCCGCCTTCGCGCTCCGGGTGGGCTTGCCGCTGAGCACGTCGGGCAGGTCGGCACAGTCGGGAACGGCCGGACGCGGCAACAGCGCCTCGACGCTCCCCGGCGGCACCGCCTCGGCCAGACCGGGCCTGGCGTACAGCAGCCCGCGCACCGTTCCCGCCGCTTGCAGCCCCCTGGTCGTGTCGTCGCCGATCAACGGGGCCAGCGCCCGGAGCGCCTGTTCCGGGTGCCGTTCGGCCGCCTCCTGCAAGGCGGCGGGCACCCCCTTCTCGCCCATGTGGCCGAGCAGGAGCGGGAAGACCGCCTCGTCCGCGATCCCCAAGAGCGCTTGCAACACGATCGGGCGCGTCTCATCGGCGTTGAGACCCTGCCGGAGTGCGATCTCGAGCAGCGGGAGCGCGTCCGCACCCAGGCCGTCGAGCAGCGTCCCTATCACGGCGGGAGTGACCGGTATCCATCTCACGTCCCCGATCTGCGCCGCGCTGGACAGGGAGCAGAGCAGGAACTCGTAGTCGAGTTCCCTGGACCCGAAGGAGCTGCCGGGGGAACCGTCCAGCCAGGCCGTCTCGGTCGGGACAAGGTAGGACGCCACGCGCCGCCTCCAGACGTCGCCGCGACGGCGCGACGCGCCACGGCGTCGCCGTACTCGTCCTCGGACGCGGCGGCCAGCAGCGTGCGGAGCCGCTTGACCACCGCGTCCTTGGCGACCCACCGGCTGACCGGGAAGTGGTCGTGGAAGGTGACGCGCCGGATCTCGCCCCGCCATCCCCGGGGCGCGCCGTCGCCGTAGGCGACGAGCAGGACGGCGCCACCGGAGCCGGGCGTCGCAGGTCGCGGCACCGGGCCGGGCTCGATCGAGAAGGCCTCGGTGACCGCGCAGGCGGCGAACGCGAGCCCGTGATCCAGCACCCACGCGTCCAGGAACGCCGTGGCGTCGACGCCCTCGACGTACTTCACCGCCGCGGCGGCCACGCCCGCCGCGCCCGCCGGATCGGCCTCCCCGTCCAGCCATGCCCGCAGGGCCTGGCCGAGCTCGGGATCGGTGCGCTCGTGCTCCAGCATCTCCTCGGCGATCGGGCGGGCCGCGAGGTCCCATTCGCGGGCCCTCTCCGCGGCGACCTCGTCCAGGGCGACCGGCGGACCGGGAATGCCGCCGCGCCTCGGATGGATGTGCTCACGCCACTCGACCGGGATCTCCACCGTCTCGCCCATGGCCCCGCAAACTAGCGGCGGCGTCCGACATCCTGATCACCGATCGCGCACGCGGCGCGGGCGCCGCGGCGCTTCGCAGAACACCCGCTCTGTGGGGGTATTGGCGTTTTGTGGCTTATGGACCGGATCGTGCGGCGGGTGCACACTGCGTCCATGGCCAATGCGCGGCATCTGCTGGGGCCGGACGGGATACGGGTCGACGTGGTCGCCCTCGACGACGTCGACCTGGTCTTCGCCCAGGCCCGCCACCGCGACGCCCGCGCCGGCCAGCTCTGGTTCGTGGTGACCCGGCGGGGACGCCTGGTGGCGTACTGCCGCGACATCGAGGCGGTCGCCGAGCACGTCGAACTCGCCGACCTCCAGGGCCCCGAGGAGGCGTCCCAGGACACCGGCTAGCCGCGGCCCCGGCGGCGCCTCGGCTCAGGTCCTCTCGCGGGACTTGTGGTCCCATCGCGCCGGGTCGGCCTCCAGCGCGGCGCGGTCCCAGCCCGCGAGATCGGCCGCCGCCTCGTAGGTGCCCTGCAGGAACTCCAGAAGGGCCCGGTCGGGGTCGGGGTCCTCCCGCACCACCTCGTACGGGAGCAGGAACTGGCCGTTCTCCCTGCTGTAGAAGGCGCCGGACGGGCCCACGGGACGGTCGGCGAACCCGGCGGGCTCGGGATAGGCATAGGCGTAGAAGGACCCCTCCTCGCCGCCGCCCGGCCAGAACCCGCAGCTGCTGAGCTCCCGCGAGTACCCCTCGACCATCACCCAGTCGCCGCAGTTCGGGGCGCCGCCCGGGTGCTCGGGCGCGTCCCGCCCGGAGAAGCGCGTGCAGGCGAGGTCCATGGCGCCCCAGAAGAAGTGCACGGGGCTGACCTTGCCGATGTAGCGGGACCGGAACTCCCCCAGCACACGAGCGGCCTGGAGGAGTTGGCGCCAGAACAGGTGCGCCGCATCGGGATCGTAGGAGGCGTGCTGGTCGTCCTCCTCGAACGGGATCGCCGGGTCGACCTCGTTCGGGCGCGCCTGGATGTGCGTCTCGATCCCCAGCTCGTGCAGGGCGGCCATCGTCCGGGCGTAGAACCGCGACACCGGCATGGGCGCGAGCTCGAACTCCCGGAGGCTGCCGTCCGAGGTGCGCAAGCGCAGCCGGTGGTCGACGAAGTCGAACTCGATGTCGAACGCGCCCCCGCCGTACGGGATCGCGGACGTGGTCAGCCCGCGCGGGCTGACGTACAGCGTCACATTCCACCAGTGGTTCACCAGCGGCGCGTGAGCCAGCCGCACCTTGCCGATGATCTGCGTCCACATGTGCAGCGTGTCGCGCGTCCGCGTCCAGTCGGCGACGCGCAGCCTTGGCCAGGCCTGTCGTTCCACCAGTGCCCCCTTCCAGCCGGAACACCCGGGTCATGCCCCGGATCCGGCCTCCGCAACAGTGCGGGACAGGGCATTCCGCATGAGGCTTCGGCCGGGTCGTGGCCGCGGGAGCGTCAGTCCGGTCGGGCGCCCGGCTCGAGGTCCCGCCGGATGGCCTGCCCTGCCGCGCGGTGCTCGGCGGCCGCGGCCGGGTCCGTCGCGTCCAGGACGGCGGCGATCCCCTCGCGGGCCAGCGCCTCGGCGTACCGGTACCCCAGCTTCGGGGCCAGTTCCAGCGCCTGCCGGTGCAGCCGCAGGGCCTCCTCCGGCAGGCCCGCCAGCCGGCACGTCTCGGCATGGCCGTGGAGGAAGTGGATCTTCCAGTGCTCCTCGAAGAGCTCGTCCAGCAGGGCGAAGGCCCGGCGGTGCGCGGCCAGCGCCTCCTCGTACCGGCCCGCCTGCCGCAGGGCGACGCCCAGGCAGTTCAGGCACCAGGCCTCGTTGTGCCTGTGCCCGTCCTCGCGGGCCAGCGCGAGCGCCTGCTCCAGGTGCCCCATCGCCTCGCCGGGCTCGTCGCCGGCGATGGCGACGCCGAGCGTGATCCGGGCCGTCAGCGCGGGAGGCCAGGCGGGGTCGGCGTGCGGGATCTCCAGCACGGTGCGGGCGAGCCGCGCCGCCTCCTCGCGGTGCCCGAGTTGCAGCGTCGCCCACGCCTCGTACGCGGTCGCGTGGGCCGTGCCCGTCGGGCAGCCGGCGTGCTCGAACAGCCTGCCCGCCCGCCGGAAGAGGTCGAGCGGCTCCTCGACCAGGCCCTCGTCCCACTTCAGGTAGCCCCGGCGCATGGTCAGCTCGGCCTCGGTCCTGACGTTCCCGGCCCGGGACACCAGCGGTTCCGCCGCCTCGTACGCGGCGTCCGCCTCCGCCATCCGCCCCGCGTTGTAGCGGGCGAAGCCGAGGTCGCTGTGCGCCTCGGCCAGTTGCAGCGGATCGTCCAGGCGCCGCGCGGCGACCAGCGAGTGCTCGAAGAGGACGTTGAGGTGCGTCGTGCCGCAGCGCCGCGCGAAGAAGGCCCGCATGTGGCGGGGCAGCTCGCACACGTGCGCGTCGGCTCCGGCGGCGACCGCCGCCTCGAAGACGGCCATCAGGTTGGTGTACTCGGTGGCGAACCAGAGGAGCGCCGCGTGCTTGCCGGTGAACTCCGGCAGGTCGGCGGGCCGCCGGCCCGCGGAGACCTCGGCGCCGGGGGGCAGGTACGACACCACGGCGTCCGCGGCGGCCGCCGCGTGCACGTAGTAGTCGAGGACCCGGCCGAGGGCCCGCTCCCGCTCGGCGGGCGCGTCCTGCTCGTCGGCGGCCCGGCGCGCGTGCTGGCGCACCAGGTCGTGCAGCCGGTAGCGGCCGGCCGCGGGCTGCTGGACGAGGTGCGCGTCGAGGAGGTCCTCCAGCATCGTCCGGGCGCTGCGCAGCGGCACGTCCGCCAGTGCCGCCGCCACGTGCTCGTCGAAGGTCGAGCCGGGCACCAGCCCCAGCAGCCGGAAGAAGCGGCGCCGCTCCCGGTCCAGCTGCCGCACCGACATCGCGAACGCCGTGTCGAACTCCGTGGCGCCCTCGGCCATCCGCTCGACGAGGATGCCCACGGTCCAGCCCGGGCGGTGCCGCAGCCGCGCCGCCGCCAGGCGCAGCGCCAGCGGCAGGTGGCCGCACCGCCGCAGGACCTCGGCGGCGGCCTCCGGCTCGCGGGCCAGGCGGCCGTCGGATCCGCCCGGGTCGCCGCTGGCGCGGGCCAGCAGCTCGGCGCCCTCCCGCGGAGTCAGCACGTCCAGCGACACCGGGGGCACCTCCTCCAGGCCCAGCAGCCGGTTGCGGCTGGTGATCAGCGCGACGGACGGGCCGGCGCCGGGCAGCAGCGGGCGGACCTGGTCGGCGTCCACGGCGTTGTCGAGGACCACGACGGCCCGCCGGTGCGCCAGTTCCGACCGCCAGCAGGCGGCCAGCGGCTCGATGCCGCCCTCCTGCGGGATCTTCTCCGACGGCACGTCCAGGGCGGCGAGGAGTGTCCGCAGCGCGGGGTCGGGGTCGAGCGGCTCCCTCCCGGCGGTGAAGCCGTGCAGGTCGACGTAGAGCTGGGCGTCGGGGAAGTCGGCGGCGAGCCGGTGCGCGGCGTGCACCGCCAGGCAGGTCTTGCCGACGCCCGCCATGCCGTCCAGGGCGACCACACGGCCGTCCTCCACCGCGGCGAGCACGGCCGCGAGCTCGGCCCCGCGTCCGGTGAAGTCGGGGACGTCGCGCGGCAGATCGTTGCGGGGCGGGCGCGGCAGGCCGGCGGGCGGCGCCGGGGGCTGGACCTGGCGGCTGGTCTTCGGCGGCGCGGGCAGCGGGCTGGAGGCCCGCTCCCAGAGGGGTCGCAGCGGGCGGGGATCGCGCTTGAGGAGTCGGCAGAGCGCGATCACCGCCGTCCAGGGCGGCACCGTCTGGCCGCCGAGGTAGCGCGACAGCGACGACGAGCTGAGCCCGGCGTCCCGCGCGAGGGCCCGGACGCCGCGTCCGGACACTTCCTGCAGCATGCGCAGCCGGGCCGCGAGCTCCTCCTGCGGATCGGCCTTCTCCGCCCGATGCTGGTGCACGACCACCGCTCCCCCGCCTTCCGTCCCACCGCGGCCGGACTCCTTCGGGGTGCGTCGCCGCTGCTCAAGGCCGTTGCAACTGTCCCACGGTGTCCCACCGACGTCGTCATCGTAGGCCGCTGCGGCTGTGATGGGGACATGCCCCCGAGGGAAGGGGGCGCGACCGCAGAGGAGAGACGCAGATGCAGTCCCGTATGAAGAACCCCGCCATGGTCCTGTCCGGCGCGATGCAGCCCATCCAGGAGATCTTCAAGGCCGTGCACTCCGGCGGCGTCTCGGCGGAGACCCTGGAGCTGGTCCACCTGCGGGTCAGCCAGATCAACGGCTGCAGCGCCTGCGTGGACGCCGGCGCCAAGACGGCGCGCAAGGCCGGGGTGACCGACGAGCGGCTGGCCACCGTCGCCGCCTGGAGGGAGGCCCCGTACTTCACCGAGGAGGAGCGCGCGGCGCTGGCGCTGGCGGAGGCCGCGACCCGGCTGGCCGACCGCGCCGACGCCGTGGGCGACGACGTCTGGGACACCGCCGCCACCTACTTCGACGAGAAGCAGCTGGCCGCGATCGTCCTGATGATCGGCGTCACCAACATGTTCAACCGGCTCAACGCCACGACCCGGCAGATCGCCGGCGCGTGGGGCTGAGCGCCCCCGACCGAAGACGACTCACTCGCCGACCAGGAGGATCCCGCCATGAGCGACACGAAGAAGGCCACCGCGAGCACCGCCGCCGGCGCGAAGTTCGACGGCTTCACCGACGAGGAACGGGCCGCGATGAAGGACCACGCCCAGGAGCTGAAGAAGGCCGCGCGCCGCAGCCCGGGCAAGGCCAAGGCCGACGGGGAGAGCGACGTCCTCTCCAAGATCGCCGAGATGGAGGAGTCCGACCGCGCCATCGCCGAGCGGGTGCACGAGATCGTCCGGGCCGCCGCGCCGGACCTCGTGCCGAGGCTCTGGTACGGCCAGCCCGCCTACTCCAAGGACGGCAAGGTGCTCTGCTTCTTCCAGGCCAAGGCGAAGTTCAAGACGAGGTACGCGACCCTCGGGTTCAGCGACGTCGCGGCCCTCGACGACGGCGCCCTGTGGCCGACCTCCTTCGCCCTGCCGGAGCTGACCGCCGAGGGCGAGGCGCGGATCGCCGACCTGGTGAAGCGGGCCGCGAGCTGAGGACGCGCCGGACGCGGCGAGCGGCGCCCCGCTCGCCGCACCGCGTGCCGGTACAAGGCACCCGGGCCTCCTTGCTACGCTGACTTTAGATCTAAACTCAAGAAGGTTCGACATGGCGCGCACGATCGTGGTCACCGGCGGCGGCACCGGCATCGGCAGGGCGGTGGCGGCGCGCTTCGCGACCGGCGGTGACCGGGTGGTCGTCATCGGCCGCCGCACGGAGGTGCTGGAGAAGGCGGCCGGAGAGATCGGGGGCACGGCTTTGCCGGCGGATCTGGGAGACCCTGCCGAGGTCGAGCGCGTCCGCGCCGAACTGGCCGAGCGCTTCGGCTCGGTCGACGTGCTGGTCAACAACGCGGGCGGCAACGCCGACAACCACGGCGGGTCCGCCGGCGTCGCGGAGCGGTGGACGAGCAACTTCCGCATCAACGTCCTGACGTCGGTCCTGCCGACCGAGGCGTTCCGCGACCTGCTGAACCCGTCCGGGACGGTCGTGTTCATCTCCTCGATCGCGGCCCTGCGCGGCTCGGGCGGCACGTCCTACGGCCCGATGAAGGCGGCCCTGCACCCCTACGCCTGCGATCTCGCCGCCGCCCTCGGGCCCCGCGGCGTCACCGTCAACGTCGTCGCCCCGGGCTTCATCGAGGACACCGAGTTCTTCGGCGACGTGATGAGCGACGAGCGGCGCGCGGCCCAGATCGCGCAGACCCACACCGGGCGGGCCGGGACGCCGGGGGACGTCGCCGAGACCGTGCACTGGCTCGCCTCGCCCGGCGCCGGGCACGTCACCGCACAGATCATCCAGGTCAACGGCGGGGCCGAGCGTGGCCGCTGAGCCGCCGCGCGACGGCGCCGACGCCATCCAGGACGCCTGGCGGCGCGAGCTGCCGGGCGTCCCGGTGGAGTCGATCGGGGTCGTCACCAGGATCTGGTGGGCCGCCAAGGTCTTCGGCGACGAGCGCCGCCGCCTCCTGGCGCGTCTGGGGGTGGACGTCGCCACGCTGGACCTGCTGTCCACGCTGCGCCGCTCCGGCCCGCCGTACCGGATGAGCCCGGGCGAGCTGGCCGACGCCTGCATGGTGACGCGCGGGGCGATCACCCAGCGGGTGGAACGGGCCGCCGGTGCCGGTCTGGTCGAGCGGACCACCGCCGGATCCGGCTACCACGCGCGCGCGGTCACCCTCACCGCGCAGGGCAACGCCCTGCTCGACCGCGTCGTCGCCGACCTGCTCGCGGCCGAGGACCGGCTCATCGGCCACCTCGCCCCCGACCGCCGCGAGCAGCTCGCCGGACTGCTGCGCGACCTGCTCGCCGGGCTCGGCGGCCCGAGCCCGGCGGGGCAGGTCGGGGACTGACCCTCGGGCGCGGCGGTGTCAGCCGCTCGTGAGGCGGTGTCAGCCGCTCGTGAGGATGACGAGTTGCCGGGTCGCCCGCGTCATCGCGACATAGCGGTCGACCGCGCCTTCGATGCCCTCGCCGAACCCGTCCGGGTCGATGAGCACGACGAGGTCGAACTCCAGCCCCTTGGCCAGCTCCGGGGTCAGCGACCGGACGCGGGGCCTCCCCGGGAAGGCGGGGTGGCCGATGACGCAGGCGACCCCGTCGTCGTGCGCGGCGAGCCAGGCGTCGAGGACCCGGTCCAGGTCCGCGACCGGTCCGTGGCCGACGGGGACGCCGCTGCCGCGGATGGAGGTCGGCACGTTGGCGTCCGGGAGCGCGGCCCGGATGACCGGCTCGGCCTCCGCCATGATCTCCTCCGGCGTCCGGTAGTTGACGCTGAGGGACGCCAGCTCGATCCGGTCGAGCCCGACCCGTTCGAGCCGTTCCCGCCAGGACTCGGTGAACCCGTGCCTGGCCTGTGCGCGGTCCCCGACGATCGTGAAGCTCCGGGACGGGCAGCGCAGCAGCAGCATCTGCCACTGCGCGTCGGTCAGCTCCTGCGCCTCGTCCACGACGACGTGCGCGAACGGCCCGGCGAGCTGGTCGGGGTCGGTGCTGGTCAGCGCGCTCTCGTCGACGAGGGCGTCATGGAAGTCCTCGCCGCGCAGCATCGTCACCAGCCCCGTCCCGTACTCGTCGTCGGCCACCTCGATGAGGTCGTCCACGACCCTCTCCATGCGCTCGCGCTCGGCGGAGACGGCGGCCACGTGGCGGCGCCTGCGCAGCGACGCCTCCGGGTCGCCGAGGCGCTGCCGCGCCGCGTCCAGGAGCGGCAGGTCCGACACCGTCCAGGCCTGGGCGTCCTCGCGCTGCAGCATGCGGATCTCGTCCCTGCCGAGCCAGGGAGCGCACAGCCGCAGGTAGGCGGGCACCGACCACAGGTCCCCGACGAGGTCGGACGCCTCGATGAGCGGCCACGCCCGGTTGAAGGCGGCGCGCAGTTCCCGGTCCTGGCGAAGCGACCTGCGGAGCAGGTCGGGCGACACCGCGCCCTCGTCCTTGTCCGCGCCCTCGTGCTTGTCAGCGAGGATCGTGACCAGCTCCTCCCAGATCTGGTCGCGCGCCTCGTTGTGCGGCGTGCCGGGTTCCGGCGCCTGGAACGCCTCGGCCCAGTCGGCGGGGCTCAGCCAGACGTCGGACCAGTGGGTGGTGACCTCCATCCCCTCGGTGGGCGGGTTCTCGTAGAACCCGACGGCCTTCTCTATCGCCTTCACCAGGTCCGCGGACGACTTGAGCCGGGCCACCTCCGGGTCGGACTCGACCGCCGCCCCTGCCCCCTCGGCGACGAGGTCGCGCAGGGTGCAGATCTGCACGCCCTCCTCCCCGAGGCTGGGGAGGACGTCGGACACGTAGGCCAGGTAGGGCTGGTGCGGCCCGACGAACAGCACGCCGCCCCGGTGGTGGCCCAGGCGGGGGTCGGAGTAGAGGAGGTAGGCGGAGCGGTGCAGGGCGACGACGGTCTTGCCCGTCCCCGGGCCGCCGTCGACGACGAGGGCGCCGCGGGACCCCGCGCGGATGATCGCGTCCTGGTCGGCCTGGATGGTGCCGAGCACGTCGCGCATCCGGTCGGACCGGTCGCTCCCCAGGCTCGCGATGAACGCGGACTGGTCGTCCAGGGCGGCGTGTCCGGCGAACCCGTCCGCGGTGAACACCTCGTCCCAGTAGTCGCTGATCCGGCCGCGGGTCCAGCGGTACCTGCGGCGGCTCGCCAGCCCCATCGGGTCGGCGTGGGTCGCCCCGAAGAACGGTTCGGCCGCGGGCGAGCGCCAGTCGAGCAGCAGCCGGCGGCCCGTGCTGTCGGTGAGACCGAGCCGTCCGATGTAGACGGGCTCGGAGCCGTCCGCGACGGCCATGTGCCCGAGGCAGAGGTCCAGGCCGAAGCGGCGCAGCGTGCGCAGGCGGGCGGTCAGCCGGTGGATCTCCATGTCCCGGTCCATCGCTCCCTGGCCGATCCCGCCGGGCGCCCTGCGCTCGGCTTCGAGGCGGTCGGACAGGTCGGAGATCGTCTGGTCGAGGGTCTCCGCGATGGCCGCGAAATGCCGCTCGTCACGCTCGATCAGCGCCGGGTCGGCCTTGGGGGACAGACGCTCGGGGAGGTCGAACACGCTGGCGGTCAAAGGATTCACGTATCGGCTCCGGCTCGTGATCGCTGGTCGTGGTTCCGGCGAGTCCCCGCGACCGCCCGGGAGCTCGCAGGCGGACCGCCGTCCCCGCGCGAATCGCGCGGCGACGACGCCCCCTGCACTGCGCCCCCAGGTTCCCGCAGGTTCTGGCCTCGGCCGACGATTCTGCGGCACGACCCGGGTCTTGCCGCAAGCCCCCGGGTGCGCTATACGTTGAGAGTGGCGGGGAGAGTCCTCCTTCTCGCGCCCTCCGCCGCCCCTCCCCCCGGATCCCCGGCCGCCTGCTCAGACCATGTACTGGTCGTGGCGGTGGTAGAGGTCGGCCCACTCTCGCTCGCTGAGCTGCCGCCCGCTGCCCACGATCTCCGCCAGCTCCTCGAAGTAGGCCTCACGCGGAGCCCCCGGAGCGAACAGGACCAGCATCGAAGCCGCCCCGTGCGGGTTGTCGAACGCGTGGATCCCGCCCGGCGGGACGAACAGGAAGTCGCCGGGAGGGGCGTCGACCCAGCGGTCCCCGTCATACAGGGCGACGGTGCCGGACAGGACGAAGAACGACTCCGACATCGTCTTGTGGAAGTGCGCGCCCGCGCCGCGACCGGGCTCGGCGCCCATGTCCCACCGGTAGAGCCCGTACTGCCCGCCCGTGGACTCGCCCGTGGCCAGGTAGTGCACCTTCGAGCGCGTGCCGATCAGCAGGTCGGGTGCGGAGCCGCCCTTCCACAATGTGCCGCTGACCTCGCCCTCGTCACCGTGGAAGAGCTCTTTCGGGTACGACATTCCGGCCTCCTCGTCGACTGTCCCGCCCCATCGTGGCGTCCGGCCCTGACAAGCATGCGCGACAGCACGGGCCTGTGACGTACACCACCGACCGGGCCACGCCCCGGTTGACGGACGTGCCGGGCGTGGTCGTTAGAGCCGGGTGTGGCCGGGTAGCCGTATGCGGTGGCCGGAGGAGCCGGCGACTCATTCGACACCGAGGGGGCGGAGTTGACCACGCCGGAGGAGAACGCTCCGAAGACCGAGGACACCGATCAGGTGGAGCCCGACGAAGAGCGCGAGTCGCGACCCGACGTGCGCACCGAACTCGGCGCCGAACTCGAGGACAAGATGGCCGAGAAGGGGCTGTCGCGGGACGACTTCTCCGAGTCCTGAGGTGGTCCCGGAGCCCGGAGCGCACCTCGACCTCGCGACCTGATCTCACCGGGGGCGTCGGAGAAGGTCCGCGGGGGACGACGGTACGGGTGAGGGACGAGGAGGACCGCGTGATCGGCACGTTGTACGAGCGGTGGCTGCTGGAGATGTGGGCCGGGGACTTCGGACTCGCCCGCGAGCTGGTCACGCCGGATTTCGTCGGGCACTGGCCGGGTCAGGAGGTGCGCGGGGCCGAAGAGCTGATCGACATTCTGCGGCAGGGGCACGCACCCTTCGAGGGCGTCACCGTGACGCTGGACGTGGGCCCGATCGTGGACGGGAACCGGGTCGCCGCCCGGTGGACGTTCGCCGGACGGTTCAGGGGCGGCATGCCCGGAGCGACCGCCCCCGAGGGCACGGCGGTGTCGTTCAGCGGCCACGACGTCCTGCGCGCCGAAGACGGCCGGTTCGCGGAGTACTGGGTGATCTCCGATACCGAGTCCCTCGCCCGCGCACTCGGCATGGAGTGATCTCCGCCGAGCACTCCCCCGGGCCGTCACTCGGGCAGGGGCTGAAGGGTCGGGTCGCAGAGGCGGCAGCCCAGCATGCCTTGGTAGATGCCGTGCTCCGGGCAGCGCTCCAGGAATCCGGGAGGTGGCGGGACGCTCCAATCGGGCCGCGTCGCCGGAGTCCCCACGGCGACGGGGGCGGGCCATCCGTCCACCATCGCGCGGTATCGGCGCAGGTAGTCGAGGGCGAAAGGAGGCTCGTAGGTGAGAAGGCCCCAGCCGTGCCGTGTCATCGCCAGGTCGAGGACGCGCAGCAGGAACGCCTTCTCGGCCGGCCAGTCCGCCGTCCACGGCAGGGAGTTCAGATCGAATCCGTCCGTACCGCGGCCGAGGCGATGTCCGTCCGCGAACAGCAGCACGAGATTGCTCTCCCAGACGGACTCGGCGAGGGCGCACCCGGCCAGGGTGAGCACGTCGAAGAAGACGTCCGTCCCGCCATTGGACAGATACAGATCGCCCCCGGACGTCCCCAGCGCTTCGAAGGTGTTGCCCACGCCTCGTCACCTGTCTCTCGGGGTTGCATGGACGGCCTCGGCTGTTCCGGCGTTCCGCGGGTGGCGGGTGAAGCGGGTGGGCCACCACACCTTGGGGCCGATCATCCGGACGAGCGCCGGGACCAGCAGGGACCGCACCACGAGCGTGTCCAGCAGCACGCCGAACGCGACGATGAACGCGATCTGCGCCAGGAACGACAGCGGGATGACGACCAGGGCGGCGAACGTGGCGGCCAGCACGACTCCCGCCGAGGTGATGACGCCGCCGGTCGCCGTCAGGCCGCGGAGCACGCCTTCCCGCACGCCCCAGCGCCGCGTCTCCTCCCGGACCCGCGACATGAGGAAGATGTTGTAGTCGACGCCGAGCGCGACCAGGAACACGAAACCGTAGAGCGGCACCGAGGCGTCCAGGCCGGTGAAGCCGAACAGGTGACGGAACACCAGGGCCGCGACACCGAGCGTGGCGACGTAGTTCAGCGCGACGGTCGCGATGAGCAGGACGGGCAGCGGCAGCGAGCGCAGGAGCAGCACCAGGATGACCAGGATGATCGCCAGGACGACCGGGATGATGACCGTCCGGTCGTGGGCGGCGGTCTCCTGGGTGTCGTACTGCTGGGCCGTGTAGCCGCCGACCAGCGCGTCCGCCCCGGGGACGCCGTGCACGGCGGCGCGCAGGCGCTTGAGGGCGGCCTTCGCGGCGTCGCTGTCGGCGGCCGCCTTCAGCGTCGCGTCGATCCGGACCCGCCCGTCCACGACCTTCGGCGGCCCGCCGGGGCGGCCGGACTCGCCGACGGGCGCGGCGTCCGCGACGCCTTCCGTCCGGACGGCGGCATCGGTGACGGCCTGGGCCCGCGCCGCGTCGGCGATGATGATCGCCGGCTGGCCGGAACCGCCGGGGAAGTGCTCGGAGAGCGTCCGCTGCGCGGCGACCGAGGGCGCGTCGTTGGTGAACGTCTCCTCCAGCGGGACGCCGTGGGCGCGCAGCCCCGGGGCGAACGCGGCGCAGGCGATGAGGGCGATGCCCGTTCCGGCGACGACGCGGCGCGGGTGCAGGTCGACGAGGCCGGCGACGCGGGCCCAGAGGCCCCTTCCCCCGCGGGCGCCTTCGGCCGGGGGCCGGGGTTTCGCGGGCCAGAACGCGATCCGTCCGAGCACGACGAGGACCGCCGGGAGGAACGTCAGCGCGCTGAGGACGGCGCAGGCGATGCCGATCGCGCCCACCGGCCCGAGGGCCCGGTTGTTGGTGAGGTTGCTGAGCAGCAGCGCGAGCAGGCCGAGCGCGACGGTGGCTCCGCTGGCGACGATCGCGCTGAACGATCCGCGCACCGCCGCCCACCCGGCGGTGAAGCGGTCCCGGCCGGCCGCCGCCTCCTCCCGGAAGCGGGCCGCGAGCAGCAGCGCGTAGTCGGTGGCGGCGCCGATGACCAGGATCGACAGGATGCCCTGGACCTGGCCGTCGACCCGGACGAGGTCGTTCTTGGCCAGCGCGTAGACCACCGCGCACGCCAGGCCCAGCGCGAACACCGCCCCGAGGATGATCACCAGCGGGAGCAGGACGCTGCGGTAGACCAGCAGCAGGATGACCAGGACGGCGATGAGCGCGACGCCCAGCAGCAGGCCGTCGATCCCGGCGAAGGCGTCCGACAGGTCCGCCCGGGTGGCGGCCGGCCCGCTGATCTGCGCCGTCGCCCCGGGGACGGTCTTCGCCGCCGCACGGACCCGGTCCAGCACGGCCGGCAGTTCGTCGTCGAGGTCGGGGCTGAGCGGGACGACGCCCTCCATCGCCCGGCCGTCGTCCGAGCGCAGGGCCGGCGACGGTGTCCCGAGCGTGCCGGGCGCGCCCCGCAGCCCGGCGAGCGCGCGGGTCGCCGCTTCCCGCTGGGCGTCGGAGACGCGGCCGTTCACCGTCCACACGACGATGGCGGGGACGGTCTCCTTCTCATCGAAGGCCTGCTGCGCCCGCAGGACCTGGGTGGACTCGGCACTGCGCGGCAGGAAGGCCGCCTGGTCGTTGGTGGAGACCTCACCGAGCTTCCCGGCATAGGGGCCGAAGGCGCCGCCGACGGCCAGCCAGACCAGGAGCAGCACTGCCGGGATCGCCCAGCGGATCGGGCGCGGCGGTGTTCGCATCGGTTCCTCCCAGCGAGTTCGACCTGCCGCGGCCATACCCACAAATACCTCAATCATTAACTATCTCAATGATTGAGTTATTGTAATCTGATCGGCATGGCCGAGGGAGCGGAGGAGACGGAGGGTCCCGCCGGCCTCCGGTCGTTCGCCGTCGAGCTGCGCCGGTTGAACTCCGAGTTCAACCGGATCGCGCACGAGTTCGCCCATGCCAGCGGCCTGCACCCGACCGACGTCCAGGCCCTGGTCGCGATCATGGACGCACGGCAGCGCACCCCCGACCGGCCGATGACCCCGGGGCGGCTGCGCGAGGAGCTGAACGTCACCTCCGGCGCGGTCACCGCCTGCCTCGACCGCCTCGAACGCCTCGGCCACATCACCCGGGCGCGCGACCCGGCCGACCGGCGGGTCGTCCATCTGCGGTACGAGCCGTCCGCCATGACCATGGCCCGCGAGTACTTCCGCCCGCTGGCGGAGAGCACCGAGGCGGCGCGGGGCGGGTTCAGCGAGGAGGAACTGCGCCTCATCCTGCGCTTCCTCCGCGCGATGAACGAGGAACTGTCCAAGCTCCGCGCTCACGGTTCGGGCCGCTAGGCCGACGGCGCGTTCTGGGCGGGACCGAGCAGGTCCCAGCGGTTTCCGGCGAGATCGAGGAAGACGGCGACGCGTCCGTAGGGTTCGGATCGGGGCCGGGTGACGAACTCCACGCCCGCGATCGTCATGCGTTCGTAGGCGGCGTCGAAGTCCTCCACCCGCAGGAAGAACCCCACGCGCCCCGCGACCTGGTTCCCGACCACGGCGGCCTGGTGCGGGCCGTCCGCGCGGGCGAGCAGGATGCCCGTCTGAGCACCCGGCGGCCGGACCACCACCCACCGCTTGGGACGGCCGTCGTTGGTGAGCGAAGGCGAGTCCTCGACCATGTCGAACCCGAGAGCGCCGGTGAAGAACGCGATGGCGTCGTCGTAGTCGTCCACGACGATCGTGATGAGATCGAGCCGCACCGTCATGAGGGTACGGTGCGGTCGTCCGAGCGATCACGCGGCCATGGAACGAAGGGACACCCGGCATGGACAAGACGCAGGGCAGCCGTACCGCCGTGCTCGTCTGCCAGGCCCGGGCCGTGGCGCACGGCCGTCTGGCCCCCGACCGGTTCGACGATCCCACCGCGTCGGTGCTGCTCCGCCCCGAAGAACTCGTCGCGGTGGAGCAGGCCCGCTCGGGCGTGCCTCCCGAGGGCTGGGGACCCCGGCTGGAGTACGAGTTCCTGCGGGCCACGGCCGAGGGGCTGGTGCCCCGCACGGTCGCCATCGACGACGCCGTCAGGGAGCGCACCCACCCGCAGGTCGTGATCCTGGGCGCCGGCCTGGACGGACGGGCGTGGCGGATGCCCGAGCTCGCCGGAACCGCCGTCTTCGAGGTCGACCACCCAAGTTCCCAGCAGGACAAGCGGCAGCGCGCCGCGGCCCTCTCCTCGCCCGCCGGGAAGGTCACCTTCGTGCCCGTCGACTTCACCGCCGACAGGCTCGACGACTCCCTGAAGGCGGCCGGGTACCGGACCGGCCGGCCCACCACCTGGATCTGGGAAGGCGTGGTCCCCTACCTGACCCGCGCCGAGGTGACGGCCACGCTACGAGCCGTCGCCGAGGCCTCCGCGCCGGGGAGCCGGCTCGTCGTCAACTACCAGTCACCGTCGCTGGTCGCCTCGCTCGGCCGGCCGGCGGCCCGTGCGATGAGGCGGCTGTCCCGGCAACCCGACCCGATGGCGCGCGAACCGTGGAGGTCGGCCTGGACACCGGCCGCCATGCGCGAGCTGCTGACCGGGCAGGGCTACGCGGTGGCCCGCGACACCGACCTGCTCGCCTTGGCCGGCGCGCTCACCATGCCCGTGCGCGGCCGGCGGTCCCTCCGTTCCGGCCGCGTCCTGATCGCCGACCGCTAGCCCCGGCTGCCGGGCCGGGCACGTGGCCTTCCGGTTGCGCTCGGCCTTCCTCGTATGCCGGGTGACACGCGCACGGCCGGTGGCGCGAAGGAGATGTCGGCGGCCGGTCGCGTGGCCCGCCGGCGCGGGCCCCGCCTCCCGACACCGCCGGTCAGGCGTGGGACAGGGCGAACGCCGCCAGGAACCCCACGACGATGATCAATCCGGTGAGCAGGTGCGTGTCCTCGTAGGCCTCGGGGATCATCGTGTCGGTGATCATGGTGAGGATGGCGCCGCCGGCCAGCGCGGTGATGCCGGCCAGGACGTCGGCGGAGGCGTCGCCGAGCACCGTGTAACCGAAGACCGCCGCCAGGGCACTGATCACCGCGATCCCGCTCCACAGCCCGAAGACGTAGCCGCGGCCGCGTCCCGCCCGGCGCATCCCCGAGGCGCTGGAGAGCCCTTCGGGCACGTTGCTGATGAACACCGCGACCACGGTGACCAGGCTGACCGCGCCGCCGCCCAGAAGACTCGTGCCGATCACGATGGACTCGGGGACGCCGTCCAGCAGCGCGCCCAGGGCGATCGCGCTCCCCGATCCGGGCTGCTGCTCCTCCGACGGCTGCTGACCGCCCGAGCGCTTGCGGTGCCGCGCGCCCCTCCAGGCCAGGACGGTGTCGGCGCCGGCATAGAGCACCGCGCCGATCAGCGCACCGATCACCGTCGGGGTCAGCCCGCCCCGCTCGTTCGCCTCGGCGATCAGGTCGAACGACACCGCCGACAGCAGGACACCGCTGCCGAACGCCATCACGCCCGCCACGATCCGCGCCGGAACCGGCACGAGGAAGCCGGCCAGGGCGCCCATCACCAACGCCGACCCGGCAAGCAGGCCCCACCCGCCGGCCTGCAACGCTCCCTGCACGGCTCTCCCTTCGACCATGACCCGAACGCCGGACGCGATGCCGTCCGACGCGCCGCATCGGCTACCCGGCGGGCTCGGCTGAAACGTCCCGGAGCTCAGACCCGGTCAACGGCGCCGGCCTGGACGGGGGTCACCCGTAGGCGTATTCGTCGACGTCCAGTTCGGCTCTCGTCAGCCGGAGGAACTCCAGCGTCCGCCCGTCGAGGTGCCAGCCCAGCAGCCGGTGCTGACCGGCGAGTTTCTCCAGGCCCTCGACCGGGCCGGTCAGGTCGTCCTCCTCACCCTGCGGATCCTCGAACACCCGGACCACCTGCAGCGTGCCTGCATGGATCTCTCCGTCCGCGCGGTCGAGCTCCGCTACCAGGGTGCCGATGGTCCCGGCGTGCTCGAACAGCCTGTCCACGACCCGCGCGATCTGCTCGTCCACGGTCAGGTGCGGCTTCCGGCAGACGACCCGCCAAACGTGCCTGGCCGGACGGGGCGGGCGCGCATCGCGGCCGCCGCGCACGACCCTCTCGTCCGGATCGATGCCCAACCGCGCCGTGATCTCGTCCGCTGACATCCGTCTCGATTTCACGGCGAAGTAGGCGTACTGGGAGATCCGCACGCGGGCACGATACCGGCGTCCGGCGCCGGGCTCCGCGGCGAAGCGGGACGGGGCCGGGCGCCGTCGGCTAGTAGGGTCGGCCGCATGCCCGCTCGTACCCACGCCTCTTCCCCCGTGAGAGAGCCCAAGACGCCGCGGATCCCCCGCAGGCTCACGCCCGCCGGAAAGGTCGAGCGGCACATCCGGCATGACGGGAAGTACCTGTCGCTGGAGTACGGCGCGGACACCCTGTCCATGGACGACCCGGACGGTGTCGAGGACGTCGGGTTCGAACGCTGCCGGTTCACCCAGACCGTCTTCTCCGGGCTGGTCCTGCACCGGGCCGGGCTCGCGGACTGCGCGTTCAGCGACGCGGACCTGGCGAACCTGCGGGCGTTCAACTCCCGGATGTTCAACGTGCAGATCACGAACGCGCGGATGACGGGGATGCAGCTCGCCGAGAGCGGCCTGCGGGACGTGCTGGTCGAGGGATGCCGCGCCGACCTCACCGGCTTCAGGTTCGCGCATCTGCGGGACGTGGTGTTCCGCGACTGCAACCTGACCGAGGCGACGTTCCAGTCCGCCGAGATGACCGGCGTCCGCTTCGAGAACTGCCGGCTCGGCGGCGCCCAGTTCTCCGGGGCCGAGATGAGAACGGTCCGGTTCCGCGGCTGTGACCTGCGCGGCGTCGCCGGCCTGGACTCGTTCCGGGGGGCGATCGTCGCGAGCGGTGACGCGATGAGCCTCCTGGACGCGTTCGCGGCGGAACTCGGCATCACCATCGAGGACTGACCGGCCCCGGGCATGCGTCGCGGGAGCTCCACGGGGAAGGCACCTCTTAGGGGGAGCATCATGAGCTACGCGATCAGCGTCCGGCTTCACCGGCCGTACGGCGAGGCCGTCGAGCAGGTGCGCGCGGTCCTGAAGGTCCAGGGCTTCGGCGTGCTGACCGAGATCGACGTGCGGGCCACCCTGCGCGAGAAGCTCGGCGAGACGATGGACGACTACCTCATCCTGGGAGCCTGCAACCCCCGGCTCGCGCACCGGGCACTCGGCGTCGACCAGCGGATCGGCCCGCTGCTGCCCTGCAACGTGGTGGTGCGCGCCGACGGCGACGACACCGTCGTGGAGGCGTTGGACCCGCAGGTCATGGTCTCGGTCAGCGACCGTCCCGATCTGGAGCCGGTCGCCGACGAGGTGGCGGAGCGGCTCGCCACCGCGCTGAGGCGGCTGGACGCCTGATCCCGGCACCGCGCTCAGCGGTCGGGGAACTCCATCTCGGCGGCCTCGTCGGCGGCGAGCAGGAAGTACCCGAGGAAGGTCACGCCGTCCTCCTCGGCGTCGAAGCGCGCGATGCGGGCGCCCTCGGGCTCGTGGAACACGTCACCGGGGCCGAGGACGGCCGCCGCTTCGCCTTCGATCTGGTAGACGGCCGAACCGGTCTCGATGCTGCCGAACACCGGCCCGTTGTGCACGTGCAACCCGGCCGCGTGGCCGGGCGCGATGGTGATGCGCCGGACCTCGACCCGGTGCGTGCTGCGGGGTCGCGACAGCGGCTGGTCGAGCACCACCGTCCGGGTGACCTGCGGGACGTCCTCCGCGAGGCCGCCGTGGTACTCACTGTCGCCGACCGGCTCCCCGGCCTCGGCGGAAGTACCGTCGTCCGGTATCGGCTCGATGGCCAGATGCGTCATCGGGACGGCGGGTGCGGCTCCATGCCAGTGCCACTCGCCGGGCGCGATGCGCACGATGTCGCCGGCCCGGATCGTCTCGACCGGCCCACCACGGCGCTGCACACGCCCGGTGCCCTCGGTGACGACGAGCACCTGTCCGAGCGGGTGCCGGTGCCACACGGTGCGGCTTCCGGGGGCGAAGCGCACGCTGTCGCCCTGCGTCCGTGCCCCGGGTTCGGCCACCGGCGCGATCCAGGCGTCACCGGTGAACCATTCCGCCGGGGCGGCGGTGCCGCCGACGGGTCCACGGGTTATCTGCATGCGTTTCTCCAAGGTCAGCGGACGGTGCGCGCGGCGAGCAGCGCGAGGATTCCTTCGATCGCCTGGTCGAAGGGCTCCGGGGAGTCGGCGGCGCGCGCGAGGACGTAGCCGCCCTGGAGTGTGGCGACGATCGCGGCCGCGGTGGACGCAGGTGCCACCGAAGACTCCAGTTCTCCGCGATCCACCCCTTCCTGCACCACCGCCGCCAGTCGGGCTCGCAGCCAGGCGAAGGTCTCCTCGACGGGTTCGCGCAGCGTGGGCGTGGCGATGACGTCGGGGTCCTGAGTCAGCCGACCCATGGGGCAGCCCCGCAGGACGTCCCGTTCCCGGTGCAGGTAGGCGGCGATGCGCTCGACGGCCGCACCCGGCTCGGACAGCTGGACGTCGATGGCGGCCCGCATCTCCTCGGCGGTGCGGTCGATCGCGGCGCGAGCAAGTTCCTCCTTGCCCGCGAAGTGGTGGTACATGCTGCCCTGACCTGCCTCGGCCCGCTGCTGGATCGTCTTGGGGCTGGTCCCCACGTACCCGCGCTCCCACAGCAACTCGCGCGCACTCTCCACCAGCCGTTCTCTCGCACTCACCCCGCCAGTGTACATACCAATAGGTACAGAAGCGAGCCCGTGTCGACGTTCCCTTCCCGATCACCGCGGCGGGGCGGGGCGCCCTCCCCGCCGCGGACCCGTGCCCGGGCCGCTGATCGAGGGCTACGGCGCGGAGGCCGTCGACCGCGAGGCACCCCTCCCGCGTCGCGACGGCACTGGACGCTTGTTGATTATCCGCCAATAGTGCGCGGCGACCATGACGTCGCGAACCCGCCAGACCTGCGCGGGCGACGCCTGTTGAGTGGGCGATCACCACAACTGCCCCTCACAGGACGGAACCGATGTCCACAGCGACCTCTTTGACCGAAGGCTCCTCCGCGTCGAGGCGGTCGGCGGTGGCCAACTGGCCGGCGGTGCTCTCGGTGATGATGGGGATCTTCGCGATCGTCACCACCGAGATCCTGCCGATCGGGCTGCTGACGTCCATCGGCTCCGGCTTCACCGTCTCCGACGGGACGGCCGGGCTGATGATGACCATGCCCGGATACCTGGCGGCGGCCGCCGCGCCCACGGTCACCGTCGCGACGGCGCGGATCGACCGGCGGCTCATGCTGTGCGCCTGCATGTTCCTGCTGGCGTCGGCGAACTTCATCGCCGCCGCCGCCCCGGCGTACTGGGCGATGCTCGTGTCACGCGTCCTCGTCGGCGCGGTCATCGGCGGCTTCTGGTCGATCGGGGCGGGCCTGGCCGACCGGCTGGTCCCGGCACACGCGACGCGCCGGGCGACCGCGGTCGTCTTCTCGGCCGTCCCGCTGGGATCGGTCCTCGGCGTGCCGCTCGGGACGCTGATCGGAGATCTCGCGGGGTGGCGGACCAGTTTCGCGGTGATGGGCCTGCTGTCGGTGGCGGTGCTCATCGCGCTCGCCGTGCTGGTCCCCCCGCTGCCCGCTGAGAGGGCCACCCGCCTCACCGCGCTGCGCACCATGATGCGGGGCCTCGACACCCGGTTCGCGCTCGTGGTGACCGTCCTGGTCGTCCTCGCGCACTTCGGCGCGTACACCTACGTCACGCCCTTCCTGGAACGGGTGACGCATGTGTCCTCAGGGCTGATCACGGTGTTCCTGCTGGCCTACGGCGTGGCGGGCGTCCTGGGCAACTTTCTCGCGGGCACGGCTCTGGCCCGCCATCCGCACGCCACCTTCGCCGTGGCCGGAGGTCTGATCGCCTTCGCCACCCTGGCGCTTCCTCTGCTGGGGCGGTGGGATCCGGCCGCCATCGCGCTGCTCGTCCTGTGGGGTGCCGGCTATGGCGCCGTTCCGGTCTGTTCGCAGACCTGGTTCGCCAGAGCGGCCCCGGACGCCCCGGAGGCGGCCTCCGTACTGTTCACGGCCTCGTTCCAGGCGACGCTGTCGACCGGCGCCCTCCTCGGCGGAGTCGTCATGGACCGCACATCCCCCTCGACGATCATGATTCTCGGCGGAGCCGCCGCGATCGTCATGGTCGTGACCGTGGTCAGCCGGGCCTGAGTGATCGGCTCACGTCGGCGGGACGGGGGTGTCGCCGGTCAGCCAGCGATGGAGGCCGACGAGGGGGACGTCGGCTCGGACGATCTCCAGCAGGGTGATCTTCAGGCCCCACTCGCCGACGGCGTCGTCGAGGTCGGCGGTCAGTGGGGGCGTCCGGCCCGGGATCAGGTCGCCCAGTTCGTTCAGGCGCCGCTCCGCCACATGGCGGCGCAGATGGCCCTCCACGATGACGCTGATCGCCGCCGCCTCTGGAACCGGCCGCAACGCGTAGCGGGCGGGGTCGAACACCGAGATCAGGGCCACGGCCTTCAGCCGCAGGAGCACCCCGTCGCGCGTGGGGGCCTCCAGCCATATGTCGAGGGGATCCCACTTCCTCGGGACGCGGACCCATCGGTCGATGCCCGGCACCACCAGCATCCGGCCGGGTCCGCGCACCGTGGCGGGACCGCCGAGGCGGGAGATCACGAGGCGTTCTCCTTCAGGGACCACCCGCAGCGACGCGATGGCCAGCACCGTGATCAGGACGAGGCACGTGAGGAGGGCCAGCGACGTCCAGGTGAGGAAGCCGGGCAGCAGTTGGTCTCTCGGAAGGCCCTCGGTCACGCATCCTCCCCTGCCGGTCCGGTGGCTGGCGGCCTGTGCTTCCATCGTGACCGCCGGGCGGCCGCCTGGCCATCGGGTGCGACCACCAAATCAGCGGGACCGGCCCTGCAGAAGCCCGCCGTCAGTCGTGTCGGCGTCAGGGTGGTGTGGCTCGGGCGCGAGGGTCACGCCGCGCCGGCGGTGACGCGGTCCTGCTGTGGCGCTCCCCTGTCTTGGGGGCGCTGGGGAAAGGGGGCCCAACCATGGCCGGAACCCCTTCTCAGAGAATGCGCGCCGGCACTGCGGCACACACAATCTGACGCGCAGTCGGGTCAGTTCTCCCAGAAGTAGCTGACCCGGACGCGCAGGTTGGTGTTCCATTCGATGTTCGCCCAGACCTGTACGCCTCCCTGGTACGGCCGGACGTTGTGAATGGTCATTCGGGCCGATCCGATGAACGGGACGCCGGCATTGTCGATCTCGACGATGGAGGCGACGACGCGCGTGCCGGCGGTGAACACGTTCGAGGTGGCGTTGAGGATCACCTGGCCGTGCGCGACGAAGACGGCGGTGCCGGTGAAGACGGCGTCGGCGGAGCGCTCGGACGGAGTCTCGACACTCGACTGGATCGTCTGTAGGTCCATAAGGTTCCTTCCTTTCGGAGTGTAGGAACATTATGCGCCCATGCCGTTACTCACAGTTATACCCTGCAGGTCACAATACGCTCGCGCCGTCCAACGGAGTGGTGAGCGAGGTCCACCGGAAAGGGCGCGCTCGATTTGGCTGGGAAAGGATTTTCCTCAGCGGGCCACCGGTGCTCCAGTGGCATGAGTTCCTGGTGCGGCAGTCGTCAGCGGAGGAGGGGGTGGCGGCGGATCAGCGGGAGCCGTTCCCAGAAACGTCCGAGCCCGAGCGGCCTTCCGGCGTCGGCGAGCGCGGCGGAGATCAACATGGCGGCGTAGATCCAGTGCATGTCCATGAAGGGATTGGCGTCCGGCCAGAGGGACGCCGCCCACAGCATGGCGAGGAGGACGGTGCCGCCGATCGCGGCGAGGCGGAGGCAGATCCCGAGGAGCAGCGCGATGCCGAGGCCGCCGAGCCCGAACATGAAGAGGGCGTCGACCCAGACCATGCCGGCCATCGCGTGAAAGATCTCCTTGAACGGGCCTTGGGTGTGGCCGAGGAAGCCCTCGGACGGCGAGACGCCGGCCAGCCAGCCCTTCTCCGCGGGCCTGCCGAGGCCGAAGAGCTTGTCGACGAAGGCCCAGAAGAAGGTCCAGCCCAGGAAGAGCCGTCCTGCCGCGAGGGCGTAAAGGGCCGGGCGCTCGGATGCCACGGGCGGCGAGGGCCGCAAGGGAGTCTCTACCGACATGGGGAGTCCTAGGGGCGGGGGGCTATTGATAGTTAAGTTTCCTATTAATAGCCCGGCAGGACAAGCAAATCGAGAGAATTCGATGCCCCATAACCGAGTATTGGTCGGTCCGCTCCTATTAAGACAGCCGGTTCAGTTAAACGAACCCCTCCAGTGCAGCCCCGATGTGCGGCATCGCCCTGCCGCCGAACACGTGATCAGCGGATCAGGCAGATCTCGGCGCCGTTGGTCACGGGCCGACCGGGGCTGGCGTTGAGCGCGGAGACGGTGCCGGGTTTGTGCGCGGTCAGGGGTTGCTCCATCTTCATCGCCTCCACCACGACGATGGTGTCGCCGGCGGCCACGGTGTCGCCCTCTTCGACGAGGACCTTCACGATGGTGGACTGCAGCGGGCAGACCAGGGCGTCGCCGTTGTCCTCCTTGGCCTTGGCCCTGCGGGGCCGGGGGCGGGAGGGCGCCGCCGGAGCGTCGGCGGACGAGTGCAGGACGACCTCGACGCGTTTGCCGTCCACCTCGACGGTGACGGGCTTGCGGACGGGCGGGGCGGGGGCCTCGGAGGAGTCCGGGCAGGGAGGGACCGAGGGCGACTGGTCGGACTCGATCCAGGCCGTGTGGACGTCGAAGGGCTCGCCGGTGAAGGCCTTCTCCTCGACGACCGCGCGGTGGAAGGGCAGGACGGTCGGGATCCCGGCCACCTCGAACTCCGCCAGGGCGCGGCGGGCGCGCTGCAGGGCGATGTCGCGGGTCGGGCCGGTGACCACGAGTTTGGCGAGCAGGGAGTCGAACTGGCCCGGGATCTCCTGGCCCTCGGCGCAGCCGCCGTCCAGGCGAACGCCCGGGCCGGAGGGGGGCCGCCAGGCCGCGAGCGTCCCGGTCGCGGGCAGGAAGCCGCGGCCCGGGTCCTCGGCGTTGATCCGGAACTCCACCGCGTGGCCGCGGGGGGCGGGGTCGCCATAGCCGAGCGCTTCACCCTCGGCGATCCGGAACATCTCCCTGACCAGGTCGATGCCGGTGACCTCCTCGGTGACCGGGTGCTCGACCTGGAGCCGGGTGTTGACCTCCAGGAACGACAGCGCGCCATCGGCGGCGACCAGGAACTCGCAGGTGCCCGCGCCCACGTAGCCGGCGGCCCGCAGGATCTTCTTGGACGACTCGTACAGCGTCCGCCGCTGCTCTTCGGTGAGGAAGGGCGCGGGGGCCTCCTCTACGAGTTTCTGGTGGCGGCGCTGCAGGGTGCAGTCGCGGGTGGACACCACGACGACGTTCCCCTGCCGGTCGGCCAGGCATTGGGTCTCGACGTGCCGGGGACGGTCGAGGTAGCGCTCGACGAAGCACTCGCCGCGCCCGAACGCCGTCTCGGCCTCGCGGACGGCCGACTCGAAGCGATCGGGGATCTCGTCGAGGGTGCGGGCCACCTTGAGGCCCCGGCCGCCGCCGCCGAACGCGGCCTTGATCGCCACGGGCAGGCCGTGCTCGCGTCCGAACGCCACGGCCTCGCCGGCGCCGGACACCGGCTCGGGCGTCCCTGGGGCGAGCGGGGCGCCCTGCTCGCGGGCGACGCGGCGGGCCTGCACCTTGTCGCCGAGCAGGTCGATGGCGGACGGGGGCGGACCGATCCAGACGAGGCCCTCGTCGATGACGGCCCGGGCGAACTCGGCGCTCTCGGACAGGAACCCGTAGCCGGGGTGCACGGCGTCGGCGCCCGCGTCCGCCGCCGCCTTGAGCACCTTGCCGATGTCCAGGTAGGTGTCCGCGGGGGTGGCGCCGCCGAGCGCGTACGCCTCGTCGGCCATCCGCGCGTGCGGCGCCCCGACGTCCGGATCGGCGTACACGGCCACGCTGGCGAGGCCCGCGTCGCGGCACGCCCGCACGACGCGGACCGCGATCTCGCCCCGGTTCGCGATCAGGATCTTGCGCACGGTCTCCTCCGGATCAGGCTCGGCAGGGCAGCGGGCCGCCGTGGTAGGTGATCATTTCTTCGAACATCGCGGCGACGTCCATGCGCTCGCCGGGCGGGGCGCCGCGCTCCTCGGCGCAGGCGCGGCGCAGGTTCGGGACGAGGCGCTCGGGGTCGAGCAGCCGCCGGTCCGGCTCGGCTCGGCGCGCGATCTCCAGGGGGTCCAGCCCGTCGGAGAGGCCCCGCTGGGCCAGTTCTCGCGTCCAGCGGAGGTAGTGCTCCGTCTCGTCCAGCAGCTCGGGCCCGCCGACGGGTCCGTGGCCGGGCACGACGACGGCCGGCTCCAGGCCGCGCAGCGTCTCGATCGCGCGCAGCGAGCCCTCGACCGAACCCATCATGCAGAACGGGGTGACGCCCGACATGACGAGGTCTCCGGCGAACAGGACGCGCTGGTCCGGCAGCCACACGACGGTGTCGTCGCGGGTGTGGGCGGGGCCGAGGCGGAACAGCTCGGCGCGCAGGTCCCCGGCGTGCAGCGTCATCCGCCGCTCGTAGGTGAGCGCCGGCGGCTCGAGGCGCAGGTCGCCCCACTCGACGTCCGGCCAGAGGCCCGTGAGGTGCAGGTCCGCGAGGATCGCCTCCTCGCGCGTGCCCTGGTGGGCGAGCACGACGGCCTCCGGCGTGAAGACGCAGTTGCCGAAGGTGTGGTCGCCGTGGAAGTGCGTGTTCACGACGAGGCGCGGCGGCGCGGACGCCACCCGGCGCACCGCGTCCCGCAGGGCCAGGGCGCGTCTCATGGTCGCGGCGGTGTCCACCACGATCGTGGTGTCGCCGGAGGCGATGACGCCGGCGTTGTTCAGGCACCATCCTCCGTCCGGCTGGACGTAGGCGTGCACACCGGCGGCCAGCCGTTGCAGTCGCGGCTCGGTCATCGTGGTCTCCCGAAGATCTCGTCGAGGAAGAAGGCGCGGAGGTCGGCGGCCAGCAGGTCCGGAGCCTCCAGCGCGGGGAAGTGGCCGCCCCGCCCGAACTCCGTCCACCGGACGACCGTGTTCGCGCGCTCGGCGAACGGCCGGACGGCGTGGTCGGTCGGGAAGACCGCCACCGCCGTGGGCACCGGGGAGCGGCCGGCAGGCTCCCCCTGGTCGTGGAACCGCTCGTAGTAGCTGTGCGCCGCCGAGCCCGCCGTGCCGGTGAACCAGTAGACGCTGACGTCGGTCAGGACGGCGTCCCTGCCGAGTGCGTCGTCCGGCAGGTCGGCGGTACCGGACAGGTCGCGGTACCGCTCCGCGAACCAGGCGAGCAGCCCGGCGGGCGAGTCGTGGTGGGCATGCGCGAGCGTCTGCGGGCTGGTGCCCTGGACGCGCAGGTAGGCGCCCTCGTTCTCCTGCCACCGCCGCATCGCCTCCAGCCTCTCGCGGTCGGCGGCGTCCAGCGCCTCGACGTCCTCGTCGTCGCCGGGCACCGTGACCAGGGCGTTGACATGGACACCGCGGACGCGGTCCGGGGCGTCCATGCCCATGCGCGGCGCCACGAACGCGCCGACGTCGCCGCCGTGCACCCCGTACTCGGCGTATCCGAGGCGGCGCATCAGCTCGTTCAGCGCCCTGGCGGTCCGCTCGTCGGTCCATCCCGGTTCCGGCGGCGGCCCCGGGAACCCGAAGCCGGGCAGGGAGGGCACCACCAGGTGGAAGGCGTCCCTGAGAGCGCCGATCAGGGTGTGGAAGTCGGCGACCGACCCCGGCCAGCCGTGCAGCAGCACCAGCGGGACGGCGCCGGGGTTCGCGGAGCGCTCGTGCAGGAAGTGCACGGCGGTCCCGTCGATCTCGGTGACGAACTGCGGGTGGGCGTTCAGGTCCGCCTCGTGCCGCCGCCAGTCGTAGCCGTCGGCCCAGTAGGCGGCGAGGCGGCGCAGGTAGGCGGTGGGGACGCCGCGCGACCAGCCGGTGCCGGGCGGATCGGGCGCCCACCGGGTGGCGCGCAGCCGGCGTCGCAGGTCGTCGAGCCGGGACTCGGGGACCGCGACCCGGTACGGCCTGATGTCGGACATGCGGGACTCCCTCGGTGAGCAGGGCTACGGCGCGGTGAGCACGGCCGCCGAGGCGAAGCCGCCGCGCCCCCGGGCCAGGACGAGCGCCGTCCCGAGCTCGGCGGGCCGCGGCTCGTCCACCACCAGGTCGATGCGGTCGTCGGCGCGGCCGGGACGGGTGCCGACGGTCGGCGGGATCACCGCGTCCCGCAGGGACAGCAGGGCGGTCGCCAGGTCCAGCGCCGCGCCGCCCGACAGCAGCCGCCCCGTCATCGACTTGGGCGCGGTGACCGGGACGGCGCGCGCCCCGAACAGCCGGGTCAGCGCCGTCGCCTCCCCGTCGTCCAGGTCGCGGCGCCCCGCCGCGTCGGCGAACACCACGTCCACGGCCTCGGCGGGCACCCCGGCGTCGTCGAGGGCGGTCCGCGCGGCCCGGTACAGGCCGTCGGCGCAGCCGGGCTCCGGGTCGAACGCCGCGCCGTGCCCGGCGACGGCGCCGTAGATCTGCGGGGCGCCGCGCTCCCGCGCGTCGTCGCGGTCCTCGACGATGAGGATCGCTCCGCCCTCGCCCGGGACGCAGCCGCCCGCGCCGGCGTCGAACGGCAGGTAGGCCCCCTCGGGGTCGGTGCACGGGCTGAGCTCTCCGCTCGCGGTCTGGATCGCGATGCCGTAGGGGCAGAGCGTGCCGTCCACGCCTCCGGCCACCATCATCGTCGTGCCGGCACGGATCTTCCGGCGGGCGAAGGCCAGCGTGTCCAGGCCGCCCGACTGCTCGGAGGCCAGGACCCCGCCGGGGCCCCGCATCCCGTTCTGGATGGAGATCTGGCCGGTGTGCACCGCGTAGTACCAGGCGAAGGACATGTAGGCGCTCACGTCGCGCCAGCCGCTCCCCCACAGCTTCTGCAGTTCGCGCTGCCCGAACTCCAGGCCGCCGGACGTGCTCGCCGTGACGACGCCCATCTGGTATTCGGGCACGTCGCCCGGCTTGACCGCCGCGTCCCGCAGCGCCTGCTCGGCGGCGACGAGGGCGAGCCTGGTCACCCGGTCGCTCTGCGGCAGGAGCCGCTCGGGCAGGTCCCGTTCGGCCGCGCACTCGGGGATCTCCCCCGCCAGCGCCACCGGGTAGCCGGACGCGTCGAACCTGGTGATCGGGCCGATGCCGCTCCGCCCGCCGCGGACGGCGTCCCAGTAGTCGTGGGCGCCGATGCCGTTCGGGGCGGTCACACCGATGCCGGTCACCACCGCCTGGCCGCTCATGCGCCACTCCCTTCCTCGTCGCGGGCTCGCTCCGGATCGCGGAACACCATCGCGCTCTGGAACCCGCCGAACCCGCTGCCGACGGTGAGCGCGCCGCGCACGCGGTGTTCGCGCGCGTCGAGCGGCACGTAGTCCAGGTCGCATTCGGGGTCGGGCTCGCGCAGGTTGGCGGTCGGCGGCACCACGCCGTGCGCCATCGCCAGCGCGCACGCGGCGATCTCGATGGAGCCGATCGCGCCGAGCGAGTGGCCGACCGCCGCCTTGATCCCGCTGACCGGGGTACGGCGGGCGTGCTCGCCGAGGGCGCGCTTGAACGCCGCCGTCTCGTGCCGGTCGTTCTGCTTGGTGCCCGAGCCGTGGGCGTTCACGTAGTCCACGTCCTCGGGGTTCATCCGGGCCTCGCCGAGCGCGGTGGTGATCGCCTCGCCCATCTCCCGGCCGTCGGGCTTGAGGCCGGTCATGTGGAAGGCGTTGCACCGGGACGCCGCGCCCGCGACCTCGGCGTAGATCCGCGCGCCGCGCCGCCGGGCGTGCTCGTACTCCTCCAGCACCAGGACGGCGGAGCCCTCGCCGAGGATCAGTCCGCGGCGGGTGCGGTCGAACGGGCGGCAGGCGCGCGGCGGCTCGTCGTTGTAGACCGACTGCGCCTTGATCACGTCGAAGCAGGTCACGGTGATCGGCGAGATCGGGGCGTCGCTGCCGCCGGTGACGACCACGTCGGCCGAGCCGTCCCGGATCACCTCGGCGGCGTGCGCCACCGAGTCGATGCCGGAGGTGCAGCCGGTCGACACGACGGTGGCCGGCCCGCGGGCGCCCGTGGTGAGCGCGACCTCGGCGGCCACCGAGCTGGGCAGGAAGTAGTCGTACATGTGCGGGCTGACGTAGGCCGGGTCGACCTTCCAGTGCGCGCCGCCGTCGCTGAGCACGACGTACTCGCTCTCCATGCTCTTGGTCCCGGCGACCGCGCTGCCCATCGCGACGCCGGTCCGTTCGGCCAGGCGCCCGTCGATGGACAGGCCGCTGTCGTCCACGGCCTCCCGCGCGGCCACCTTCGCGAGCTGGACGAACCGGTCGCTGCGCCGGATCTCCCGCGGCGTGAGGCCGGCCTCGGCGGGGTCGAAGTCGCACTCGGCGGCGACCTGGCAGCGGTGCGCGGACGGGTCGAACTGGGTGATGCGGCGCGTCGCCGTCCGTCCCGAGGTGATCAGCTCCCAGAAGGGCCCGGTGCCGATCCCGCCGGGGGCGACCACGCCGATCCCGGTGATGACGGTTCTCCTCCTCGACATCAGACGGCCTCCCGCAGCGTCTCGGCGAGCAGGTCGAGCTGCTCCTGCCCGGCCGCGCAGGGCACCAGCACGAGCTCGTCGCATCCGGCGTCGGCGAAGGCGCGAGCGGCCTCGCGCAGCCGCTCGGGCGTCGTCAGAGCGCCCTTGATCATCATCTCGGCGAGCCGTCCCGCGAAGGAGTAGTAGTCGCCGAGGTGCTCGCGGACGTGGGCGTCCGCGTCCGGGCCGAGGGCGTAGTACGCCTGCGCGACCACCCGCGGGGCGCCGGGGCGCCCGGCCTCCTGCCAGCGGCGGCGGACGTCGCCGGCGCGCTCGGCGAAGGTCTGCGGCGGCCCGGCGGCGGCGAAGTAGCCGTCGCCGTGCGCGACGGCCCGGCGCAGCGCGCCCGGCGCGCGGCCGCCGACGAGGATCTCGGGATCGCCGCCGGGCGGCTCCGGGCCGATATCGCCGCCCGCCCAGATCTTGCGCATCTCGGCGAGCATCGTGTCGAGGCGGCGGCCCCGGTCGCCGAACTCGGCGCCCGACGCCGCGTAGTCGTCCGGCCGGGCGCCCACCGCGACGCCGAGGGTGAGCCGCCCGCCCGACAGGTGGTGGACGGACGCGGCCTGCTTGGCGACCAGCGCGGTGTTGCCCCGGTACGGGGCGATGAGGATCCCGGTGGTGAGCCGGATCCGTTCGGTCACGGCCGCGGCGGCGGCCAGGGTGACCAGGGGCTCATCGTTGCCGTACACCAGGCGGTCGAGCACCGCCAGGTCGGCGAGCCCGGCCGTCTCGGCCCGGCGGGCCCAGTCCAGCAGGTCACGCCCCTGGACGCCCCGGACCATGGTGGGCAGTGCCACTCCGTATTCCATCGTCGACTCCTTTCCGGGTCACTTGTGGGGGGACGACCCCCGATCGACGTCGGGGGGTCAGGTGCGCTTGGCCAGCGCCTCGACGAAGCCGGACGCGGCGCGTTCGGGGCGCAGCGCGGCGTGCGAGCAGCCGACGGTGACGTCCCGCCAGCACCGCTGGAGCGGCGCGCTCCGGTCCTGTGCCGCGGTGCCCGCCGACTTCATCAGCGCGTTGACCGCCTCCACCAGCAGGGACGCCGCATAGGAGGCGCGGTTGGCGTTCTCGAACGCGCGCGGGCGGCCCTCTCCGGCGTCCAGCGCCGACACGACCTGGTCGATCAGCAGTTCGGCCGCCTCGATCCGCGCGGCGGACGTCGCGAGGTCCACCGACGCCGCGTCGCCGGCCGGCGGCGGGCCGCCGGTGCGCGGGGCGCCGGCCGGCGGGCCCGACGCGCGCTTGGCCGCGGCGGTGCGGGTCGCGGACGCCAGGGCGCCGCGCGCCGCGCCGATCAGCGCGGAGATGCAGGTCAGGCCGCCGACGGCGGGGAGCGGGGTGTTGTGCTGCGGCGCCTGCGAGGTGTGGTTCATCCCGCCCATCACCTCCTTGAACAGCGCCGTGCGGTGGGCCGGCACGAACGCCTCGTCCACCACGAGGGTGTGGCTGCCGGTGGCGCGCATGCCGACCGCGTCCCAGCTGGGTTCGAAGGTGAAGTCGGCGCGGGGCACCGCGAAGAAGCGCGGCTCGATGCCGCCGCCCGCGGGCCCGGAGATGAACGCCCAGTCGGCGAACTCGACGCCGCTGACGTAGCGCCAGCGCCCGCGCAGCAGGAAGCCCCCCTCGGTCTCCTCGGCGGAGCCGGCGGGCACCAGGCCGGGGACGAGCAGCGTGCCCGGCGTGCCGTCCCACAGGTCGCGCTGGCCCTCGATCGGCAGGTGGGCGGCGAACCGGCCGGTGTAGGCGAGCATCGCGGCGCACCAGGCGGTGGACGCGCACGCCTCGCCGAGCCGGACGACCGCGGCGGTCAGCTCACGGAACGTGGACTCGGCGCCGCCCCAGCGGGCGGGCACGAAGTGGCGGGGCAGGGCGGTCGCGGCCACGGCGGCGACGGCCTCGTCGCTCAGCCGGCCGGTGCGGTCGGCCTCGTCGGCGTGGTCGGCGGCGGCCCGCACGGCGGCGTCCAGGGCCGTGCTCTCGTCGGTCATGGTGGTGGTCACGTTCATCACTCCAGACGGGTCACCAGGTGACGGGCAGCGCCTCGACGCCGTACACGAGCCCGCCGTCCTTGAAGGACAGCTCCTCGAACGGGACGGCGAGCCGCAGTCCGGGCAGCCGGCGGTAGAGGGTGCGGAAGACGACCTCCAGCTCCAGCCGGGCCAGCTCCGACCCGAGGCACAGGTGGCGGCCGTGGCCGAAGGCCAGGTGCTTGCGGGACCCGCGGGTGATGTCGAGCTCGTCGGGGCGCTCGAACGCCTCGGGGTCCCGGTTGGCGGCGGCGGTGAGCGGGAAGACGCCCTCGCCCTCCCGCACCGGCGTGCCGGAGATCGTCAGGTCGGTGCGCGCGACGCGCGCCGTGGTGAGGTCGGTGACGCTGAGGTAGCGCAGCAGCTCCTCGACGGCCTGCGGCGCGAGGTCGGGGTCGCCGCGCAGCAGGTCGAGCTGGTCCGGGTGGCGCAGCAGCGCGAGCGTGCCCACCGCGATCATGCTGGCGGTGCTCTCGTGCCCGCCGTTGAACAGCAGCCGCGTCAGGTGGACGAGCTCGTCGAAGTCGTCCTCGCGCGGGAACGCGCCGGTGAGCTTGGAGACGAGGTCGTCGCCGGGGTCGTCGTACTTGGCGGCGACCAGGTCGCGGAAGTAGGCGTCCAGCTGGTTGACCGCCTCCTTGCGCTCGGCGGCCGTGGCCGTCCCGCCGAACATGGTGCGGGTGCGCACGTGGAGGAAGTCCTTGTCGCGCGGCGGGATGCCCAGCAGCTCCATGATCACCGAGATGGTGATCGGCAGGGCGAAGCCGGCGAGCAGGTCGCACGGCGGGCCCGCGTCGGCCAGCGCGGCCACCTGCCCGTCCACGATCTCCTCGACGCGGGGCCGCAGCAGCTTGACGCGCCGGACGGTGAAGTCCTTGGCGACGCGCTTGCGGTAGTCGGTGTGCCGGGGCGGATCCATGCCGAGCAGGGACGAGTTGAGCGTGAAGTCCTTGGGGATCGGGAACGGCGCGGGGAACCCCGGGCGGCCCCGGTCGTTGCCGAGCCGCTCGTCGTTCAGGGCCTCGCGGACCTCCGCGTACCGGGTGACCACCCAGGTCGGCTCGCCCGCCGACCGCGGGACCCGGGTGAGGCCCGGCGCCTCGCGGCACTCGCGGTGCCGGTCGGGCGGGGCGAACGGGCCGGGGCGGCGCCAGGGGAAGGGCGCGCCGCGCGCCTCGGCCTCGTGCGGGTGCTCCTGGTCGGGCATGTGCTCGTGGTCAGGCATGGTCTTCTCCTGAGGTGAGGGTGGCGGCGAATCTCGCGAGCGTCTCGCCGGGGCTCGGGCCGTCGATGGCCGCGCGGATGCGCCCGGCGGCCTCGCCGTGCCGCGCCAGCTCGACGTGGGCCAGTTCCACACGGGTCGACCCGGGCCCGCGCGGGGTGAAGGTCACCTCGACGCGGCTGGCCCGCTCGTCGCCGTCGATGGGACGGAAGGCGCCGTCGATGCGCCACGTCAGCACGAGGCGGCGCGGCGGGTCCCAGGCGAGCACCCGGCCCCAGTCGAGCTCGGAGCCGTCGGTGGAACGCTCGTACCAGCGGCCGCCCACCCGGGGTTCGAAGATCACCCGTTCCCGCCGGGCGACCAGCACGTGGCTCTCCGGCCACCAGTCGGTGGGCCGGCGGGTGAAGTGCGCGAAGGCCCGGTCCGCCGGCACGGAGACGTCGACGGACTTGCGGACGGGAGGGACCGTGGTGGAGGTCGCTGACTGGCTCGCATCCATGGCCCCAATCTCGCCCGCGTCCGTCGACGTCCTGTCGGGATGCTGTCGAGGCGGGGTCAGCCGCGCGCGGCCCGCTCCTCGTCCGGGCGGATCCTCGGGACGGCGAGGGCGGCGGCCACGCCCAGCAGCGGGAACAGCGCCGAGACCAGCAGGGCGCGGTCGAAGCCCTCGGCGAGGGCCCGGGTGGTGACGTGGGCGCCGTGCGCGACGTCGGAGGTGTGCGCGGCCGCGACGACGGCGAGGATGCCGAGCCCGAGCGCGCCGCCGACCTGGCGGCTGGTGTTGAGCAGCCCGGAGACGAGGCCCTGCTCGCGGTAGCCGACCTCGGACGTGCCCGCGACGGTCATCGACGCCGACACCAGGCCCTGGCCGATGCCGAGGACGAGCGTCGGGCCGAACAGGTCGGTCAGGAAACCGGCGCCGGCTCCGGCGCGCGACAGCCAGGCCAGGCCGGCCGCCGACAGCAGCAACCCGGCCACCAGCAGGGGGCGAGGGCCGACCTTCGGCACCAGCGGGGCGATGCCGCGCGCCGCCGCGACGATGCCGAGGGACAGCGGCAGGTAGGCGAACCCGGTCTCCAGGGGGCTGTAGCCGAGGACGAGCTGGAGCAGCAGGGTGAACAGGAAGAACGTCCCCCACAGAGCCGCGGTGCTGGTGAACGCGACCAGGTTGGCCACCGTCACCGAGCGGTTGCGGAAGATGCCGAGCGGCACCAGCGGGTGGCTCCTCCGGCGGGCCTCGTTCACCGCGAACAGGGCCAGGAGGACGACGGCCACACCCAGGCTCGCGACGATCTGCGGCGAGTCCCAGCCCTCCTTCTCGGACCGGACGATGCCGTACACGAGCAGGATCAGCCCGGCCGTGATGGCGAGGGCGCCGGGCAGGTCCATCCGCCGGTCGTCGTCCTCCTTGCGGGACTCGGTGACCGCGTACACCGCGCCCACCGTCAGCAGGACGCCGACGGGGACGTTGACGAGCAGGATCCAGCGCCAGGAGAGCCACTCGGTGATGGCCCCGCCGACGAGCGCGCCGATCGCGCCGCCTCCCGCGGCGACCGCCCCCCAGAGCCCGAACGCCCGGGCGCGACGCTCCCGGTCGGTGAAGGTGGTGCCGAGGACGGTGAGCGTCGCCGGCGCCATGATGGCCGCGCCCAGTCCCTGGACGCCCCGCGCGGCGAGCAGCGAGGCCGGGTTCCAGGCCAGGCCGCCGGCCAGGCTCGCGAGCGTGAAAACGGCGATGCCGCCGAGGAAGACCCGGCGCCGCCCGTAGATGTCGGCGAGCCGTCCGCCGAGCAGCAGGAAACCCGCGAACACGATGGTGTACGCGTTGATGATCCATTGCAGCGAGTCGGTCCGGAAGTGCAGCGCGGTCTTGATCGAGGGCAGCGCGACGTTCATCACCGAGGCGTCCAGCACCACCAGGAACTGGCCGGCGCAGCAGACGGCGAGGACGAGCCCGAGCCGCTCCGACGTGCCCTTCTCGGCAACCGTCGTTTCTGTCGTCACCGAGGATCACTCCTCTTCGGTCGACGAGGCGTTCTCTGACGTCGCGCTTGATAACCGAGCGCCGAAGGCGGAAACGCGTTCGCACCGACCGCGGAGTACTCCTTTCGATACCCCCGCTCGGACCGGAAGGAGCATGCGGCGGTCGACGTTCGGGTCCCATTCCCCACCGAACGACGATGGCGCGGTTAGAAAGCGTCTTCCTGGCAAAAAGCGGCGAATGCCGTGAATAACCGCGAACAGATCGACGGAGGGCGAAACTCAGATGCTCCGCTTCAAGCTGCTCGGCCCGCTGGAGGTCGTGGGCGGCGGCGGATCGGCGTTCGCACCGACCGCGCCGCGCGTGCTGAACACGCTCGCGCTGCTGCTGGTGCGCGCGGACCGCGTCGTGCCGCTCGACACGATCATCGAGGAGCTGTGGGGCGATGACCCGCCGCGCAGCGCGGCCCGCACCGCCCAGACGTACGTGTACCAGATCCGGCGCTGGCTGACGGCCGAGGCGACGCCCGAGCGGGACGGTGACGGGGACAGGGACGTCCTGCTCACCCGCCCGCCCGGCTACATGCTGGGGGTCTCCCCCGAGCAGCTGGACCTCAGCCGGTTCGACCGGCTGCTCGCCAGGGGCCGCGGGCTGCTGCAGGACGGCCGCTCCGCCGAGGCCGTGGAGCCGCTGTGCGACGCGCTCGACCTCTGGACCGGTCCCCCGCTGGCCAACGTCGAGCTCGGCCGGGTGCTGGAGAGCCACGCGGCGGCGCTGGACGAGCACCGAGCGCACGCGCTGAACCTGCGCATCGAGGCCGACCTGCGGCTCGGCCGGCACCGCGAGCTCATCGGCGAGCTGCGCTCACTGGTCGCCCTCAAGCCGTACGACGAGTGGTACCACGCTCTCCTGGTGTGCGCGTTGGCACGTTCCGGGCGCCGCTACGACGCGCTGGAGGCCTTTCACTCGGCCCGCACCATCCTCGCCGAGGATCTCGGGCTCAGCCCGTCTCCCGAACTCAACGAGGTGCACGCCGCCGTCCTGCAGGGCGAGCAGCCCAGGACGCCGCTGACGTGCACGGCGCCCAAGGCGGCGACGGCCCCCGGGCCGGCGCCGGCCGCGACCGCCGTGCCGAATCCGCGGGCCCCGCGAAACGCCGGGCACCCGCCCGCGCAGACCGTCCGCTGACGGGAACGCGACCCCGCGGCACGACTCCCGCAACACGACTCAAGGAAGGACGCAGCATGCCGACCACCGCGCCGACCACCGTCGCGCCCGCCGAACTGCGGGCCGACATCGACAACTTCTACGCCTGGCACATGCAGCTCCTCGACGCCGGAAGGGTCGAGGAGTGGGCGGGCGCCTTCACCTCCGACGGCGTGTTCGACGCCCAGGGCCATCCCGAACCCGTCCGCGGGCGGGAGAACATCCGGTCGGCGTCCCGAGCCGTCGCCGACAAGCTCGCCGAGGCGGGGATCGTCCGGCGCCACTGGCTCGGGATGAGCCACATCTCCCCCGGGGACGGGAGCGTCCGGGTCGTCAGCTACGCCCTGGTGTTCCAGTCGAGCAAGGAGAAGGGGACCCTTCTGCACGCGAGCACGACCTGCGAGGACATTCTGGTTCCGGACGGCGGTTCCTGGCTGATCCGGGAGCGGGTCGTCCGGGTCGACGGGATCTCCTGACCGGCGATTCCCCGATCATCGGGAAAGGCGCGCGAAAGAGCCGGTGGCCCGCACGGGCCACCGGCTCTTTCGCACGCAGGGATCCTCAGGATCCGAGATCTACACCGTCTCCCCGATCCTGGCGTTGACGAAGTCCAGGTATTCCCGCGGCGTCTTCAGCTCGGCGGTCTCCTCCTCGGGCAGTTCGATGCCGAGCATGCGCTCGACCTGCGCGGTGGTCTCCATGACGGCCAGCGAGTCGTAGCCCAGCTCGGAGAACGGCACCTCCAGCAGGTCGGCCGGATCGTCGAGGTTCTCCGCCTCGCCCGCCGCCGCGCGCAGGGCGTTCTTCAGGTCGTCCAGGGTCAGTTCCTTCACTTTCCGCTCCTCTCGTTCTCCGCGTACCGCTTGGCGGCGCGCAGGGTCGCCCTGCTGTTGGCGCCGAGCGTTTCGCGGATCTTCTCGCGCACCGCCGGCAGGTCCATCCCGCCGGCGGCCGGTCCCGGCAGCGCCTCCGGGTCGATGACGACCGTGTGCCGGGACGTGACGCGCACCGCGCCGCCCCCGGCGTCCTCGAACAGCCACTCGCCGTTGTGCGTGCGCATGACCGGCGGCGTCGTGGTCTGCTTGTAGACGATGCGCTCGCCGGGCACGCACACCCGGCCGGACGCGGTGGTGTGCGCGGAGCCGTCCGGCGACCGGGTGTCCATCTCCATGAACTGGAGGCCGGGCTCGTCCTCGGTCAGGGCGACGCGCAGCACGTGCGGAAGCCTCTCGGGCCACCGGTCGCACTCGTTGACGAAGTCGTACGCCGCCTCCAGCGGTCCGTGGACGAGCTCGCCGTCGCTGAACTCCAGGGTCAGGCCGTCGCCGTCGCCGTCGCCGATCTCCGCCGCGCGCCTGAGCGCGTCCAGCTCCGCGGTGCTGTTGCCCTCGACGGCCCGGTCGATGAGTGCGAGGGCGTCCGGGTCGTCGTCCACGGCGGCGTAGTCGTGGATCAGGGCGACGCTGGAGCCGCCGTCCCCGTCCGGCGTGATCCGCCAGGTCCCGCGCATCTCGGCGACCGGGGCGCTCGGCTCGGCCTGCGCGAACTCGACGGTCCGCGCGCCGGCGTCGAGGGCGCGCCGCGACACCCAGGTGCGGAGCGCGCCGTTGGCGAGCGCCCAGATCCGGATGCGCTCCGCCCGGTCGTCGCCGGACACGCGGACGGCGTGCACGGTCGGCGGGAAATGCACCGGCCAGGACGTCACGTCCGCCACGATCCGGTAGACCGCGTCCGGCGGCGCCGCGATCCGCGTGGTGTGCTCGGTGTGCCGGATGGTCGCCGCGGTGTCTTCTCGCAGGGTCATACGCCGCTCCTCAGAAGTTGCCGAGCCCGCCGCAGACGTTGATCGCCTGGGCCGTGACCGCGCCGGTGTCGGGACCGGCCAGGTAGGCGACCATCGCGGCGACCTCCTCGGGCGTGGTGTAGCGGCCCAGCGGGATCTTCGCCTCGAACCGGGCCAGCACCTCGCCCTCGGTGACGTCCCAGTAGCCGGCGTAGCCGCGCCGGATGTTCTCCGCCATGGGCGTCTCGACGTAGCCGGGGCAGACGGCGTTGACGGTGACGCCGCTCTTGGCCAGTTCCAGGCCGAGCGCCTTGGTGAAGCCGACGACGCCGTGCTTGGACGCCGAGTACGGCGCTCCGAGGACGACGCCCTGCTTGCCCGCCGTGGACGCGATGTTGATGACGCGTCCCCACCCGGCGTCCTTGAGACCGGATGCCAAGAACGCGCGCGTCACGCGGAAGACGCTGGTCAGGTTGGTGGCGATGACGTCGTCCCACAGTTCGTCGGGGATCTCGGCGGTCTGCCCGCCGCCGCCCCTGCCGACGTTGTTGACCAGGACGTTGACCCGTCCCGCCGCGTTGGCCTCCTCGACCACGGAACGGACCTGGCCGGCGTCGCGGACGTCGCAGGGGGCGCCGTCCACGTCGCCGCCCGCGTCCCGCAGCTCCTTGATCGTTCCGGCGACGGCGTCGGCGTCGCGCGCGCAGATGAACACCCGCGCGCCCTCGCCGGCCAGCCGCTCGGCGACCGCGCGGCCGATGCCGCTGGTCGCCCCGCTCACGAAGGCGTGGCGGTCGCGCTGCTCGCTCATCGTCCCTTCTCCTTCCCATCGGCGTCCGGTTGCCCGGGCGGTAGCGCCGCCCGGATGACCCCGGCCAGTTCGGCGGGGGTCGGGTTGTCCATGACCGCGGTGGTCGGCAGCTCGATCCCCAGCTCGCGGTTGACGCGGTTGCGCAGGTCCACGCTGAGCAGGGAGTCGAAGCCGAGTTCCTTGAACGCGTCGTCCGGTCCGACGCCGCCGGGCTCGGGGTACCCGAGGATCTCCCCGGCGGTGTCGCACACGGCCGCGGTCAGGACGCGTTCCAGGTCGTCGCCGGACGCGCCGCGCACGCGCTCGGCCAGGCCGTCGCCCGACGCCTCCTCCGGCCGGGCCGGCTCGGGTTCGTCGCCGACGAGGTCGGCGAGCATCGGGACGGTGCCCGGCCGCACCTCGCGGACGTCCAGGTTCACCGGGACCAGGTGGTCGCGCGACGCCCGCAGCGCCGCGTCGAACAGGGCGAGCCCGCGTTCGGCGGGCAGCGGCGCGATCCCCGTGCGGCGCAGCCTGCCGACCTGGTCGTCCGACAGGTGCCCGGTCATGCCGCCGCGCTCGTCCCACAGGCCCCAGGAGAGCGAGACGGCGGGCAGCCCCTCGGCGCGCCGCCGCTGCGCCAGGGCGTCCAGCCAGGTGTTGGCGGCGGCGTAGTTGGACTGCCCGGGCGCGCCGAGCACGCCGACCGCCGAGGAGAACGTCACGAACGCCGTCAGGTCCATCTCCCGGGTCAGCTCGTGCAGGTGCCAGGCGGCATCCACCTTGGGGCTCAGGACGGCGTCCAGGCGTTCACCCGTCAGCGTCGCGGCCAGGCCGTCGTCCAGGACCCCGGCGGCGTGCACCACGGCGGCCGGCGGGTGCTCGGACAGCAGGCGGGCCACGGCGTCGCGGTCGGCGGTGTCGCAGGCGGGGAAGGCGACCTCGGCGCCGAGGCCGGTCAACTCGGCTTCGAGCGCGGGGACGACGTCGGCGGAGCGTCCGCGGCGGCCCGCCAGGACGAGCCTGCGCACGCCGTGCTCGCGGACGAGGTGCCGCGCCAGCAGGGCGCCCAGCGTCCCCGTGCCGCCGGTGATGAGGACCGTTCCGCCGGGCGCGAAGGGCGCCGGGGGCGGGACGGCCAGGACGAGCTTGCCGACGTGCTCGGCGTGCCGCAGGGTCCGCAGCGCCTCGGGCGCCCGCCGCACGTCGTGGACCTGGAGCGGGAGGGGCCGCAGCGCGCCGTCCTCGTGCAGGGCGAGCACGGTCCGCAGGACCTCGCCGACCCGTTCGGGCTCGACGCTGAGCAGGTCGTACGCGGCGTACCGCACCTGGGGGTGTTCGGCCTCCACCGCGCCGGGGTCGCGGAGGTCGGTCTTGCCGATCTCCACGAAGCGGCCGCCGGGGCGCAGCACGCGCAGCGAGGCGTCCACGGTCTCGCGGGCCAGCGAGTTGAGGACGACGTCGACGCGTCCCCGGAACCGCTCCTCGAACGCCACGTCGCGCGAGGAGGCGATGTGGTCCTCGTCGAGGCCGAGCCCGCGCAGGACGTGCTGCTTGCGCGGGCCGGCGGTGGCGTACACCTCGGCGCCCAGGTGCCGCGCGAGGTGGAGGGCGGCCAGCCCCACGCCGCCGGTCGCCGCGTGGATCAGCACGCTCTCCCCGCGCCGCAGCTCGGCGATCTCGACCAGGCACTGGTAGGCGGTGGCGAAGACGATCGGCACCGACGCGGCGCGGGTGAACGTCCAGCCGGGCGGCATCGGGACGACCTGGCGGGCGTCGGCGACCGCGACGGGACCGTGGGACCGCTCGAACACGCCCGTGACCCGGTCCCCCGGGCGGAGCGCGGTGACGCCGGGTCCGGTCTCGGTGACGATCCCGGCTCCTTCGCTGCCCATGGTCCGTTCGGTGGAGACCAGGCGCAGGGCGACGGCGATGTCGCGGAAGTTGAGTCCGGAGGCGCGGACGGCGATGCGGACCTCGCCCTCGCCGAGCGGCCTTCCGGCCTCGGGGGCGGGGACGAGCGCCAGGTCGCGCAGCGAGCCCCGGCGGGTGACGTCCAGCCGCCAGGCGGTCCCGTCCGGCGGGGTGAGGTCGTCGTCGCCGGGCCGGGCCAGCCGGGGCGCGTACAAGCGGCCCCGCCTGACCGCCAGTTCGGATTCTCCGGTCGCGAGCGCCTTGGGCAGCGCCTGTTCGGAGAGCCGGTCGCCGTCTCCGTCGATCAGGACGAGGCGGCCCTGCCGTTCGGCGCGGACCGAGCGCACGAGCCCGGTCACCACCGCCTGGGGCAGCCCTGAAACCTCGTCGCCCGGGAGGACGCGTTGCGCGTTCCTGGTGATGACGACGACGGCGTCGGAATCTGGGGTCTTCTGGAGCTCGTCCAGGACGGCACGTGCGGCGCGGTGAGCGTCGTCCGGCATGAGGCCGTCCAGGTCGGGGACGCGCACGACGTGCACCTCGGACGCGTCGCCGTCCGGCTCGTCCGTCACCTCACGCCATTGAGTCCCATAAAGGTCGCCGGACGCGTCCTCGGCGAGCGGCCGCAGGTCGAGCGACTCGACGGCGGCGACCATGCGTCCTTCGGCGTCGGCGGCCTCCAGACTCACCGTCCCGTCGCCGTCGCGGCTCAGCCGCACGCGCAGCGCGGACGTGTCGGCGGGACGGCAGGTGACGCCCTTCCAGACGAACGGCACCTCCGGCGGTCCCTCACCGGGCAGGAGCAGCGGGTGCAGGGCCGCGTCCAGCAGCGCGGGATGGACGCGGTGCGCGCCCCGGTCCTGCTCGGAGACGACCTCGGCGTAGACGTCGTCACCGTCCCGCCAGGCACGGCGCAGACCGCGGAAGGCCGGGCCGTAGGCGTAGCCGCGTTCGGCGAGCCTGTCGTAGGCGCCGTCCAGGGACACCGGTTCCGCGCCGGGCGGCGGCCACTCCTCGGCGCGCCCCGCGGGCTCGGCGTCGTCCTCCAGGCTTCCGGTGGCGTGCCGCGTCCAGTCGCCCCCGTCGCCGGGGCGCGACTCGATGACGACCGACAGGTCCGCGCCGGCCAGCAGCCGGACCTCGACCTCCTCGGAGGCGGGAACGGTCAGCGGGCGTTCCAGCACCAGCTCGCGCAGGCGCCCGTGGCCGACCCGCGCGCCCGCCGAACAGGCCATCTCGACCTGGGCGGTCCCCGGCAGCAGGATCGCCCCGGCGACCTCGTGGTCGGCGAGCCACGGGTGCCGCGCGACGGACAGCCGGCCGGTGCGCAGGAGCCCGCCGCCGGGCAGTTCCACCTCGACGTCCAGCAGCGGATGCCCTGCCTTCGCCGCACCCGCGACGCCCGCCGCGCCCCCGGTCCCGGCGGACCGCCAGTACCGCTGGGGCTCGAACGCGTAGGTCGGCATCGGCACGATCCGGCCCTCGGGGACGAACGCGCCCCAGTCCACCGGCATCCCGTCGACGTAGGCGGCGGCGACGCAGGTGAGGAACTGCGCGAGCCCGCCGTCGTCGCGCCTCAGCGTGCCGAGGACGGTCACCTCCCCGTCGCCCGCCGTGCCGGCGATCGCGCGGGCCAGCACGGGATGAGGGCTGACCTCGACGAACCGCGTATGCCCGGCGTCGACGAGCCCGCGCACCGCGTCCCGGAACCGCACGGTTCCGCGGATGTTGTCGAACCAGTAGTGCTCGTCCATCGTCCGGTCGAGCGGCCCGCCGGTCAGCGTGGACCACAGCGGGACGTCCGGGGCGGCCGGTGCCAGCCCGGCCAGGTCGGCGAGGAGCGGGTCGCGCATCGGTTCCATCGCCTCGGTGTGGGAGGCGTAGTCCACGTCCACGCACCGGGCGTCGACGCCCTCGTCCTGGAGCCGGGCGACGAACTCGTCGAGCGCGCCGGCGTCCCCGGCGACGACGGTGGAGGACGGCCCGTTCACCGCCGCCGTCCACACCCGGCCGGGCAGTTCGATCTCATCGGCGGGCAGCGGCACCGAGGCCATGCCGCCGCTGCCCGCGACCTTCCGCAGCGCCCGGCTGCGCAGGCACACCACCTTGGCGGCGTCGTCCAGCGACAGGGCCCCGGACACGCAGGCCGCCGCGATCTCGCCCTGCGAGTGCCCGACCACCGCCCCCGGACGCACCCCGGCCGACTCCCACAGGCGGGCGAGCGACACCATGACGGCGAACAGCGCCGGCTGGACGACGTCCACCCTGTCCAGCGGGTCGTTCTCCAGCACGTCCGCGAGCGACCAGTCGCAGTGCTCCGACAGGGCCCGCTCGCACTCGGCCATCCGCTCGCGGAACACCGGGGACTCGCGCAGCAGCTCCAGGGCCATGCCCCGCCACTGCGCCCCCTGGCCGGGGAACACGAACACCGGATCGGAGGCGTCGCGCGCCTGGGCCCGGACCAGGGCGGGCGACCGGTAGCCGCGCACGGCCGCCGGCACCTTGCCCTCGCCCGCCAGCGTCTCCAGGCCGTCCATGAGGTCGTCGCGGGTGTCCCCGACCACGGCGGCGCGCCACCGCATCGGCGTGCGGGCCGCCAGCGTCCGGGCGATGTCGGCCAGCTGCTCCTCCGGATGCGCGGCCATGAACTCGCGGGCCCGTCCGGCCTGCGCGCGCAGCGCCGTGTCGGTGCGCGCCGACAGCGGCAGCGCGAAGGCGGCGGGACGGTCCGGCTCTCCGGCGGGCCGGTCCTGCCGTCCGAGCGGCCCGGCCTCTTCGACGATGATGTGCGCGTTGGTGCCGCTGATGCCGAACGAGGAGACGGCGGCGCGGCGGGGGCGGTCCGCGCGCGGCCACGGCACCGGCTCGGTCAGCAGGGCCAGGCCGCTGGCGTCCCAGTCGACGTGCGGGGACGGCGCGCGCAGGTGCAGCGTGCGGGGCAGCCGCCCGGCGCGCAGCGCCTCCACCATCTTGATCAGGCCGCCGACGCCCGCGGCCGCCTGCGCGTGCCCGATGTTGGACTTGAGCGAGCCCAGCCGGACCGGGTCGCCTCCGGCGCGGGCGGCGCCGTAGGTGCGGGCCAGGGCGCCCGCCTCGATCGGGTCGCCCAGCGCGGTCCCGGTTCCGTGCGCCTCGACGGCGTCCACGTCGGCGGGGCCGATACCGGCGCGGTCCAGCGCGTCGCGGATGACCTGCTCCTGGGCGGTGCCGTTCGGTGCGGTGAGCCCGTTGCTGGCCCCGTCCTGGTTGACGGCGCTGCCGCGCAGGACGGCCAGGACGGGACGTCCCGCCCGCCGGGCGTCGCCCAGGCGCTGCAGGACGACCAGCCCGGCGCCCTCGGCCCAGGCCGTCCCGTCGGCGTCGGCGGAGAACGCCTTGCAGCGGCCGTCGGCGGCGAGCCCCTGCTGGCGGCCGAAGTCCAGGAACATGCCGGGGGTCGCCAGTACCGTCACGCCTCCGGCGAGCGCGGTGTCGCACTCGCCCTGCCGGATCGCCTGCGCGGCCATGTGCACGCTGACCAGGGACGCCGAGCACGCGGTGTCGACGGTGACGGCGGGACCGCGAAGCCCGAGGACGTAGGCGATGCGTCCGGAGGCGACGCTGGGGGTGGTGCCGGTGAGCCGGTGGCCGCGGGTGCCGTCCTCGGGTTCGGCGAGGCGCGGGCCGTAGTCCTGCGCGGTGGCGCCGACGAAGACGCCGGTACGGCTGCCGCGCAGGGTGTCACGGTCCAGCCCCGCCCGCTCGAACGCCTCCCACGCGGTCTCCAGCAGCAGGCGCTGCTGCGGGTCGATCCCCGCGGCCTCGCGCGGCGAGATCCCGAAGAACGCGGCGTCGAACTCGGCGGCGCCGTCGAGGAACCCGCCCATGGCGGGGCCCTCCCGCAGCTCGTCGAGATCCCAGTCCCGGTCGTCCGGGAACGGCCCGATCGCGTCGGTTCCGGCGTCCACCAGCCGCCAGAGATCCTCCGGCGAGCGCACGCCGCCCGGATAGCGGCAGCCCATCGCGACGACCGCGATGTCGTCCTCCCGCTCGCCGGACGCGTCGCGCTGCCCGGGCCGGGCGACGGGGGGACGGGGCGCGGCGGGACGGGCCGCGGGTTCCGTCCGCAGGGCGTCGGCCAGTTCCGCGGCGGTGGGATGGTCGAAGAGCAGGGAACCGGGCAGGTCCCGGCCGAGGGCGGCGGCGAGGCGGTCGCGGATCACGACGGCCATCCGCGAGTCGACGCCCAGTTCGCGGAACGGCACGTCGGGGCCGGCCTCCGCGCCGGTCCCGAGCACCTGTTCGAGGGTCTCGGCCACCAGCCGCCGGGTGTCGGCGTCCGGCGCCGCCGGAGCCGGTTCGTCGTCGGCGGTGTCGAGCCAGTGCCGGTCGCGCTGGAACGCGTACGTCGGCAGGTCGACCGGGCGGGCGCCCGTCCCGAAGAAGGCGCGCCAGGCGACCCGGCCACCGGCCAGGTGGACACCGGCCAGGGCCGTCACCACGCCCTGCACCTCGTCCTGCTCGCCGGGCATGCAGGGCAGGGCGGTCACGGCGGGATCGGAGACGTTCGCCGGCAGCAGGTCGGTGAGCGCGGTGCCCGGGCCGGCCTCCACGAACCGCCGCGCGCCCAGGGCGTGCAGTGTCCTGAGGGCCTCGCCGAACCGGACGGTCCTGCGCGCGTTGGCGGCCCAGTGTTCGGGGTCCGCGAGCCGGTCGGCGTCCGTCCGCGTGCCCGTCACCGAGGAGACGACGGCCGGGCCCCCGTCCGGCCGCCGCCAGTCGAGCCCGGCGGCCACGGAGCGCAGGTCGTCCAGCAGCGGTTCGACGAGCGGCGAATGGACGGCGCGTCCGATGCGCAGCCGCTTCGTGCGCCGCCCGGAACCGGCGAAGCGCTCGGCGACCGCGGTCACGACCGCCTCCTCCCCCGAGATCACCACCGAGCGGGGGCCGTTCACGGCGGCGACGTCGGCGTGGTCCGGACGGTCCGCGAGCGCGGCGCGGGCCTCGTCCTCGCCCGCCTCGACCGCGACCGCGAGGCCGGGCGGCAGCCCTGCGAACAGCCGTCCCCGCGCCGCGACGAACTCGGCCGCGTCGGCGAGCGGGAGCACCCCGGCGACATGCGCGGCGGTGATCTCGCCGAGGGAGTGGCCCGCGACGGCCTCGGGCCGGACGCCCCACGACTCCAGCAGGCGGAAGAGCGCGACCTCGACCGCGAACACGGCGGGCTGCACCAGCTCCTGGCGGTCCTGCCGGTCGTTCCACATCGCCTCGGTGATCGGAGCGCCGATCGCCGGCTCCAGCGCGGCGCCGACCTCGTCGAGCGCCCGCGCGAACGCCGGATACGTCTCGTACAGGTCGCGGCCCATGCCCGCGCGCTGCACGCCCTGGCCCGGGAACACCAGTGCGGTGCGGCCGTCGCGCCGCCTGACCCGGACGGCTCCGGGCGCGTCGCGCCCCGCCGCGAGGGCGCGCAGGCCCGCCAGGTGGTCGCCGGTCACGACGGCGCCGTGCTCGAACGCGGTCCGCGAGAGCGCGAGCGCGCAGCCGACGTCCCAGAGGTCGGGTCCCGTCTCGGCCAGGTCGGCGAGCCTCCCGGCCTGGGCGCGCAGCGCCCGCTCGGATCGTCCGCTCACCACCCACGGGACGGGCCCGCGGGACGGCGCCGATGCGGAGGCGCCCCCGGCGCCGGCGCGCGGCGGCCCGGCGAGGACGAGGTGGCAGTTGGAGCCGCCGAGGCCGAACGCCGAGACGCCCGCGACCCGCTCCCCGCCCGGCCAGTCGCCGGGACGGTCGTGGACCCGCAGGTTCAGGCCCGCGAGGTCGATCTCAGGGTTGGGGGCGACGAAGTTCGGCGTCCCGGGGAGCCGCCCGCGCGACAGTCCGGCGGCCGTCTTGACGAGCCCGGCGATCCCGGCCGCGGCTTCCAGATGGCCGATGTTCGACTTCACCGACCCCACCAGCAGCGGCTCGTCCGGCGGACGCGCGGCGCCGAGCACCCGGCCCAGCGCGGCCGCCTCCACCGGGTCGCCGCGCCGCGTCCCGGTGCCGTGCAGCTCCACGTACCGGACCGCGCCCGGATCCACGCCGGCCCGCTCGCAGGCGAGCCGCAGGACCTCTTCCTGCGCCTCGGCACTGGGCGCGGTCAGACCGGGCGTGGCGCCGTCGTTGTTGACCGCGCCGCCGAGGATCACGCAGTGCACGCGGTCGCCGTCGCGCAGCGCCGCGTCGAGCGGCTTGAGCACGACCGCGCCCCCGCCCTCGCCGCACACGAAACCGTTGGCCTCCGCGTCGAAGGGACGGCAATGCCCGTCCGGTGACAGCGCGCCCAGCTCCCGCAGCGCCTCGTGGCTCTCCCGCGCCAGGTTCACCTGCACGCCGCCCGCGACGGCCAGCTCGCAGTCGCCGTCCCGCAGGCTCTGCGCCGCCTGGTACACCGCCACCAGGGAGGACGACTGGGCGGTGTCGACGGTGACGCTGGGGCCGCGCAGGCCGAACACGTGCGACACGCGTCCGGAGATGAAACCGCGGCGCGTTCCGGTCAGCGTGAAAGGCGACGCTTCGGCGTCGCCCCTGCGGGCCTGGAGGAGCCCGTAGTCATCGGCCATCGCGCCGACGAAGACGCCCGTACGGCCCCCGCGCAGCGAGGCGGGCAGGACGCGGGCGTCCTCCAGCGCCTCCCAGGTGAGTTCGAGCATCAGGCGCTGCTGCGGGTCGAGTTCGGCGGCCTCCCGCGACGGGATCCCGAAGAACGCGGCGTCGAAGCCGTCCACCCGGTCGAGGAAGCCGCCGCGGCCGGGCGCGCCCTCGCGGCCCTCGGGGGCCGGGCGGATCGCCTCGTCGCCCCGCCACAGCAGCGACCAGAACTCCTCCAGGCCCGGGCCCCCGGGGACGCGGGCGGACATGCCGATGACGGCGATGGGGGTGCTCATTGCGGTTCCAGCTCCTCCGACGTCTGGCGAGATCGGGCCCGGCGGCGGGCCCCGGGGTCAACGGCGCGTCAGCACCCGTTCGGTCGCCGACCGCACGGCGTCGCGCTCGGCGCCGTCGCCGCGGCGGTCGGGCGACATCGCGATCACCTGGCTGCGGCCGGCCGCGACGCGGGGATGGCGGCGGGCGAGCATCGTGAGGCTCTGCCCCGGGCCGGTCTCCACGAGCAGGTGGTCGCCGTCGTCCAGGAGCCGGTCCAGCGCCCCGGCGAAACGGACGGTCCGGGCCGGCTGCCCGATCCAGAAGGACGGGTCGCACGCCCGCTCGGCGGTCAGCGGCGCGGCGTCGTAGGCCGAGTACAGCCGCACGGCGGGCGGCCGCAGGGTGACGCCGGTCCAGCGGTCACCGGCCTGGGCGGACGCCGCCTCCACGAGCGGACTGTGGAAGGCCTGCCGGGCGGGGACGCGCCGGACCGTCCTCCCGTCGGCCCTGAGCCTGGACATGGCCCGCCGGAGCGGCGCCTCCGCCCCGGCGAGCAGCAACTGCCGCGGCGCGTTGACGGCCGCCAGGTGGACGTCCTCGCCGAGCAGGGGCTCCACGTCCCGCACCGAGGCCGCCACCGCCAGCATCCCGCCCGGCTCGGTCGCGGCCAGCTCCGGGAGCCGCTCCATCATCAGCCGCATGCCGTCGGCGAAGTCGAAGACCTCGGCGAGCGCGCCGGCCACCATCTCGCCGGCCGAGTGGCCGAGCAGCGCGTCCGGCCGCCCGCATCGGTCCACCAGCGTCCGCCCGAGCGCGTACCCGACCGCGTACAGCAGCGGCTGCGCCACCGTGACGTCGTCGAACTCCGGCGGCGGCCGCTCGGCGAGCCACTGCGCGCGCACGTGCGGACCGCGCGGCCCCATGAGCTCGAACGCCTCGTCCATCGTGCGGGTGAAGGAGGGGACGGTGCCGTACAGGGACGCCGCCATCCGCGGATGCTGCGCCCCCTGGCCGGGGATCAGCAGCGCGATCGGCAGCGGGCGTCCGGCGCCGGCGGAGCGGTCGCCTGTCATGCCGCCTGTCCCTGTCATGCCACCCGCCCCTGTCCTTCCATCTGCCCGAGTCATGCCCCCATGTCTAGGCCGCCCGCGTCGAGGCTCGGCCTAGGGTCATTCGGGCTCGGCGGTGCGGGAGGGCCGGGACGACCTGTCCTCGACAGCTTCCTGACGGGCGGTTGCGATCCTCGCGGCATGGAGTACGAGGACATCCACGTGACGGGAATCGGCCGTCACCTGCCCGACGCGATCGAGATCGCGGACGCGGAGGCACGGGGCCTGTGCGCCCGCAAGGACGTCTGGCGCACCGGCATCGAAGCCGTGTGCGTCGCGGAGGAGGCCCCACCGGACATGGCCGCGGCCGCCGCGCGGCGCGCCCTCTCGGACGCCGGCGCGAAGCCGTCCGACATCGAGCTGATCCTGCACGCCAGCGTCCACTACCAGGGCCACGACCTGTGGGCGGCCGCCTCGTACGTGCAGCGCGAGGCGGTCGGCAACACCTGCCCCGCCGTCGAGGTGAACCAGCAGTCCAACGGCGGCATGGCGGCGATCGAGCTGGCCGCCGCGTTCCTGGCGTCGAGACCCGGGGGCCGCGGGGCGCTGGTGTCCACCGGCGACCGGTTCGCCCCGCCGGGCTTCGACCGCTGGCGCACGGACCCGGGAACGATCTGCGGCGACGGCGGCACCGCGATGGTCCTGTCGCGCGGCGGGACTCCGCGGGACGGGCGGGGCGCCCTCAGGCTGCGCAGCGCGGTCTCCGTCTCGGACCCGGACCTGGAGAGGCTCGGCCGGGGCGCGCGGCCGTTCGCGGACGCGCCGCTGGAGGCGGCCCGCCCGATCGACGCCGAGACCCCGCGCGAACAGGCGGTCTCCGAACTCGGGTTCGCCGAGGTCCTGCGGCGGCTGCAGGAGGGGCAGGCGCGCGCCGTCGAGGACGCCCTGTCCGAGGCCGGCGTCAAGCAGGCCGACGTGGACTGGTTCGTCCTGCCCCATCTGGGCCTGCCGAAGATGAACGTGCAGTTCTTCGAGCCGCTCGGGATCGAGCGGGAGCGCACGACCTGGGACTGGGGGCGCCGGATCGGCCACCTCGGCGCCGGGGACCAGATCGCCGGGCTCGGCGAGCTCGTCGAGTCCGGCCGCCTCGCACCCGGGCAGCGGTGCCTGCTCGCCGGGGTCGGCGCGGGCTTCACCTACTCCGCGGCCGTCGTGGAGCGGACGCGGGACGCGGCGGGCTGAGACCCTCGGAGTCCCAGCGCGGCCCGGGCCGCCGCTCCGCCTCCCGCGGAGCGGCGGCCTCCTTCCCGCCGGGGCCCTCGTGCGCCCCGTGCTCCACGAGCACGGCGACGAGCGCCGCCAGCTCCCGCTCGTCCAGACGGCCCTTCACGATCTCGAAGTCGGCGCTCATCGCTGCCCGCTCCCCCACCGGACGGTGCTCACTGCGGCTGGTTGCCGTGCTTGCGGCCGGGACGGGGCACGTACTTGTCGGCGAGCATGTCCAGCGCGTCGACGATCCGGGCGCGCGTCTCGGCCGGGTCGATCACCTCGTCCACCAGGCCGCGCTCGGCGGCGTGGAAGGGCCCCATCAGCTCCCGCCGGTAGTCCTCGACCCGGGCCCGGCGCTCGGCCTCGGGGTCGTCGGCGGCGGCGATCTCCCGCCGGTACACCACGTTCACGGCGGCCTCGGCGCCCATCACGGCGATCTCGTTCGTCGGCCAGGCGAGGGACACGTCCGCGCCGATCGACCGCGAGTCCATCACGATGTAGGCGCCGCCGTACGCCTTGCGCAGGACGAGCTGCACGCGGGGCACGGTCGCGTCGCAGTAGGCGTAGAGCAGCTTGGCGCCGTGCCGGATGATCCCCCCGTGCTCCTGGTCGACCCCGGGCAGGAAGCCCGGAACGTCGACCAGCGTCACGAGCGGAATGTTGAACGCGTCGCAGAACTGGACGAACCGGGAGGCCTTCTCCGCGGCCGTGATGTCCAGGACCCCGGCCGTCTCCGCGGGCTGGTTGGCCACCACCCCGGTGACCCTGCCCGCGAACCGGACGAACGCGCACACCACGGTCGTGCCCCACATCTCGTGGATCTCGAACGTCTCGCCGTCGTCGACGATCTCCTCGATGACCGCGCGCACGTCGTAGGCGGCCTTGGGATCGACGGGCACCATGTCGCGCAGCGCCGGGCAGGGCCGGTCCGGCGGGTCGTCGGTGGGCTGCTCGGGCGCGAACCGGGTGTTGTCGGCCGGCAGCAGCGTCAGCAGGTGGCGCACGTCGGCGAGGCACTCCTCCTCGTCCTCGTACATCGCCTCGGCCACGCCGGTCCGCGACGCGTGCACCTCGGCGCCGCCCAGCTCCTCATGAGTGATCGTCTCGCCGGTGACGGCGCCCACCACGTCCGGGCCGGTGATGAACATCTGCGCGGTGTCGCGCACCATGAAGACGAAGTCGGTGAGCGACGGCGAGTACGCCGCCCCGCCCGCGCACGGGCCCAGCATCACGCTGATCTGCGGGATCACTCCGGAGTTGCGGACGTTGCGCCGGAAGATGCCGCCGTACCCGGCGAGCGCGGTCACGCCCTCCTGGATGCGGGCGCCCGCCCCGTCGCACAGCCCGACCAGCGGCGCGCCCGCCCTGGCCGCCAGATCCATGATCTTGTGGATCTTGCCGGCGTGCGCCTCGCCGAGGCTGCCGCCGAAGACGCGGAAGTCGTGGGCGTAGGCGAACACCCGCCGTCCCCCGACCAGGCCCCAGCCGACGACGACCCCGTCCGTCGGCGGGCGCCTGCGCTCCATGCCGAAGCCCTGCGCGCGGTGCCGCCGGAACGTCTCGATCTCGGTGAAGGTGCCCTCGTCGAACAGCAGGTCGAGCCGTTCGCGCACGGTCAGCTTCCCTTTGGACTTCTGCGCCTGGGTGGCCCTGTCGCCGCCGACCTCGGCGGCGGCCCGGCGCTCGGCCTCCAGCCGGGCCACGCGATCCCGCATCTCAGACACTTCCATAACCTCCGTCGGCGAAGACCAGCGGTTTGGCGTCCCGGAGGCAGCCCGCCGCCACCACCAGCCCCACGACCACGCGGTGGTCGCCGAGCTCGGCGGCGTCCACCATCCGGCAGTCGACGAAGCCCGCCGCCTCGGCGAGCACGGGCGAGCCGGTCGCCGCGGTCACGACCTCCTGCCCGGCGAACCGGTCCACGCCGGGCGCCGCGAACCGGCGCGCGAGGGGCTCCTGGTCGGCGCACAGGAAGCTCACCGCGAAACAGCCCGCCCGTTCCACCACCGGCCACGTCCGCGAACCGCACCCGATGCAGAACAGGACGAGCGGCGGTTCCAGCGAGACCGAGGTGAACGAGTTCATCGTCGTTCCGGTGGGACCGTCCCCCGAGTCGGCGGCGGCCACCGTCACTCCCGTGGCGAAGCCGCGCATCACCGAGCGGAACTTGCTGGCCTCCACGGGCTGGATCTGGCGAAGCACGGCGCTCCCTCCGCTGGGCGAACGGTCGCCGACAACGTAGGCCGCCCGCGTCGAGCCCGGTTCGCGTCCCGTCAGAGCCCGCCTCTAGGGCTTGGTGCGGGGCGGATCGATGAGCCCTGCGAGGGCCGCGCGGTTGACCGCGTCGAGCCGCGATCCCGCGCCGAGCTTGGCGAAGATGTTGCGCAGGTGGCGCTTGACCGTGGCCTCGGTGAGCGAGAGCCGGTTCGCGATCTGCCGGTTGGTCAGCGCCCGCGCGGTGAGTTCGAGCACCTGCCGCTCCCGCTCGGTCAGCTGGACCGGCTGCGCCCCGTCGTCCTCGGGAAGGCTGCGCCGCGAGACGCTGAGCACGATGCGCTCGGGGTCCTCCACCGCCTGGATCGCCGCGACCAGTTCGTTGCGCGACACCGTCTTCAGCAGGTAGCCGCGGATGCCCGCCTCCAGAAGCGCGCGCAGCAGTTCGGGCCCCTCCTGCATGCTGAGGATGATGACCTTGGTGGCCGGCGAGTGCCGCCGGATGCGCCGCACCGTGGTGACGGGGTCCTGGCCGGAACCCCCGACCTCCAGCAGGACGACGTCGGGCCGCAGGTCGGCGACGACCGTCAGGGCCTCGTCGCCGTTGCCCGCCTCGCCGACCACCTTCAGACGGTCGTCCTCTTCGAGGATCTCCCGCACGCCCTGCCGGACGAGGGTGTGGCTGTCGACGATCAGAATGGTCCGCAGCGTCAAGACCGCCCCCGGAATGCGGCGGGCTCGCGTTCCGGGCGAGGGCGGCGCTTCACTAAGCATCCGGCGGCATGCTCTTTCGGCCATTCGCTCATGAAGGCTCCGATCGGCGCGGTCTGGTCGCAGTCCGAGTCCGGATGCGGCCGCCCGCCACCCATCCCACCGTATTGCGAAATTCAATCTTCAACCGACTGGAGAAACACGCCCCGTTGCCCGTCTGCGAGGCAACGGTAACACGCACCGATCTGGTCCGCCACCCGCCGATCGCCATTCCGATTCCGGCCCGGATACCGGTCGGCGCGGCCTTCTGAACGGCCGACTTCTCCGCGGCCGGCCCTCTCGCCAAACTCCCGCCCGCAGTCGACGGTCCCGGGCGCGGCGGCGCCTCGGCACGGGTCGCCCGGACGCCCGGCCGACCCCGTCTCGGGATGCGGGGCCCGCGCGACCGCCGCCTCATCGCCACCAGCACGCCCACCACCTGCCGGAACGCCGGTCAGCACCCTGAATGGGCGCCTCTCGACCCGGATCCCTCGCTCATCTCACCAAGGCACCTGTTGCCAATTCTGGCCTCGTCAATCATCCATCCGGAAACCGATCACGGGTCACAGGATGGCCTCGACAGTGCGCACCGCGTGACATCTCGCAGACTAACGAACGTCCATCGCCGGCCGGGGTTCCCCTCCAAGAGCCTCGATTGCCACTCCGGACACTGAAATCCTGTAAGTCCCGCACCCCTCTTCGCGGACGTTTCCCCTTGCGCGAAGTGACGGCATCCGGTAATACCGCCTACCGCTGCGGCCGCGGCCCTCACGTCCTCCGCGGGGCCCCCGATAAAGATCGAAATTCTCCGGCCGGCGCGCGTGATCCCAGGAGGGCGCCGCACCTGGGATCACGGGGGTCCGGACGGCGGGACCGCCCGGGGGGTTCAGCTGCCCGTCGCCCACAGGTCTGGGCCGAAGACCTCGTAGTGAACGCGTTCGTCCGAGACTCCGGCGCCGGCCAGTCCGCGCCGGATCTCGCGCATGAACGGGATCGGCCCGCACATGAAGACGCGGGCCTTGCGCGGCAGCGGCAGTCGGGTGACGTCGATCCGGCCGGGCCGGACGTCCTGGTCCTCTTCCCCGCCTGTGTCCTCGTACCAGGTCAGCTGCTGGAAATCGGTCATCCTGGCGCCCGCTTCGGCGATCTGCCGCCGCAGCGCGTGGGTGCGGGCGCTCCGGTCGGCGTGCACGGCCAGGACGCGGCGGCCCGGCTGCTCAGCCGCCAGGTGGTCGATCATCGCGGCGACCGGGGTGATGCCGATCCCCGCGCTGATCAGGACGAGGGGATCGCCGTCGTCCTCCATCACCACGTCGCCGAACGGCGGGGACATCTCGACGACGTCGCCGACGGCGACGTTCTCGAACAGGAACGTCGAGACGGCGCCGTCGGGGGCGGTGGTGTCGCCGCGCACGCGCCGCAGGGTGATCTGGACGGTGTCCCCGGTCGCTCGCGACAGCGTGTACTGGCGGGGCTGGCGCAGCCCGTCCGGCAGCGTGACCGCGAGAGAGACGTACTGGCCCGGCCGGTGCGCGGGCACCCTGCCGCCGTCGGCGGGGGCGAGGACGAGGGAGACGGTGTCCTCGGCCTCGTCCCGCCGCTCGGTGACCCGCCACGGCCGGAACGGCGCCGCCGGGTCGCAGGCGGCGTCCCGGTACAGGCGTGCCTCCTCCGCGATCAGCAGCGTCGCGAAGAGCCAGTACACCTCGGACCAGGCCGCGTGCACCCGCGGTGTCACCGCGTCGCCGAGCACCTTGGCGACCGCGTCCATCAGGTGCCGGCCCACGATCGTGTACTGCTCGGGGCGGATGCCGAGCGAGGCGTGCTTGTGCGCGATCCGCGAGAGGATCTGCTGGAAGGGGATGGCCGACTCCTCCGTCACCAGGTGCTCGGCGAACGCGGCCACCGAGCCGGCCAGTGCCCGCCGCTGCTCGCCGTTGGCCTGGTTGCCCTGGTTGAACAGGTGCCGCAACTCGGGGTGGGCGGCGAACATCGCGGTGTAGAACTCTCCGGTGATCGCGGTGCCGTTGGCGGTGACGGCGGGCAGCGTGGCCCGCACGATCTCGGCGTGGTCGGACGAGAGCATCAGCAACCTTCCTCTGCGGGGGTCGGCGCGCCGGCGGACGCCGGCGGCGCCAGGGAGAGCAGGACCGGTCCGGTCGGATCGGCCACCAGCTCACGCAGTCGCACCTGGTCCAGCGACGCCAGGAAGGCCTCCTGCGCCGCCCGCAGCGCCCCGCGCAGGCGGCAGCCGCCGCGCAGCGGGCAGGGCGGGCTGTCGCACTCGACCGCTTCGCCGGGTCCTTCCAGTACGCGGACGATCTCGCCGACCGGGAGGTCGGTCACCCCGTCGGCGAGGACGACGCCGCCTCCGCGGCCGCGGGTCGTGCTGACGTACCCGTCCCTGCGGAGCCGCTGGACGATCTTCGCCATGTGCTGCGGCGCGACCCGCAGGCGCTCGGCCATCTCGGCGGCGGACCGCCGCTCGTTCCGCGCGCCCAGCAGCATCAGCACGCGCAGGGCCAGGTCGGTCGACTGGGTCAGGTGCACGGCTTGATCATAGTTTTAATCGGAATCACAAAGTCTGATTTAGCTCTGTGGGGATCGCCACAGGCCCGGCCGTGTACGTCGTGACGTGCGGCGGTACCGCGGGTGCGCGTCACCGCCGTCCCCGGCCGGCCCACCTCCCCTGGTTTCGGTCGGATCCGCGAGGCGGATTCGGGCATCCGGAGCCGGGTAGGGGACCGGCGCGAGAGTCACGGCGGGGGAAATCGCGAATCAGGATGAGTCTTCTCGGAATGGCCGTCGCGGTGGTGGCGGCCTGCCTCATCGGTCTGGGCTTCGTGGCGCAGCAGCACGCGGCCTTCCAGGAGCCGTTGGGACGGATCCTGCATCCGAGCCTGCTGCTGGACCTGCTGCACAGCCGGCTGTGGCTGGCCGGGATCGCGCTGATGATCGCCGGTCAGCTCGTCTTCGCGTTCGCGCTGGACCTCGTCGGCGTCTCCCAGGCCACGCCGGTGCTCACCGTCAACCTCGTCTTCGCTCTGATCGCCGCGCATGTGATCTACCGGGAGCCGTTCGGCGTCAGGGCACTGGTGGGGTCACTGATGCTGACCGGCGGGGTCGCGCTGTTCCTGGGCGTCGGGCAGCCGCACGGGGGCACGCCGCCCGGCACGCACTCCCTTCGCTGGTTGGGCGGGGCGGTCGTGCTGGTCCTCGCCGTGCTGGTCGCGGTGGGAGGAGGCCACCGGGACCTGAGGGTCCGGGCGATGCTGCTCGCCTCGGCCGCCGGGCTGCTCTTCGGCCTCCAGGACACGCTGACCCGCAGCGTCGTGCTGCTGTTCGCCGGTGGCGTGGCCGATGCCTTCAGGACGTGGCAGCCCTATGGCCTGGTGTGCGTCGGGGCTCTCGCCCTGCTGTTCGCGCAGTCCGCCTTCGACGCGGCGCCGCTGCGCATCTCGCTGCCCGCCAGTACGGCGGCCGAGCCGCTGACCGCGATCGCGCTGGGTGTCGTGATCTTCGACGAGAAGATCCGGCTGTCCGCTCGTGACCTGGCCCTGGAGGCGCTGGGCCTGGCGGGCATGGTGGCGGGCATCGTCGTCCTCGGCCGGTCGCCGTATCTCGGCAAACCAGGCGAAATGGCATCGCGGGACGGGAGTGCGGGCCAATGATCGCCGTCATCCTGGGACTGCTGGCCGGCGCGGCCAACGCCCTGGCGTCGGTGCTCCAGCGGCGGGCCGCCAGGACCGCGCCCGAAGCCGACGCCTTCAAGCCGTCCCTCATCCTCGACCTGCTGTGGCAGCCCCTCTGGCTCGGCGGGGTGGGCGCGCTCATCGCCGCGTTCCTCCTGCAGGCCGCGGCGCTGTCGATCGCGGGGCTGGCGCTGGTCCAGCCGCTGCTGGCCTCCGAACTGCCGTTCACCATGATCCTCATCGCCCTGCTGCCGCCGCGCGGGCTGCGCCAGGTGCCGTGGACGGGGGTCACCGTCCTCACCGTGGGCCTGGCCGGGCTGCTCGTCGCCGCCGCTCCCAGCGAGGGCCTGGGCGCGCCGGGCCCCGGCGAGTGGCTCATCGCGACGGCCGCCACGGTGGGCTGCGCCGCCGCCCTGGTGGCGGCGGCCTGGTCCATCCGCGGGCCGATCCGCGGCGTGCTGCTGGGCGTGACGACGTCCCTGGGCTTCGCGCTGACGGCGGCGTTCATGAGGACGGCCACGCGCGCCTTCTCCGGCGGTTTCGTCGCCGTCCTCACGACCTGGGAGCTCTACGCGATGGCCGTGGCGGGGGTCGCGAGCCTGTTCCTGCTCCAGAACGCGCTGCAGAGCGGCAGCCTGGTGGCCGTGCAGCCCGCCCTGACGGTCACGGACCCGGTCGCCAGCATCCTGCTGGGGGTCGGGCTCTTCGAAGAGAGCATCCGGACCGGTCCGTGGATCGCCGCGGAGATCCTGAGCATCGTGCTGATCCTTCTCGGCAGCGGCGCCATCGCCCGGTCCCCCCTGCTGCACGACGACCGCGCCGTCACCCCAGCGCGGCGCGAATGACATGCTCGGCCCGGACGGCGTCGAACAGGACGTCCACCCGCCGTGCCCGGGCCCTGCGGACCCGCTCGTTCCCGAGCCCGTCCAGCATCTCCAGGAGTTCGGCGGGCGACCGCGCGAGAGCGCTCAGCCCGGCCCGCTCCATCGCCTCGGCGCCGTCGCGTCCGTGGCCGGGGATGGGCCGGTAGGAGACCACCGGCAGCCCGCACGCGAAAGCCTCCCGGCACGTCTGCCCGGCCGCGTTGTCGACCAGCGCGTACGCGCCCGACATCAGGCCGGGCATGTCGTCCCGCCAGCCGAGGGCGTGCCCGGCCCCGGCGGCCCGGATCCGGGCGCGCAGCCGCCGGTTCCGTCCGCACAGCACGACCGGCAGGTACCGGCCGGACGCCGCGAGCCCGCGGGCCGTCTCGGTCACCCGGCCGACGCCCCAGGCCCCCGCGGAGATCAGCACGATCCGCTCCCCGGGCCGCGCGCCGACCGCGTCCCGCAGCCGTCCGCCGTCGTCCGCACGCCCGAATCCGGGCCGCACCACGGGCGCGACCCGGCCGGCCGGACGTCCCGTCCGCTCCGCCACCGCCCGCGCCGAGGCCTCGTCCGGGCACAGGAAGCGGTCGTTGCCCGGGTGCGCCCACATCCGGTGCGCGACGAAGTCGGTCACCAGCACGAGCGACGGCGCATCCAGCCGCCCCCGCAGGCGCATCCACCCCGCGACCTGCGCCGCGACATGAAAGGTCGACACCACCACGTCCGGCGGCGGTTCCGACGCCCGCCGCTCCAGCCTCCTGGCGATCAACACCGTGAGCGGCGACGCGGGCGGGGGGTGCGGCGCCACGAAGAACGCCCGGTAGATCCACTCGTACAGCCACGGCGCCCCGCGGAGCATCGCCCCGTACGTCCGCCTGAGCCCGCCCCCGAGGCGCAGCGGGACCAGGTCCAGCACGTCGACGACGCACACCTCCACGCCCCACGGCGCGATCCGGCGCGCCAGTTCCCCGGCGACCGCGTCGTGGCCCGCGCCCATGGCCGCCGTGAGGATGAGGAGCCGTTTGCCCATGCGATCGTTCCCCCTGTGAGACTGGTCCCATGTCGCATCTGACGCGGGGTCTCGCCGGGGTCCTCCTGGCGCACGCCCTGCCCGCCGCGACCTGGCTTCCGCCCGTCCGCCGCCTGACTCCCCGTCTCGCCGGCCGCGGCGGAGCCCGCCATGTCGCGCTCACCCTGGACGACGGGCCCGATGCCGCCTCCACGCCCCTCTTCCTGGACGAACTGGCCCGCCTCGGCTGTCATGCGACCTTCTTCGTCCTCGGCGCGATGCTTGAGCGCAACCCGTCCCTGGGGCGGCGCATCGTCGCCGACGGCCACGAGATCGCCGTCCATGGATGGCACCACGACAACGCCCTGAAGACCCGCCCCGGCCGTGTCTCCGCCGAGGTGCGCCGCACCGTCCGCCTCATCGAGGACGTGTGCGGCGCCACCCCCTCCTGGTACCGCCCCCCGTACGGCGTCTTCAGTGCCGAAGCCCTCTTCGCGGCCCATCGCGACAACCTGCGGCCCGTCCTGTGGACGGCTTGGGGCAGAGACTGGACGGCCTCCGCGACGCCTCGTTCCGTGTTGGCCACGCTCTCCCCCGGCCTGGACGGCGGCGCGACGCTTCTTCTGCACGACAGCGACGCCACCTCGACACCGGGCGCATGGAGAGCGTCCCTCGGCGCCCTCCCCGGCGTGGTGGCGACCTGTCGCGCCACCGGCCTGACCGTCGGCCCGCTGCGCGACCACGAGGTCTACTCCTCAAGGACGTCACCTGGTCACTCATAACCAGACGGCGTCCGTCCATGCTGGCGTGCCGCCGTGGCCTCCTCGGACGGTTCCCGCGGCGCGGCCTCCGCGGGACGGGTCAGCGGGCCGCGGGGCAGGAGCACGCCGCAGACGAGGGCGCCGGCCGCGAAGATGCCGGCGCACCACCAGAACACCGTGGTGTAGCCGTGGACCGCCGCGAGCTGGAGCATCTGCGGCGTCGGCCGCCCGTGCAGATGGTCGGCCAGGTAGCCGCTGGTGGCGCCGGCCGCGATCGTGTTGAGCAGCGCCGTGCCGATCGAGCCGCCCAGTTGCTGCCCGGTGTTGATGCTCGCCGAGGCCACCCCCGCGTCCCGCGGCTCCACGCCGAAGGTGCCGGTGGCGGCCGCCATGCCGAAGATGAGGCCCATGCCGGCGCCGATGACCATGAGCGGGCCGAGCAGCGCCGGCCCGTAGCCCGAATGGGCGCCGATCCTCGTCAGCCACACCATGGCGCCCGAGCTGAGCAGCATGCCGGCGACGACCATCGGCCCGGGGCCGAACCGCGGCATCAGCCTGGTGTTGCCCAGGACGGCCATGGCGCCGCTGAGCACCACCATCGGCAGCATGGCCAGCCCCGACCTGACGGCCGAGTACCCCAGGGTCACCTGCATGTAGTAGACGAGGAACAGGAAGACGCCGAACGTGCCGGCCCCGCTGATCAGGATGGTGAGGTAGGCGCCGGCGCGGACGCGGTCGAGCACGATGCGGGGCGGCAGCAGGGGGTGCGCGGTGCGCGCCTGCCAGGCCGCGAAAACGATCAGCAGGACGACACCGATCGCGAGGAAGCCCCAGGTCGAGGGCGTGCCCCAGCCGTGGGACGCGGCGTTGGAGAAGCCGTAGACCAGGCAGAGCATCCCCCCGGACACCGCCACCACGCCCGGAACGTCCAGGCGGCCGCCCGGCGTCCTGTGCTGCCTTCCGATCAGCAGCGCTCCCCCGATGATCGCGATCGCGGCGAAGACGAGGTTGACGTACATGCACCACCGCCAGGACAGGTAGGACGTCAGCGCACCGCCGAGTAGCAGCCCGAGGCCGCCGCCGGCGGCCGCGACCGCGCCGTAGACGCCGAACGCCCTGGCCCGCTCCCCGGGGTCCCGGAAGGTCGTGGTCAGCAGCGACAGGGCGGACGGCGCCAGCAGGGCGCCGAAGGCCCCCTGGCAGGCGCGCGCCGTCACCAGCATCGAGAAGTCGACCGAGGCGCCGCCGACGGCGGAGGCGGCCGCGAAGCCGACGAGCCCGGTCAGGAAGGTCGCCTTGCGGCCGGCCAGGTCGGCCAGGCGTCCGCAGAACAGCAGCAGACTCCCGAACGACAGCGCGTACGCGGTCACGACCCACTGCCTGTCGGCGGTCGAGAAGTCCAGCGCGCGCTGCGCCGACGGCAGCGCGAGGTTCATCACGGTCAGGTCGAGGACGACCATGAGCTGGGCGGCGGCGATGACGGCGAGGACGAGCCACCGTCTCGGATCCAGGTCCGTCGTCCCGGCCGCGCCGGCCCCGGGCCCGGCCACCGGGACCGCACTGCGTGCAGGCATGATCATCTCCTTGTCGCTTCGAGCGGAGTCACGTCGAAGGTTCGACGACACGGGCCCCCGGAATGTCAGGCCCCGCGGCGACGTGACATTCCGGGGCGCCGTCTCGTCGGAGTGGTGTGAGCACATCCGAGCCAGGGAGCCACGGGGACATGACCGACCACTCGACCGACCACTCGCCACCAGGACACGACCTGCCCGACGCGGGCCTGAGCGCGATCATCAGCGAGCGGCGCCGGCTGATCGGCCTCTCCTACCGGCTCCTCGGCTCCCTGGCCGACGCCGAGGACGTCGTGCAGGAGACCTACGCCCGCTGGTACGCCATGTCCCCGCGGCGGCGGGAGGCCGTCGCCTCCCCCGGCGCCTGGCTGTCGAAGGTCGCCGGCCGGATCTGCCTGGACGTGCTCGGCTCGGCTCGCGCGAGGCGGGAGCGCTACGTGGGCGAGTGGATCCCCGAACCGCTGCCCGAGCCCGAGCGGTGGATCGGCGGGCGGCCGGGCGCCGCCGCGTCCGACCCGGCCGACCGGATCACCCTGGACGAATCGGTCGCCATGGCCTTCCTCGTCGTACTCGAATCGATGACCCCGGCCGAACGGGTCTCGCTCATCCTGCACGACGTCTTCCGCTACCCCTTCGCCGAGGTGGCCGAGATCACCGGCCGCACCCCGGCGGCGTGCCGCCAACTGGCCTCGTCGGCCCGCCGCCGCATCCGCGCCTCCACGCCGCCCGCGGCCCCGGCCGCCGGCCGCGCCGGCGTCGTCAGGAACTTCAAGCAGGCGCTGGAGACCGGTGACGTCGACGCCCTGATCGGCCTTCTCGACCCGGGCGCCGTCCTCACCGCCGACGGCGGCGGCGTGGTCAGGACCGTCCTGCGTCCGATCGAGGGCGGCGAGCGGATCGCGCACGCCATCGCCGAACTCGTCCGGCGGGTGACCGGCGTGACGCTCCTGGAGCGCACGGTCAACGGCCAGCCCGGCCTCATCGCCCAGCAGGACGGCGCCACCGTGACGGTGTACGCGTTCGAGATCACAGGCGATCGGATCAGGCACATCTGGGCGGTCCGCAACCCCGAGAAACTTCGCCCCTGGACCAGCGCCTGAGACACGACCCCACCGCAACGGGCTCGGAGTGACTATTCCGTCGTGCGGCGGCAAGGCAGTCCTGCCACCCCGTTTCGGTGGTGACCCACCGCTTTCCTGATATCACTTGCCGTGACTACAAGAGAGCGGAAGGTGACGATGGCGCATTCTGACGGAAGAGCCGGTTCCCGCAACGAAGTGCTCTGCCTGGCGGCCGGGGTCGCCGATGTGGTGGCGGAGGGGTTGCGAGGCCTGACCCGGCGCATGCCCGGTCCGGCCGACGTGCGGCAGGAGCTTCGCGCACGCGGTGAGCTCGCGCTGCGGCGCAACGGCGTGGCTCCGGAGGCGCACATGGAGGTCCTGGCCCGTCAGGCCGCCGCCCGGCCCCAGGATGGCTGACCTTCGCACCCGGGTCGACCGGGCGCTGGCGGAGTTCGTCGAGGCGGAGGTCGCCGAGCTGCTGGCCCTGGACGGCGATCTGGCGCCCGTGGCCGACCAGTTGCGGATCTCGGTCGACGGCGGCAAGCGGATCCGCCCGGCGTTCTGCTACTGGGGGTGGCGCGCCGCGGGCCAGCCGGACACCGACGCCATCGTCCGCGCGGCGGCGGCGCTGGAGCTGGTCCACGCCGCGGCGATCGTCCACGACGACGTCATCGACCGCAGCCCGATGCGCCGCGGACGGCCGAGCGCGCACGAGAGCCTCGGCGACGCCCTCGCCATCATGGTCGGCGACCTGCTGGTGGCGTGGTCCGCGCAGCTGTTCCACTCCTCGGGCCTGCCGAGGGCCTTCCTCGGCCGGGCGGTGCCGCAGTGGACCGCGATGGGCCGCGAACTGGTGGCGGGCGAGTGCCTGGAGATCCTGCGGACCGGGGCGGCGCCGGACGTGGCCCGTTCCCTGACGATCGTGCGGTTCAAGACCGGCTCCTACACCGTCGAGGGGCCCCTGCGGATCGGCGCGGTGCTGGGCGGGGCGGCCGCGCCGACACTGGCCGCGCTGGCCGCCTACGCCCGTCCGCTCGGAGAGGCCTTCCAGTTGCGGGACGACCTGTGGGGCGTGTTCGGCGACCCGCGCCGAACCGGCAAGTCGCTCCTGGACGACCTGGCGGGCCGCAAGCCCACCGCCCTGCTCGCGCTGACCCTGACCGAAGCCGGCGAACCCGACCGCCGGCGCCTGCGGGACCTGCTGGACGGACCGCTCACCCCGGCCGGCGCCGCCGAGATCCGGGAGATCATGCTGCGCGCCCGGGCGCCGGCCCGCGTCCGGCAGATGATCGACGAACGCGCGCACGCCGCGCAGGCGGCCCTCGCCGGCACCCGGCCGGACGCCGCCGACGCCCTGGCCCGACTGATCTGCGAGGTGACCGCCGATGACTGACTACACCGACCGGTACATGGACGCTCTGCGGCTGAAGGGCGACCCGCTCGCCGACGCGACCGTCGAAGCCCTGTTCAGCTCCGGGCAGGTGGGCGAGTACAACACCCTCATGCGCTGGTTCACGACCTCCGGCCAGGCGCTCCCCGACGGACTGCCCGACGCGGCGCGCGACTACCTCCAGGCGACCGCGACCCCGCCGGACTGGATCGACTGGGGCGTCATGGAACAGGCGCGCCAGTTCTTCATCGACAACGACGTGCACGTCTCCACCGCCCTGTCGTTCGCGGCGATGCCGGCCTGCTACGTCGTCCCGCACGTGGCCAAGCTGCTGTCGGCCACGCACTCGCTGGCCTACCCCTCACGCCGGATGGCCGAGACCGGGCAGTTCACCGTCTACCTCATGCAGCCCGAGGCGTTCCAGGCCGGCGGGCGGTTCCTTCCGGCGGCGCAGAAGGTCCGGCTGCTGCACGCCTCCATCCGCCGGCACCTGAAGGAGCAGGGCCACTGGCCCGAGCCCGTCGCGATCTGCCAGGAGGACATGCTCGGCGGGCTGATGATGTTCAGCATCCAGGTCCTGGACGCCCTGCACCGCATGGGCATCCACATCACCGCCGAAGGCGCGGACGCCTACTACTACGCCTGGCGCGTCGTCGGCGTCATCCTCGGCATCGAGCCCGACACCATCCCCCCGGACCTTCAGGCGGCCCGGGAGTTCTCCGACCGGTACATGGTGCGCCACATGGGCCCCTCCCCCGAGGGGGTGCACCTGACCCGGCAGCTGATCGACCTGTACGAGGAGGTCGTGCCCGGGACGCTGCTCGACCCGGTCGTGCCCGCGCTCATCCGCTACCTCATCGGCGACACCTCCGCGGACTGGCTCCAGGTCCCCCGTACGCGGTTCGACTCCCTCATCAGGATCGCCCCGGCCCTGCTGGGCGCCCTGGAATGGGTCGAGGACCGCGGGCCGTGGGCCGAGCACATCTCCGACCGGCTCGGCCACCTGGTCACCATGCTGGAACTGTCCTCCCTGACGCGGGGCCGCGTCATGCACTACGCCATCCCCCAGGAACTCAAATCCGACTTCGGGGTGCCCTCGAAGAATGCGCGCTGGACCCCGCCCCCGCCGACCCTCGTCTCCTAGCTCAGGCGGGATCGAGCGCTTCGCGCGGGGGGCGTCCCGGGTCAGGGCTCGAAGCGGTAGCCCATGCCCGGCTCGGTGATCAGGTGGCGGGGGTGGGCCGGGTCGGGTTCCAGCTTGCGGCGCAGGTGCGCGAGGTAGACGCGCAGGTAGTTCGTCTCCTTGTCATAGCCCGGTCCCCATACCTCGTGGAGCAGCTGCCGCTGGCCGACGAGGGCGCCGGTGTTGCGGACCAGGAGCTCCAGGATGTTCCACTCCGTGGGCGTCAGGCGGATCTCCCGGCCCGCCCGGGTCACCCGCTTGGCCCCCAGGTCGATCGTGAAGGCCCCGGTCTCGACCACGGTGGCGGCCTGCTCGGCCGGGGCCGCCCGCCGGACCGCCGCGCGCAACCGGGCCAGGAGCTCGTCCATGCCGAACGGCTTGGTGACGTAGTCGTCGGCGCCCGTGTCCAGGGCCCGGACCTTCTCCTCGGAGGCGTGCCGCGCGGAGAGCACGATGATGGGGACGTTCAGCCAGCCGCGCAGCCCCTGGATCACCTCGACGCCGTCCATGTCGGGCAGACCGAGGTCGAGCACCACCACGTCGGGCCTGCGCCGGGCGGCCAGGTCGAGGGCGGTGCGGCCGTCGGGCGCGGCGTCCACCTCGTAGCCGCGCGTCCTCAGGTTGATCCGCAGCGCGCGGACGAGTTGCCGCTCGTCCTCGACGAGGAGTATCCGCGTCACGGTGATCCCCTACCCTCGTCGCCGGATGCGGAGACGTCCCCGCGGGCGCCGGCGGCCGGCAGCGCGAAGACCATGGTGAGGCCGCCTCCGGGGGTGTCCTCGGCCCGCAAGGTGCCGCCCATCGCCTCGGTGAAGCCCCGGGCCACGGCCAGGCCCAGCCCCACCCCGGCGCCTCGGGGAGAGTCCCCGAGGCGCTGGAACGGCGCGAAGATCTGCTCCTTGGCGGCCTCCGGCACTCCGGGGCCCCGGTCCGCGACCCTGATCTCGACCCGCGGGGGCCGCCGGTGCGTCCGCAGCTCACCGGCCGACAGGGTGACGGCGCCGGTGCCGTACCGGACGGCGTTCTCGACCACGTTGGCCAGCGCCCGTTCCAGGAGGCCCGGATCGGCCAGGACCGGCGGGAGCGTCTCGGGGACGTCCACCTCGACGCGGCCCGCCGGCACGCCCTGGAGGGCGGGCGGCACCACCTGCTCCAGGGAGACCGGCTGGGTCAGCGGGGAGACGACCCCCGTCTGCAGGCGGCTCATGTCGAGCAGGTTGCCGATGAGGCCGTCGAGCTTGTCGGCCGACTCCTCGACGGTGGCCAGCAGTTCGGCCTCGTCCTCGGGATCCCAGTCGACGTCGGTCTGGCGCAGGCTGCTCACGCCGGCCTTGATCGAGGCCAACGGGGTGCGCAGGTCGTGGGAGACCGCGGCGAGCAGGGCGGTACGGATCTTGTCGCCCTCGGCGAGCCGCCGCGCCCGCCCCGCCTCCTCGGCCAGCCGCCGCCACTCCAGCGCGGCGGCGGCCTGGGACGCGAACGCCGACAGAACCCGGCGGTCCGCGGCGGGCAGGACGCGTCCGCGCAGGGCCAGCACGGTCTCGCCGCTCCGGTCCGCCCCCTCGCCCGCGCCGACCCCGGCCTGCGCGTCGGCGCGGTCGGGGTCGGGGCACGGGTCGGAGCCGGTCGAGCCCAGGACGGTCCAGCCGTCGCCCGCTCTCTCCAGCAGCGCGACCGAGGCCACGCCGAAGGTCTCGCGGATCCGCTCCAGCAGGGCGGGCAGCGCCTTCTCGCCGCGCAGCACACTGGTCGCCAGCATGCTCAGCGTCTCGGCCTCCGCGCTGCTCTGCGCCGCCTGCCGGGAGCGGCGCGCGGCGAGGTCGACCACCGAGGCGACCGCCGCCGCCACGCCGACGAAGATCACCAGCGCGAGGGCGTTGTCGCGGTCGCCGATGGTGAGGGTGTGGAAGGGCGGGGTGAAGAACCAGTTGGCCAGCAGGCTGCCCAGCACCGCGGCGGCCACGGCCGGCCACAGCCCTCCCGCGAGCGCGACCCCGACGGTGAGCACCAGATAGAACAGGATGTCGGTGACCAGGCCGAACTCCAGGCCCGCACCGGCCAGCAGGCCGGTCAGTGCCGGCGGGCCGGCGACGGCGAGCGCCCATCCCGTCCCCCTGCGCCGGCGGCTCAGCGCCGGACCGCTCGCGCGGGTGATGCCGGGGCGCTTCCGGGCGTGCCCGTGGCTGACGATGTGGACGTCGACGTCGCCGGACTCCCTGGTCACGGCGGCCCCGATGCCGGTTCCGAACATCCGCCGCCGACCGGAGCGGCGGCCGGCCCCCACGACGAGCTGCGTGGCGTTGACGGCGCGGGCGAACTCCAGCAGCGCCGTCGCCACGTCGTCGCCCACCACCTGGTGAAACGTCCCGTTCATGCTCTCCACCAGGGCGCGCTGCCGCGCGAGTGCCGCCGCGGAGCCCTCGTCGAGGCCGCCGCTGCGCATCACGCGGACGGCGAGGAGGTCCGCGCGCCCGGCCCGGGCGCCCATGCGGGCCGCGCGGCGGATCAGCGCGTCGCCCTCCGGGCCGCCGCCCAGCGCCACCACGATGCGCTCGCGCGCCTCCCAGGGCTCGGTGATGCCGTGCTGGTCGCGGTAGCGGGCGAGGCCCTCGTCGACGCGGTCGGCCACCCACAGCAGGGCCAGCTCGCGGAGGGCGCTGAGGTTGCCCGTCCCGTAGTAGCCGGCCGGCGCGGCGCCGGTCTCGTCCGGCGCGTGGACGTTCCCGTGCGCGAGCCGCCGGCGGAGCGCCTCGGCGGTCATGTCGACCAGCTCGATCTGGTCCGCCCGCCGGACGACGGCGTCCGGGACGGTCTCGTCCTGCCGGACCCCGGTGATGCTCTCCACCACGTCGCCGAGCGATTCCAGATGCTGGACGTTGAGAGTGGAGATCACGTCGATGCCCGCCCGCAGGAGTTCCTCGATGTCCTGCCATCGCCGGGCGTTGCGGCTTCCCGGGGCGTTGGCGTGGGCCGGTTCGTCGACCAGCGCGACCTCGGGACGGCGGGCCAGCAGGGCGTCCACGTCCAACTCGGTGAGCCACGACCCCCGGTAGGGCGTCCGGCGGGCCGGGACGACCTCCAGGTCGCCGATCTGCTCGGCGGTCCGGGAGCGCCCGTGGGTCTCGACAAGGCCGACGACCACGTCCGTGCCGCGCCCGGCACGCCGTCGGCCCTCGTTCAGCATGGCGTAGGTCTTGCCGACCCCGGGCGCCGCGCCCAGATAGATGCGCCATGTGCCCCGCCTGCCCATGCCGAGCGCCGCCTCCCCTCGCCTGAATCGTCCCTTTATGGGGCCTGGCGAAATCTAGCAAAGCCTGGTGGGCGCCCCTGTGCGGTCCGTCCCCGCGGATCAGGAATTGACGTTTTCTTAACGGCCGCCGGGCTTTCCGTATTCTCCGGGAACGCTTCGAGGCGGCTCCGGCGCGGGCGACCGGCCGGTCCGCAGGGTGACCACCATGGTCAGGCCGCCGCCGGGGGTCTCCTCGGGGAGCAGGGTGCCGCCCATCGCCTCGGTCAGCCCCCGCGACAGCGCCAGCCCGAGGCCGACGCCGGTGCCGTTGTCGCGGTCGCCCAGCCGCTGGAAGGGCACGAAGACCGCGTCCCTCTCGGACGCGGGGATGCCGGGGCCGCGGTCGATCACGCGCAGCTCGACCCGGTCCGCGTGGGCGCTGGCGGTCACCGTGACGGGCTCCCCGGGCGGGTTGTGGCGGACGGCGTTGGCGACGAGGTTCGCCAGCACCCGTTCGAGCAGGGCCGGATCGGCCGACACCTCGGGCAGCTCTGCGGCGATCCGGATGCGCACGCCGGTCGCGTCGACGTGATCGAGGGAGGAGACGGCGCGGGGCACGACGTCCTCGACCGCCAGGGGGCGCGGGAGGACGCCGAGCACGCCGGCCTGCAGGCGGCTCATGTCGAGAAGGTTGGCCACCAGCCGGTCGAGCCGCGCCAGGGACTCGGCGGCGGTGTCGATCAGTTCGTCCCGGTCCTCCTCGATCCAGGTGACGTCGGGGCTGCGCAGGCTGTCCACCGCGGCCTTCGCCGCGGACAGCGGCGTCCGCAGGTCGTGGCCGACGGCGTTGAGCAGGGCGGTGCGGATCCGGTCGGCCTCGGCCAGCGGGCGCGCCTGCTCGGCCTCGGCGGTCAGCCGCTGCTGCCGCAACGCGACCGCGGCGTGCGCGGCGAAGGCCTCCAGCACCCGCCGGTCCTCGGCCCGCAGCGTCCGGCCGCGCAGCACGAGGACGAGGTCGTCGTCGATCGGGATCTCGGTCTCGCCGGCCTTCGGGGCGGTGCAGGGCGGGCCCCCGGCCGTCGACACGATGCGCCAGCGGTCCGGATCGCTGTGCATTCCGAGCGCCCCGGCGGCCTCCGGCCCGCGCTCCAGCAGGGTCACCGCCGTGAGACCGAAGGTCCGCCGCAGGTCTTCGAGGATGTCGCGCGGCGTGTTCTGGCCGCGGAGCACCCCGCCCGCCAGGCCGGACAGGACCTCGGCCTCGGCCCGGGTCCGGGACGCCTCCCGGCTGCGCCGGTAGTTCAGGTCGACGACGGCGCTGACGACGGCGGCCACCACGACGTAGACCACCAGGGCCAGCAGGTTCTCCTGCTCGGAGATCGTGAACCGGTCGAGCGGCGGCGTGAAGTAGTAGTTCAGCAGGAGGGACCCGAACACCGCGGTGAAGAGCGCGGGGTACAGACCGCCGGCCAGCGCGACCCCGATGACCACGACGAGGAACAGCAGGATGTCGCTGGGCAGGGAGAACTCCCCCCGCAGATGGTGGAGCACCAGGGTGAGGAGCGGGAGGAGCGCGGCGGCCAGCACGAAGCCCGCGGTGCGCCGCCGCCGGGTGAGGCCGCCGCGCGACGGCCGGGCCCGGCGCCCCTTGCTGACCTCCTCGTGCGTGACCAGGTGGACGTCGATGGGGCCGGAGTGGGCGGTCGTCGTCACGCCGACGCCCCGGGAGAACAGCTGCGCGACCCGCCCCCGGCGGGAGGCGCCCAGGACCAGCTGGGTCGCGTTGACGCCCCGGGCGAAGTCCAGGAGGGCGGTGGGGATGTCGTCGCCGACGACCTGGTGGTAGGTGCCGCCGAGATTCTCCACGAGGGCCCTCTGCCGCACGAGGTGCGCGGGGTCGGTGCCGGTGAGGCCGTCGCCGGGGAGGACGTGGACGGCCAGCAGGTCGGCGCCCTTGGAGCGGTCGGCGACACGGGCGGCCCTGCGGACGAGCGTGTCGCCTTCGGGGCCGCCGGTGAGGGCGACCACGACGCGTTCGCGCGCCTCCCAGGTGCCGCGGATCTCGTGGTCGGCGCGGTACCGGTCGAGCTGGTCGTCGACCTTGCCGGCCAGCCACAGCAGCGCCAGTTCCCGGAGGGCGGTCAGGTTCCCGACGCGGAAGTAGTTGCCGAGCGCGGCGTCGACCTTCTCGGGGGCGTACACGTTGCCGTGGGCCATCCGGCGGCGCAGCGCCTCGGGCGCCATGTCGACCAGCTCGACCTGGTCGGCGCGGCGGACCACCTCGTCTGGGACGGTCTCGCGCTGCGGCACACCGGTGATCTGCTCGACGACGTCGTTCACCGACTCCAGGTGCTGCACGTTGACGGTGGAGATGACGTCGATCCCGGCCTCCAGGATCTCCTCGACGTCCTGCCAGCGCTTGGCGCGGCGCGAGCCGGGCACGTTGGTGTGCGCGAGCTCGTCGACCAGCACGACCCGTGGGCGCCGGGCGATCACCGCCTCGGTGTCGAGTTCGGTGAACGCCGTACCGCGGTACTCCAGGGTCTTGCGGGGAAGCGTCTCCAGCCCGGCGAGCCGCTCGACGGTCAGGGGCCGGCCGTGGGTCTCCACACAGCCCACGACCACGTCGGTACCGCGGGCCCGCCTCCGGTGCGCCTCGGCGAGCATCGCGTACGTCTTGCCCACACCCGGGGCGGCCCCCAGGTAGATGCGGAGCCGCCCACGCGTCATGATCAGTCCCTCCTAGGCCCGGTACGGGTGGTCACGGTCCAGTGCGAGGTTGAGCCGGACGACGTTCACCACCGGCTCCCCCATGAACCCGAGCGCACGGCCGGTCTGGTCGTGCCGGACGGCCGCCAGCACCTGCGCCTCGGAGATGCCGCGCGCCTTGGCGATCCGCGGCGCCTGAAGCCTCGCGTAGGCGGGCGTGATGTGCGGGTCCAGGCCGCTGCCGCTCGCGGTGACGGCGTCGGGCGGCACCTGCGGCTTCGCGGGCGCGTTCCCTCTGACCGGGACGGTCAGGCCCGAGGCGAGGTCCTCGCCCGGCCTGGCGCACTCGACTCTGGTCCCCTTGTAGGCGGCGATGAAGGGCGCGGCGGGGCATGACTGGTTGGCGCTGACGACCCGGGTGGGCTTGGGGATGGTCCCGTCCGGGGCCCTCGTCCCGAACACCTTGAGGACCGCGCCCACCCCGTCCGGCGTGCAGTACGGCCGCCCGCCGTCCACGCCTTCGAGATCGCCGACCGCCTTGCTCCGCGAGCAGACCTGCGTGAGGAGGCTCTTCTCGGCCTCGACCCCGGTCGCCGGGACGGCGAGCGTGTCCAGGACGTCCTCGGGCCCGAGGTTGCTCGCGGCCGTCGAGGTCGGGTCGTAGCCGTCGCCGGCGGCCGAGGGGCGGCTCTGGAAGTACTGCCTGAGCGGACTCCCGTCCTTGCCGGTGAAGGACTGGCCGATGAGCGCGCTGCCCGCCGCCCTGCCGTCGGCCGTCCTCACGATGCTCCCGTCGGCCCGGCTCTTCAGCCCCGGGATCTGGGCGACCGCGAAGACGGCGAGCGGGTAGGCGACGCCGAGCACGACGGTGAGGACCAGCAGCGCTCGGGCCGCGGCCACGTGCTGGCGGATCCAGATTGGCATACGCATGTCAGGACATCCCCGGAAGGAACTGGACGATGAGGTCGATGATCTTGATACCGACGAACGGTGCGACGACGCCGCCGAGGCCGTAGACGCCGAGGTTGCGCGAGAGCAGCCGGGAGGCGTTGCTCGGCCGGTACTTCACCCCGCGCAGCGCCAGCGGGATCAGCGCGACGATGATCAGCGCGTTGAACACGACGGCCGACAGGATCGCCGACTGCGGGCTGGACAGCCGCATGACGTTGAGGGCGTCCAGGCCTGGGAAGAGCGTCACGAACAGCGCCGGGATGATCGCGAAGTACTTGGCGATGTCGTTGGCGATGGAGAACGTCGTCAACGCGCCCCGCGTGATCAGCAACTGCTTGCCGATCTTCACGATCTCGATGAGCTTGGTCGGGTCGGAGTCGAGATCCACCATGTTCCCGGCCTCCTTGGCGGCGGAGGTGCCGGTGTTCATCGCGACGCCGACGTCGGCCTGGGCGAGCGCCGGAGCGTCGTTGGTGCCGTCCCCGGTCATGGCGACGAGGCGGCCGCCCTCCTGCTCCTTCCTGATGAGGGCGAGCTTGTCCTCGGGCCGGGCCTCGGCCAGGAAGTCGTCCACGCCCGCCTCGTCCGCGATCGCCCTGGCGGTCAGCGGGTTGTCACCGGTGATCATGACCGTGCGGATGCCCATCGCCCTCATCGCGGCGAACCGCTCCCGCATGCCCTGCTTGACCACGTCCTTGAGGTGGATCACGCCGAGGACGCGTGCTCCCCCGCCGGCGGACTCGCCGACCACGAGCGGTGTCCCGCCGGAGGCGGAGATGCCGTCCACGATCTGGCCGAGCATCGGCGGCACGGTGCCGCCCTGCCGGCGGACCCAGTCGGTGACCGCGCCGGCCGCTCCCTTGCGCAGCGACCGCTTCGCGCCCTCGTCCAGGTCGACGCCCGACATCCGGGTCTGGGCGGTGAACGCCACCCAGTCGGCGTGGGACAGCTCCCCGGGCGTGCGCTCGCGGAGTCCGTACCGCTGCTTGGCCAGGACGACGACCGAGCGGCCCTCGGGCGTCTCGTCGGCGAGGCTGGCCAGCTGCGCCGCGTCGGCCAGTTCCTCCTCCGGCACCCCGGCGAGCGGGAGGAACTCCGCCGCCTGCCGGTTGCCGAGGGTGATGGTGCCGGTCTTGTCCAGCAGCAGGGTGTCGACGTCGCCCGCGGCCTCCACCGCGCGTCCCGACATCGCCAGCACGTTGCGCTGGACGAGACGGTCCATGCCCGCGATGCCGATCGCCGACAGCAGCGCGCCGATCGTCGTCGGGATCAGGCACACCAGCAGCGACACCAGCACGATGCCGGTGACCCCGTGGGCGTCCAGGGCCGGCGAGTCCGGCACTCCGGGATTGGCGTCCCTGGAGTAGATCGCCAGCGGCTGCAGCGTCGCGGCGGCGAGCAGGAAGATGATCGTCAGCGCGGCGAGCAGGATGTTCAGCGCGATCTCGTTCGGCGTCTTCTGCCGGCTCGCCCCCTCCACCAGCGCGATCATCCGGTCGATGAAGCTCTCGCCGGGCTTCTGCGTCACCTGCACCACGATGCGGTCCGACAGCACCCTGGTGCCGCCGGTCACCGCGCTGCGGTCGCCGCCGGACTCCCGGATCACCGGGGCCGACTCCCCCGTGATCGCGGACTCGTCCACGCTCGCGATGCCGTCCACGACGTCGCCGTCCGCCGGGATGATCTGCCCGGCCTCGACGACCACGATGTCGCCCTGCGCGAGCCGCGGTGCGGGGACCGACTCCTCCCGCACGTCCACGGCCGCGGGACTCCAGCCGACCAGGCGCCGGGCCGTCATGTCCCGCTTGGCCCGCCGGAGCGTGTCCGCCTGGGCCTTGCCGCGGCCCTCGGCCACCGCCTCGGCCAGGTTGGCGAAGACCACCGTGAGCCACAGCCAGACGACGACCAGCCATGCGAACCAGGTCGGATCGGTGGCCGCCAGAATCGTGGACCACACGGCGCCGATCTCGACGATCAGCATCACCGGGTTCCGCCACAGCGTCCGGGGGTCGAGTTTCCGGATCGCGTCCGGGAGGGACCGCAGCATCTGCCGCGGGTCGAGCAGGCCGCCCCGGACGCGGCCCGAGGGTTCGGGAACGGGTGACTGCGCGGGCGTCCGCGCGGTCTGCGTCGTGGACATCAGTGGATTCCTTCTGCCAGCGGCCCGAGCGCGAGCGCGGGCAGGAACGTGAGCGCGACGAGGACGACGGTGACGCCCGCGACCAGCCCGACGAACTGGGGCCGGTGCGTGGGCAGGGTGCCGTCCGATTCGGGGGTGTGCCCCTGGCGGGCCAGCGAGCCGGCCAGCGCGAGCACGAAGATGATCGGCAGGAACCGGCCGAACGCCATGCAGAGGCCCAGCGCCGTGTCGTACCAGACCGTGTTGACGGTGAGGCCGGCGAACGCCGAACCGTTGTTGTTCGACGCGGAGGTGAAGGCGTACAGGACCTCCGACAACCCGTGCGGTCCGGAGTTCAGCAGGCCCGCGCGGCCGCTCTCGGTCGCCATCGCCGCGGCGCTCCCGGCCAGCACGAGCGCGGGCGTGACCAGGAAGTACAGCGCGGCGAACTTGATCTCCCGGGATCCGATCCGCTTGCCCAGGTACTCGGGCGTGCGGCCGACCATCAGCCCCGCCACGAACACCGTGATCACGGCGAGGACCAGCATCCCGTACAGGCCCGCGCCCACGCCGCCGGGCGCCACCTCGCCGAGCATCATGTTGAACAGCGTCATCATGCCGCCGAGGCTGGTGTAGGAGTCGTGGAAGGAGTCCACGGCGCCGGTCGACGTCAGCGTGGTCGCCGCGGCGAAGACCGCGGAGTCGAGCACCCCGAAACGCGTTTCGGTGCCCTCCGTCGCCGCGCCGACCGCGGTCGGCACCGTGCCGTGGTGCATGCTCTGGAAGATCATCGTGAGCGAGACGCTCACCAGGGCGAGGACGCCCATGACCGCTGCGATCGCGTACCCCTGCCGCACCTGGCCCACCATGCGGCCGAAGGTCCGGGTCAGCGCGAACGGGATGACCAGGATCAGGAAGATCTCCAGCCAGTTCGTCCACGACACCGCGTTCTCGAACGGGTGCGAGGAGTTGGCGTTGTAGAAGCCGCCGCCGTTCGTCCCGAGTTCCTTGATCACTTCCTGGGACGCCACCGGGCCGCCCGTCAGCGTCTGGGTGCCCCCGGCGATCGTGTCCACCGTGTGGTGTGCCGGGTCCCAGAAGTTCTGCACCAGTCCGCCGGACACCAGGACGACGGCGCCGACGAAGGCGATCGGCAGCAGGATCCGCAGCGATCCCCTGGTCAGGTCGACCCAGAAGTTGCCGAGGTGATCGCTCTTGCGGCGCGCGAACCCGCGCACCAGCGCGACGGCCACGGCCATGCCCACGGCGGCCGAGACGAAGTTCTGCACCGCCAGCCCGGCCATCTGCACCAGATGGCCCATCGTCGACTCGCCCGAGTACGACTGCCAGTTGGTGTTGGTCACGAAGCTGACCGCGGTGTTCCATGCCTGGTCGGGCTTGACCGGGTCGAACCCCAGGCTGAGAAGGAGGTGGTTCTGCACCCGCTGGAAGCCGTAGAGGAACAGGACGCCGACGACCGAGAAGGCCAGAACGCCGCGCGCATAGACGCCCCACCTCTGCTCGGCGTCGGGATCGACCCCGACAAGCCGGTAGAGCACGCGCTCCACGCGCGAATGCCGGGTCCCGGAATAGACCCTGTGCATATAGTCGCCCAATGGCCTGTACGAAAGGGCGAGGGCGAGCAGGAGAGAGCCGAGGAAAAGGACCCCGGCGGCCGTCGGACTCACTAGAAACGCTCCGGGAAAAGAAGGGCCGCGACCAGGAAGGCGACCAGCACCACGGCCAGCGCCAGGCCGATTCCGTTCTCTACGGTCACAGTCGCTCGACCGCCTTCACGACCAGTGCGAACACGGTGAAGACCGCCACCGTGAGCAGGATGAACGCCAGATCTGACATCTCTCGGTTCCTTGGAAGGCGGCGCGCGGCCGCCATGGAGCGCCGGGTGCTCGTCGCACCCGCACCCGCTGTGGGGGTGCATCAGGAAGTAAACGGCACTTTCCCGGCATCTCCCCGAGCCGTTGACGCGTTCTTAGCGCGCAGGACGCCGCGCTTAACGCATCTTTAACGCCGCCGCATTCCGGCGTCCGCCGAGGGCGCGGTCCGGCTTCCTCGACCTGCCGCCGGCCCCTCTGCTCCCCCGCACCCGCCTGCCGGCTTCAGGCCCTTTCCGGCATCGCGATGAAGCGGTCGCTTTGCGGGACGGCGGTCACCGCTGGTCGAAAAGGCGGGTTCGGTGGGCCCAGGCGGCGGCTTCCAGACGGGTCGTCACCGTCAGCTTGGCCAGGATGTTCGACACGTGGACGCCGGCGGTCTTGGCGGAGATGAACAACCGCTCGCCGATCTGGCGGTTGCTCAGGCCGGCCGTCAGGAGTTCCAGTACTTCGAGTTCGCGGCCGGTGAGCCCGGCCGGGGTCTCCCGCCGGGCGGGTGAGGCGGTCGCGCCGGCGGGCAGCCGGGAGCGCTTGGCCAGCTTCTCGACCTCGGCGCGCAGAGGTGCCGCCCCGAGGTCGGCCGCGATCGCCGCCGCTTCGGCCAGGAGCACGGCGGCCTGCTTCCTGTCCCGGGCGGACAACGCGGCGCGGCCGGCGCGCAGCAGCGTCTCGGCCAGGGCGTGCGGCTGCTCCAGATCGCGCCATGCCGCCGTCGCCCGGTGCCACGCGTCGAGGCCGTCCTGCCACGTCTCGGCGTCGAACGTCACCCGGTACGCCCGCTGGAGCCGGCCGGTGACCGTGAGCTTCCCGCTCCAGGTGATCAGCCGCTCCATCGGGCCCCCGCCCCGCCGGTGGTCGTTCAGGCCCTGCGCGGCCGCGAGCAGCAGAGGCCAGCCGTACCGGGGGCTGACCAGCAGATCGTGGTCGTCCAGGACGTGGCCGATGATCGCGGTCACCGCGCCGGCGTCCTGCGTGACCCGGGCCAGCCTGCAGTCCAGCAGGTCGGGCTCCAGGCACGACTCCTCGCCGCGGCTGTTGCCGCGCAGGGCGGCCCTGGCCTGCCCGGCCGCCGCCCGGGCCCGGTCGAGGCGTCCCGTTCTGAGGTCGACGGTCGCCTGGATGACCCGCAGGTACGCCTGGTAGAGCGGCGGCGGCGCCAGACTCAGCGCGTTCCGGTCGACCTTGCTCGCCTCGGCCCAGCGGCCGAGCGAGAGCAGCGACTCCGCCAGGTTCGGCGCCAGGAGCGTGCCGCGGGTACGGCCCAGTCCCAGGCCGTCCGCGAGGGCCATGCCCTCTCGCGCGACCTGCGCCGCGCGGGCGTGCTCGCCGGCGGCCTCCAGGGCGTCCGACTCGGTGACCGCCACGAGGAGCCGGGTGTCATGCGCCCCGGCGTCGGAGGCGGCCGCGGCGGCCTGGCCGAACAGGTCGCTCGCGGTCGCCAGGTCCGCGTTCGCCGCGGCCAGCGCGGCGAGCGTGACGAGCGCCTTCGCCTGGACGACGCGGTCGTGGGTCCGTCGCCCGATCTCCAGTGCCTCCTCGGCCGACGCCCGGGCCGGCGCGAGCCGACGGTGGTTGCGCTGGGCGGTGGCCAGTTCGGCCAGCACCCGGCCGCGCACCGCCGTGGGCGGGGCGGGCGGCAGCAGCCGGGCGGCCCTCATCAGGTCGGGCAGCGGATCCTCGCCGTTGCGGTCGCGCAGCGCCGCCCGCGTCTCCAGCAGCGCGGCGGCGCGCTCGGGGTCGGGCGACCCGTCCAGCGCGGCGGTCGCCACCGCGATCCCGGCGTCCAGTTCACCTGCGTTCAGGCAGGCTTCGGCGGCCATCTCCATGACCGTGGACCGGTCGGCGCCGATCCGGTCCGGCAGGTCCGGCAACCGGTCCCACAGCCGCAGAACGCGGTCGAGCATGCGGTGGCGCTCCGCGTACGCGTACGCGCGGCCGGCCGACTCGGCGGCCCGCCAGGCGGCCTCGGCGGCGCGGGCGTCCTCGCCGGCCGCGTGCCAGTGCACGGCGATCTCGACCGGTGCGCGATCGGCGGGGACCAGCCGCCGGTCGGCGCTGATCGCCTCGGCGCAGCGCCGGTGGAGCCGTACGCGCTCGCCGGGCAGCAGCCCGTCGTAGACCGCCTCGCGGATCAGGTCGCGGCGGAAGGCGTACCCGCCCTCGACCACGTCCAGGAACCTCCGGCGCACGAGCGGCCGGAGCGCGTCCTCGAACTCCAGGTCGTCCATCCCGGTGAGCGCGGCCAGCAGGCCGTGGTCCACGGGCCCGGCCGCCACCGCGGCCGCGTGCACGACCCGCCGGCTCGGCTCGGGCAGGCGCTCGACGTCCGTCCGCAGCAGTTCGCGCAGCGACCGGGCCGGGGTGTCCCCGGCGTCCACCAGCGCCTCGACGAACAGCGGGTTCCCCCCGCTGCGGCGGAAGATCCGCTCCACCCGCGGCTCGTCGGGCTCGTGGCCGAGCAGCGCGCCGACCTGCTGCGCCACCGCGTCCCGGGGGAGCCCGGTCAGCGCGATCCGGTGGACGTTCTCCACGCGCGAGACCAGCGGCCGCAGCGGATGCGTGGCAGTGATCTCGTCGGGCCGGTACGTCCCGACCAGCAGCAGGCCGGGACCGCTGACGTTCTGCGCGAGGAAGGCCAGAAGTTCGCCGGTGGACCGGTCGGCCCAGTGCAGGTCCTCCAGCACCACGACCAGCGGCCGGTCGGCCGCACCGCCCTCCAGCAGCAGCAGGACCTCCTCGAAGAGCCGGGCACGGCCGAGGGCGCGGTCCGGATCCCCGTCGTCCTCGCCCAGCTCCGGCAGCAGCCGGGCCAGCCCGCGCCGGCCGCCGCCCGGAAGCAGGCTCGTCGCCGCGGGGACGCCCATCGCCCGCACCAGCCGGCGCAGGGCCGTCACGAAGGCACCGAACGGCGGCCCGTCGACGCCCAGGTCGGTGCACCCGCCCGCCACCGTGCGCGCGGAGGAGCCCAGTCCGGACGTGAACTCCCGCACCAGCCTGGTCTTTCCCATGCCGGCCTCGCCGCCGACGAGCACCACGGTCGCCGCATGCCGGGCCTCGCCGTGCGCGGTGAGCAGTGCCGCACGTTCCGGCCCTCTGCCCACCAGAACCGGGCTCACCAAACGGCTCGCCATGGCCACAGAATAGCCCGTGCCCGAAATCTAAAGAGAGGTCGCCGGTTCGCCTTGGGCATCAGCCCAATGTGCCCGGTCCCCGCGCCCGAGATCCTGGACGGACACCAGACCGAAAGGGACACCTCATGCGCATCCGTACGCACATCGCCGTCAGCGTCGACGGTTTCATCGCATCGGCCGAGGGGCTGCCCACCATCCTGACCGCGCCGGACTTCGAGTCCGGCGTCTCGCACGGCCATCCGGAGTTCATCGCCGACTGCGGCGCGGTGGTCATGGGCCGCAACACCTTCGCGCCCGCGGTCGGGTCGTCGCACTGGCCGTGGCCGAACCTGCGGGTCTTCGTGCTGACGAGCCGGCCTCTGCCGGAAGGGACGCCGGCCGAGGTCGTGTCCGCCTCGGACCCGGCCGAACTGCTCCGCCTCATGCGGGAGGCGGACTTCGCCGGCGACGTGCATCTGGTCGGCGGCCGGCAGACCGTCCAGGCCTTCCGCGACATCGACGCACTGGACGAACTCGGCGTGGTCGTCATGCCCGTCCTGCTCGGCGACGGCCTCCGTCTGACCCTGGAGAAGAGCGCCACCACCCCCCTTCAGCTCGCCGGCTCCCGCACCTTCCCGGACGGCTCCGTCGAGCACCGGTACACCCTGGTCCGCGACCGCGACTGACCCGGTGACAGGAGCGCGGGACCGCGGTGGCCCGTCGAACGGGCCGCTGCGCCGGCCGTCTCGGGAGCGTCCCGCCGTGTCGCCGATAAAGGCGTCACCGCAATCAACGCATGGCGCCGAGGGTGGTGACGGTAGCGGAATTCGGGTTATGTTGATCTCCAATTCCGCGCGGACGGGTCCACCTTTCCCGAAGATGTGACGGTGGTGCAGACATGGCCATGACCTCCGCGAACTACCGCGACCGCGGCTGGTGGCGGGACGAGACGTTTCTCGACGACCTCCGGCGGCATGTGCGCGACAGGCCGGGGAAGACGGCGGTGGTCACCCGGCGCCAGTCCGACAGTCGGACGCACCGGCTCGACTACGAGCGGCTCGCCGCCGCCGCCGACAGGTGCGCCGGCGCCCTGGTCGAGCTCGGGCTGCGCCCCGGAGACGTGTTCGCGGCCCAGCTCACCGACCGGTGGGAGCTCGCCGCGATCACGCTCGGCTGCATCCGGGCCGGGGTCGTGTACTGCCCCCTCATGAAGACCTACCGGCGCCGCGAGCTCGACGTCATGCTGCGCGTCACCGAGGCGCGGGTCCTCGTCACCATGGAGGAGGACAACGGCGACCGGCTGGGCGAACTGGGCGCCGAACTGGCCGCGGAGCTGCCGTCCCTGGAACGCGTGTTCGTCGCGGACGGCCAGGGGCCGGAAGGCACCGAGGACTTCGAGTCCTTCTTCTTCGGGACCGCATGGGAGGAGCGGCACGGCCACCTGCTCGACGAGCGGGAGCTCGGTCCCGACGACCCGTACCTGGTGCTGTTCACCTCGGGCACGACGAGCGATCCCAAGGGTGTCCTGCACAGCCAGAACACGCTGTACGCCGCCATTCGCGGCGAGGCGGAGACCTTCGGCCTCGACGAGACGCTCGTCATGTACACGACCGCGCTCTACACGCACTACACCGGTGTCGTGCAGGGCATGCTGATGCCGCTGGCGCTGGGCGGCACGATGGCGTTCCAGGACGCCAAGGACCCCGGTGACGCTCTCGACCTCATGGCCCGCCAGGGGGTCACGTTCTTCTACTGCGCGCCCTTCTACCTGCTGAGCCTGATCAAGGAGCAGCGGTCCGCGCCGCGCGCCCTGCCCGCGTTGGCGTGGCTGGTCAGCGGTTCCGCGCCGATACCCCCCTACTTCATCGGCGAGACCGAGAGCGTCTTCGGGCTCCGGTTGTACTCGCTGTGGGGCATGACCGAGAACGGGCCGGTGACGATCACCCGTCCGGACGACCCCGAGGACTGGGCCGCCCACAGCGACGGGAGCCCCATCTCCGACATGGAGCTGCGGATCGACCCCGTGTCGGACCGCACCGAGGGCGAGGGCGTGCTGTGGGTGCGGGGGCCGACGCAGTGCCTCGGCTACTACCGGCGGGACGAGCTGTACGCGGCCGACCTCGATGAGGGCGGATGGTTCAACACCGGCGACCTGGCCCGACCGGACGGTCGCGGCGGCATCCGGATCACCGGCCGGGCCAAGGACATGATCCTGCGCAACGCGAACATCGCGCCGGTCACCGACCTGGAGTCGATCATCGGCAGGCACCCCGGCGTGCGCGACGTCGCGGTCATCGGCCTTCCCGACGAGCACGAGGACGAGACGATCTGCGCGGTGGTGGCGCCGGTCTCCGCGACCGCCCCGGTCACCCTGGAGGAGTTGCAGAGCTCGCTGGACGAGGCCGGGATGACCAAGGCGTACTGGCCGCGGCGGCTGGAGCTCCTGGAGGTCCTGCCCACGACCGCGACGGGGAAGATCCGGAAGGAGGACCTGCGCCGGCGCTACTCGCGAGCGGAGCGGACACGATGACGGCCGCGGCGCCCGCGGCCGTCCGGCGTCACGTCACGACGCGGACCCGGGTGAGCCACCGGTTCAGTTCGAGGAGGTAGGACAGGCCGATCGCGGAGGTACGGGCGGTGATCGGGCCGGGCAGCGCGTCCAGGTCGGAGGTGACCGCCTGGCGGACCTTCGCCCGGTCCATGAGGTCGAAGAGCGGGGCTCCCGGTTCGTCGATCGTCTCGATGACCAGGTTCTTCAGCGTCTCGACGTAGCCGGGGTCCCGGCTGGCCGGGTAGGCGCTCTTGGGCCTGTTGACGATCTCCTCCGGCAGCAGGTCCGCGCACGCCCGGCGCAGCACCGCCTTCTCCGTCCCCCCGTCGGCCTTCATCTCCGCGGGCACGTTGAACAGGTACTCGGCGAGCCTGTGGTCGGCGAAGGGGACCCGCACTTCGAGGCCGACGGCCATGCTCATCCGGTCCTTGCGGTCCAGCAGCGCGCCCAGCCAGCGGGTCAGACCGAGGTAGAACACCTCCCGCTGCCTGCGTCCGGTGCGGTCCTCGCCGTCCAGGTGCGGGACCTCCCCCAGCGCCTCCCGGTAGCGGTCGGCCTCGTACTCCTCCGGCCGGATCGCGCGCCTCACCTCCTCGCGGAGCAGGAACTGCGGCTGGCGACGCGCGTACATCCAGGGAAACGACGTGTGCCGGACGTACCTGTCGTCGACCTGCCAGGTGTAGCCGCCGAACATCTCGTCGGCGGACTCCCCCGACAGCGCCACCGTGCAGCCTCCCCGGACCCCGCGGAACAGGTGGTACATCGAGATGTCGAGATCGCCCCAGCCGGGAAGGTCGCGCGCCCGCAGGCCGCGGTCGATCCCCTCGACGAGGCTGTCGGTTCCGACCTGGACCACGGAATGCTTGAGGCCGAGCCGGTCGGCGACCAGGCGCGCGTACGGCTCGTCCGGGCTGGGCCGCCACAGGTCGCTCCCCGGCCGGGCGGGCGCCGGGACGCTCACCGAGTAGCTGGTCAGCTCTCCCTCGAACTCGCGGGCGGCCAGGGCCGTGATCGCGCTGGAGTCGATCCCTCCGGACAGCAGCGTGCCGACCGGCACGTCCGCCACGACCTGGCGCCTGACGATGTCGGTGAGCAGGGAGCGGATCTCGGCCGTCGTCGTGCGGAAGTCCTCGGTGTGGGGCCGGGCCTCCACCTGCCAGTACCGGCTCTCGCGGCATCCGGAGGGGTCGGCGACGACGAGGCATCCCGGCTTGAGCTCCCGCATCCCGCGGTAGACGGCGTGGCCGGGCGTCCTCGCGCGCGGGACGGCCGTCAACTCGGCGAGGCCCTCCAGGTCCACTTCGGCCTTCATCTCGGGATGGGCCAGCAGCGCCTTGGGCTCCGAGCCGAAAATGATTCCGTCGCCCAGCCGGGCATAGTAGAGCGGCTTGATGCCGAGCCGGTCCCTCACCAGAAGCAGTTGCCGCGCGTGTTCGTCCCAGATGGCGAACGCGTACATTCCGTTGAGCCGCGTGACGAGATCCGCGCCCCACTGGAGATAGGCCGTCAGCAGCACCTCGGTGTCCGATCGGGTGCTGAACGACCAGCCGGCCGAACGCAGCTGCGCACGGAGCTCGTGGAAGTTGTAGATCTCGCCGCTGAACGTGATGACGACCGGCTCGCCGCCGCGCCCCTCGCGCAGCATGGGCTGCCGCCCGCCCTCGATGTCGATCACGGCGAGCCGCCGGTGGCCGAGTGCGGCGTGGCGGGAGAGCCACGTCCCCTCGTCGTCCGGGCCCCGCGGGGCCTGCGTTCGCGTCATGCCGGTCACGACGGGGCCCTGCTGGGAGAGGTCCCGCGTCCAGTCGGCCCATCCGGTTATGCCACACACGTGCGCTCCTTCCGTTGTCCTCTTGGTGGTGCGCGCAGATCAGGCGGAAAGGAGACGGCTCCGCGCGAACGCGAAGAGATCGGGAAGGCCGGCGTTGACGAACTCCCAATCGTGCCCGCCGGGCCGTTCCCGGTACCGGTGGGGAACGGAACTGGCCGCAAGGGCCTCGCGCATTCTCCGGTTCATGTCGATCATCCGGGGATAGTCGTCCAGGCCGACGTCGAGATGGACGTCGATCGGGTACTTCGCGTCCCGGTCCCGGACCGCGCGGTACGGGTCGTACTCGCGCCGGACCTCGCTGCCGACCGGCCCCCAGACGCGCTCGTGGTCCCTCGTGGTCGGCATGGCCAGCCTCTGCCCGTCCCGCAGGTGGCCGTAGGGATCGCCTTCGCGCAGGGGGGCCTCGAAGGCACCGGCGTTGCTGCACACGACCGAGAACACCTCACCGTGCCGCAGCGCCTGGTAGAGGGCCGCCGCCCCGCCCATGGAGAACCCTCCGATGCCTCGCCCGTCCCGGGACGCCACGGTGTTGAAAGCGTCATCGACGTGGCCGACGACCTCCTCCACCAGGTAGTCCTCGTAGCGCCGCCCCCGCGCGTCGTTGATGAACCACGAGCGTCCGGACTCGGGGAGGACCACGACCAGCCCGGCCGAATCCACAACGGTCGACAGATCGTCGCACTGGAGCCACGTGCTCCGGTTCCCTCCGAAGCCGTGAAGGAGGTACAGCACCGGAAAAGCTCGGCCGGCCGACGAGTACCTGGACGGCAGAAGGACGTTCACCGACTTCTCCCGGCCGATCGACTCGCTCCGCCAGGTCTCCGTCAGGACCTTCATCGCGGATCCGCCCGGGTCTCCCCCAGCCGCTTCCGGTCGATCTTCCCGGTGCCGGTGACCGGGAACGCGGTCCTGACATGGAACCGCTCCGGAACCATGTAGCGAGGGATCTCGGTCAGGCAGTGCCGGCGCACCGCGGAGACATCGAGCGGGGGCGCCTCGGGCACCAGGTACGCCTCGATGACCCGTTCCCCGGTGCCGTCGTCGACCGCGACGCACGCGGCCTCCCGGACATTGTCCGCGGCCGACAGGACCGCCTCGATCTCACCGATCTCGACACGGTGCCCGCGTACCTTCACCATGTCGTCCTCACGGCCGCAGAACACGTAGTTCAGCTCGTCGTCGAGCCGGACCAGATCCCCGGTCCGGTACGCGTCCAGCGGCTCGGCGCCGTCCCGGGGAATCCGCACCGTCTTCGCCGCCGTCTCGTCGTCGTCCCGCCAGTAGCCGAGCATCACCGAGTCCCCGGCGACGCAAAGCTCCCCGGACGCCGCCGGCTCGTGCGCCACCGGGCGTCCGGCCGCGTCGACGATGAACGTCGCCGCGTACGGGCAGGCACGTCCGATCGGCACGGGGTGCCGGCGCTCTTCCGTGACGTCCGACCCGCGGACGCGGTGGAAGACGCAGACGTTGGTCTCCGTCGGGCCGTAGAGGTTGTAGAAGTCCGCATCGGCGATGAGCGAGTGCAGTTGCCGGAGCCGGGCGATCGGAAACGTCTCACCGGCGAACAGGACGACCCGCAGCCGCGACCCGGCCAGCAGCCCGCTGTTCTTCGCGGCGAGCATCCGGGTCAGCGCGCCGGGGACCGAGTACCAGACGGTGATGCGCTGCTCGACGACGAACCTGTTGAGGGCGCCCCCGAGCCCGACCTGGCTCTCCGGCACCAGCACCACGCAGCCGCCCGCCATGCACGTCGCGAACAGATCCAGCACGGACAGGTCGAAGTGCAGGGGCGCGTGGCTGGAAACGCGGTCGGAGGGGCCCAGGCCGAATTCGGCGACCGCCCATTCCACGAACGCGCGAGCATTGCCATGGGAGAGCACAACGCCCTTGGGGACGCCCTTCGATCCCGAGGTATGGAGGATGAAGGCCGGGCCGTGGAGATCGGGGAGCGGTCCGCGCGCGTCTTTCGCCGGGACGGCGGCGAGCGCCTCCTCCCAGCCGATGACGGACGCGTCCGCCGCCGGGCCGACGGACACGATCCGGCAGGAGGAGTTCTTCCGCAGCCATTCGACCCGGTCGTCCTGGGCGATCACACAGGCGACCTCGCAGTGCGCGATGATGTGGCCGGCCCTCTTGAAGGGCGCACTCGGGTCGATGGGCACGTACGCCGCACCGGCCTTCAGCACTCCGTGAACGGCGATGACCGACTCGATCGACTTGTGCAGCCACAAGGCGACCCTGTCACCGGGAACGACTCCGCCGTCGATCAGCGTCCGGGCCAGTGCCGAGCTGCGCCGATCCAGCTCGCCGTAGGTGATCGCCTCGCCCTGGAACTCGACCGCCGGAGCCTCCGGACGCTTTGCGGCCCAATGGCGCAGGCAGTCGCCGAGACCGTTCACCTTTCCTCCCCGCCTCCCCCGGTGTCCGGCCAGGCGAGGCCGAGCTTCCCGGAGATGATCACTCGCTGCATGTCCGACGTGCCCGACGAGATCGTCATGCCGAGGGCGTCCCGGAGATTGCGTTCGGCGCGCCCTTCGGAGGAATAGCCGAGCGCCCCGTACACCTGCATCGCGCTGGTGAAGATCTCCGCTGCCGCCTCGCTCGCGTACAACTTGCCGACCTCGGGAAAGATGGTCGCCTGCGGGCCGTCGAGTTCCGCCGCGGCGCGGCGCACGAGCATGCGGGAGATCTCCCAGCGGATCCGCATGTCGACGATCCGGTTGGAGACCGATTGGTAGCTCCCGATGTGCTTGCCGAACTGGCGGCGCCGCCGGCAGAAGCGCGTGCATTCCTCGATCTCGCGCTGCATGACGCCGAGCCACGGTGCCAGGAGAAGCGCCCGCTCCCATGCCATCGTCCGCGCGAAGACGGCGGATCCCTGCCTCTCGGCACCGAGCCGCCGAGAGGCGGGAATCCGGCACGCGTCCAGCTCGACCTCTCCCCAGCGGGCGGTGCGAAGGCCCATCTTCCCGGCCTGCTCTTTCACCGAGACGCCGGGATCGCCCCGCTCCACCAGAAAGGCGGTGACGCCGGTGAATCCGAGCTCCGGGTCGACGGTCGCGTACACGATGAAGACATCGGCGACCGGCGCGTTCGTGACGTAGCGCTTGCGTCCGGTCAGAAGGTAGGAGTCGCCGTCGCGCTCGGCCGTGGTGGCGAGCGCCAGCGCGTCCGACCCGCTTCCCGGCTCGGTCATCGCGTTGGCCCCGATGAGGCGGCCGGCGGCGAGCTCGGGCAGGTACCTGCGCCGCTGCTCCTCGTCGCCGAACTTCCACACCGGCACCTCGACGGCCAGGATGTGGGCGCCGATCGCCATCATGAGGCCGTTGTCGAGGCAGCCGTGGCCGAGCCCCTCCATCGCGTGCACGTAGTCGAGGGGACCGCATCCGGATCCCCCGTACTCGGACGGCAGGATCAGGCCGAGCACGCCCTGTTCGGCGCAGCGCGACCAATCGTCGCGGCCGAACACCCCGGCCCTGTCCCGCTCGGTCACGTCCTTGCTCAGCGCTTCTTCGCCGAACGCGCGGAAAACGCGGTACAGCCCGTCCTGGCCACCGTCCCATTCGAACCGCATGGCTCTCCAATCCCCCAAGCGGGATGTCATGCCATATCGAGAATCGCCGGATGACCGCCTGCTTTACAACAGCGGCGTCACGGCCGTGTACCCGGCGACGCACGGGCTGCACATTGGCGTGACGGTGCCACTACCGCGCGGAATCGCAAGCGTCGCCCCTCCGGTCCGCCAGGCGGCCACGGGAAACCCGGCCGCGCCGCACCGATCGCTGTCATTGTGCATCCGTGAAGCGATCTTGAAAAGCCCAACTTCTGCCAAATGGGCTCTGCGGGGAGCTCCGTACGGCCTCTTGCGCCCCCTGGGCGCCTGTCGTACGGTACGGACCGTCAACCAATCGAAGCGGAAAACGTTCCGGCCATGGACGGCCCGCCACCGGTTCGTCGGCGAGAACCGAGGTTCGGACGGCCAGGTCGCCGGTAAACGATGCGCCGTTCCCCCTAGCGGGCACCCTCGATCCGCGAATATCGATTCCCGCCGAGCCGACTCGCCTTTACCTTTCCCGGGCCGACGCCCAGACGAGGTGCATGCCATGGATCGTGCCAACAACGTGGACCTGGCGGCGCGGATCAAAAGCATCATGATCCGCGTTCTCGATTTGGACATCACTCCCGAGCGGCTCGACGAGAAGGTCTCGCTCTACTCGCCGATCGTGGGAATGGACTCGCTGAGCCTGCTGCACACCCTCGTGGAGATCGAGAAGGAGTTCGGCATCGAGATCGACGACGAGGACGTCATGCTCGCGGAACTGAGGAACGTGGGAAGCCTCGTCGACATGATCAGCGGAATCATCGAGGCGGAGGGCGGAAAAGCGTAACATGCGCGAGGCTTTCGAACTGGACCGGGACCGGGTTCCCACGCACTGGTACAACATACTCGCGGACCTTCCGATCGAGGTGCCCCCGGCGCGGCCGGCTCCGCCGAGAAGCGGCGACGCGGCGCCGCTGCAGCCACAACTGCCGTTGTCGATGTACCGCCAGAGCATCGGCCGTGAACGCTACGTCGAGATCCCCGGCCCCGTTCGGTCCGAATACCAGCGCTGGCGCCCGACGCCCCTTTTCCGCGCGTCCAGGTTGGAGAGCGCCCTCGACACCCCGGCGCACATCTACGTCAAGTACGAAGGCACGAGCCCGTCCGGCAGCCACAAGATAAACACCGCGCTCGCACAGGCCTTCTACTACGGCAGGTCCGGCGTCAGGGAGATGGTGACGGGAACCGGCGCGGGCCAGTGGGGCACCGCGCTCGCGATGGCATGCCACCCGTACGGCATGGCGTGCACCGTCTTCATGGTGCGGTCCAGCTACGAGCAGAAGCCGTACCGGGGCACCCTGATGCGGTTGAACGGCGCCGAGGTCATCCCGAGTCCCAGCACGAGGACGGAGGTGGGCAGGGCCGCCCTGCGCGCCGACCCGCGGTCGCCGGGCACCCTCGGGATCGCGAACGCCGAGGCGATCGAGTACGCGAACGGCCGGAGGGAAGCACGCTTCTCGATCGGCAGCGGAGAGAACCACGTCCTGATGCACCAGACGGTCATCGGTGAGGAGGCGCTGCTGCAGATGAAGCTGGCAGGCGAGTTCCCCGATGTCGTGATCGGCGCCATGGGAGCGGGCAGCAACTTCGCCGGCCTGACCTTCCCCTTCTACCGGGCGGCGCTGACCGAGAACACCGGGACGCGGTTCCTGGCGGTCGAGCCCGACGCGTGCCCCAAGATGACCAGGGGCAGCTACATGATGGATTACACCGACTACTCCGGTGTGACTCCCGCGGTCAAGATGTACACCCTCGGGCACACGTTCACGGCCTACCACATCCACGCCGGGGGGCTGCGCTACCACGGCGCCGCCCCGATCGTCAGCGCGATGTACGACCACGGCATGGTGGAGGCGGCCTCCTACTCCCAGAGCCGCGTCTTCGAGAGCGGCGCCGCGTTCGCCAAGGCCGAGGGGCTCGTTCCCGCCCCCGAATCGGCCCACGCCGTCGCCGCCGCGATCGACGAGGCGGTACGAGCGCGCGAAGAGGACCGGGAGCGGGTCGTCCTGGTCGGTCTCAGCGGCCATGGGCTGCTGGACCTCGGCGCCTACGAGAGCCACCTCTCCGGAGAGACCGTCGACGTCGCTCCCACCGACGAGGAGATCAAGGCGTCCCTGCGCCTCATCGAATCGCTGTGACGCCCGCGTGCCGCGCGGTGCCGATCAGGGGGCGGCCGGGAACGGGCCGGCGCGGCCGAGCAGGGCCGGGACGGGCTTGCCGAGGCGTTCGCCCAGCCAGGCCGCCGTCTCGGCGACCGCGGACATCCGGACGCCGGTGTCGACGCCCGAGCGGTCCAGGGCGTACAGCAGATCCTCGGTCGCGATGTTGCCGGTGGCGGCGGGCGCGAACGGGCAGCCGCCGAAGCCGCCGGCGCTCGCGTCCAGCGCGCTCACCCCGCAGTCGAGCGCGGTGAGGGCGTTGGCGTAGCCGGTGTTGCGGGTGTTGTGGAAATGGCAGCGCAGCGGGACGCCGGGGGCGATCCCGGCGGCGCCCGTCAGCAGCGCGCGGACCTGGGCGGGGACGCCGACGCCGATCGTGTCGGCCACGGCGATCTCGTCGGGTTCGCTTTCGGCGACCCGACGGACCAGGTCGAGCACGCGGCTCGCGGGGACCTCGCCCTCGAAGGGGCAGCCGAATGCGGCGGCGATCGTGACGGTGCGGCGGACGCCGGCGGCGCGGGCGTCCGCGGCGATGGCGGCCCAGGCCGCGGCGCCCTCCTCGACCGTGCAGCCCTGGTTGCGGCGGCTGAACTCGTCGGTGGCCACCACGACGACGTTGATCTCGTCGACGCCGGCGGCCAGCGCGCGGTCGAGCCCGCGCCGGTTGAGGACGAGCCCCGCGTAGCCGACGCCTTCCGGCCTGGGGAGCCGCTCCATCACCGCCTCGGCGTCGGCCATCTGCGGCACCCGCTTCGGGTTCACGAAGCTGACGGCCTCGATCCGCCGCAGTCCCGCCTCGACGCTGCGCTCGATGAGCCGCACCTTGTCGGCGGTCGCGAGGACCGCGGACTCGTTCTGCAGCCCGTCCCGGGGCGCCACCTCGATGAGTTCGACCATGAGCTTCCTTTGTATGCAATCTGGAGTCATCTGCAGGATTGTCCTGGGAAGTCTCTTGTGTCAAGGCTCACGTTCCGCCTATGTTGCATGCAATCGACCGAGGGAGGTTCGGATGGTCCGTGCCGTGGACCGTGTCTACACACGGCTGCGCGCCGACATCCTGGCCGGCGTCCACCCACCCGGGGCACGACTCGGCGAGGCCGAGCTGGCCGAGGCCACCGGCTCCAGCCGGACGCCCGTCCGGGAGGCGCTGCGGCGGCTGGAGGTCGAGGGCCTGGTGGAGGTCCTGCCGCACCGCGGCGCGCGGGTCCCGGACTGGACGCCGGAGGACCTGGAGGAGATCTACGACCTGCGGATGCTGCTGGAGAGCGCCGCCGCGGGTCGCGCCGCCACCCGCGTGACCGCCGCGGACCTGGACCGGATGGACGAGCTGTGCCGCCTGATGGAGGCGGCCGTCGAACCGGGCCCCGGCCAGGACCTGGACCGGGTCGCCGAGTTCAACGCCGAGTTCCACGACATTGTCCGCGCCGCCGCCTCCAGCGGCCGCCTCGTGTCCATGCTCAACGCGGTGGTGCAGCTCCCGCTCGTGATGCGGACCTTCCACCGCTACTCCCCCGCCGACCTCGCCCGCAGTTCCGCGCACCACCGGGAGTTGGCCGCCGCGCTGCGCGCCCGCGACGGGACGTGGGCCGAGTCGGTGATGCGGGCGCACGTGCTCGCCGCGAAGGCGGTGCTCCTGCGCGCCGCCCGCGCCCCGGACGGCCGGGACGATCCGAGCAAGCGGAACGACCCGAGCAACCGGAACGACGACACGGAAACGAGGACCGGCTAGATGTCAACGCACGACGGCGCCGCGCCGGACGCCAGGGGCCCGCTCGCCGACCTCCGCGTCGTGGAGATGGGGCAGCTGCTCGCCGGACCGTTCTGCGGCCAGCTGCTCGGCGACTTCGGCGCGGAAGTGATCAAGCTGGAGTCGCCCGGCGCGGGCGACCCGATGCGCCAGTGGGGGCGGGAGAAGCCGCACGGCAAGTCCCTGTGGTGGCCGGTGGTCGCCCGCAACAAGAAGTCGGTGACCTGCGACCTGCGCACCCCCGAGGGCCAGGACCTCGCCCGGCGGATCATCGAGCGCGCCGACATCGTGGTCGAGAACTTCCGGCCCGGCACGCTGGAGCGCTGGGGCATGGACTTCGACCGGCTCCGCGAGACGAACCCCGGCCTGGTCCTGGTGCGCGTGTCCGGGTTCGGGCAGACCGGCCCCTACGCCCCCCGCGCCGGGTACGGGTCGATCGGCGAGGCGATGGGCGGCATCCGCTACGTGACCGGCGATCCCGGCGGAGCGCCCGCCCGCGCCGGGATCTCGCTGGGCGACTCGCTGGCGGCGGTGTTCGCCACGATCGGCGCGCTCGTCGCCGTCCACCACCGGAACGCCACCGGACGCGGCCAGGTCGTCGACTCGGCCATCTACGAGGCGGTGCTGGCGATGATGGAGTCGCTGCTGCCCGAGTGGGCGGTCGCCGGGTACCAGCGCGAGCGGACCGGGTCCGTGCTGCCCAACGTCTCGCCCAGCAACGTCTACCCGACCGCGTCGGGCGAGATGATCCTGATCGCCGCCAACCAGGACACCGTGTTCGGCCGGCTCGCCAGGACGATGGGCAGGCCCGGACTGAGCGCCGACCCCCGGTACGCCGGGCACGCCGACCGGGGCCGGAACATGGCCGAGCTCGACGAGATCATCTCGGCCTGGTCGGCCCGGATCGAGACGGAGGACCTGCTGGAGCGGCTGCACGCCGGCGGCGTCCCGGCCGGCCGCATCTACACCGCCAAGGACATGTTCGACGATCCCCACTTCGCCGCCCGCGAGGCGATCGTGCGCCTCGTCCACCCGGACTTCGGCGAGCTCCCGATGCACAACGCGTTCCCCAGGCTCAGCGAGACCCCGGGGTCGGTCCGCCGGCCCGGCCCCGGGCTCGGCGAGCACAACCGGGAGGTCTACGGCGGCCTCCTGGACCTACCAGAAGACGAGATCGCCGCGCTGTCGGAGCGCGGCGTCATCTGAGCACAGCACCAGGAGAGCAGATGGGTTATCGACTGGGCGTCGACGTGGGCGGCACGTTCACCGACGTGCTGCTGGTCGACGAGCGGACCGGCGTCAGCCACCGCGCCAAGACGGCGTCCACTCCGGCCGACCAGTCGGAGGGCGTGCTCAACGGCATCCGCAAGGTGTGCCGGGACGCCGGGATCGGGATGCACGAGGTGGCGCACGTCCTGCACGGCACCACCGTGGCGACCAACGCGATCCTCCAGGGCCGGGGCGCGCGGGTCGGGCTGGTGACCACCGAGGGGTTCCGGCAGGTCCTGCAGATCGGCCGGTCGTTCGTCCCCGGGGGCCTCGCCGGCTGGATCATCTGGCCGAAGCCCGAGCCGCTGGCCCGGCTGGAGCACACCGTAGAGATCCCTGGCCGGATCGCCGCCGACGGCACGGTCGTCGCCCCGCTGGACGAGGACCGCGCGCGTGCTGAGCTGCGGCGGCTCGGCGGGGCCGGCATCGAGGCGCTGACGGTCTCGCTGATCAACTCCTACGCGAACGACGCGCACGAGCGGCGGGTGGCCGAACTGGCCGCCGAGGAGCTGCCCGGGGTGCCGGTGTCGCTGTCCAGCCATGTCCTTCCGGAGATGCGGGAGTACGAGCGCACCGTCACCACCGTCGCGAACAGCTATGTGCAGCCCGAGGTGTCCCGCTACGTGGGCAACCTGGACCGGTCGCTGAGCGGCAGCGGGATCGACGCGCCGCTGTCGGTGCTGCGCAGCGACGGCGGGCTGACCAAGGCCGCCAAGGCGGCCGAGGACCCGGTGTCGCTGCTGCTGTCCGGCCCGGCCGGCGGGGTGACGGGGGCGGTCTGGTTCGCCGAGCAGGCCGGGTTCCCCGACTTCCTCACCTTCGACATGGGCGGCACGTCCACCGACGTGGCGCTGGTGCTCGGCGGGCGCCCCCGGATCGGTCGGGAGACCACCGTCGGCGACCTCACCGTCCGCGCCACCAGCGTGGACGTCCGCACGGTCGGCGCGGGCGGTGGCTCGATCGCCCACGTCCCGGAGCTGACCAGGGCGCTGCGGGTCGGCCCGCAGTCGGCGGGCGCCGACCCCGGCCCGGCCGCCTACGGGGCCGGCGGCACCGACCCGACCGTGACCGACGCCAACGTCGTGCTCGGCCACCTTCCGACGCGGCTCGCCGGCGGGGAGATCGCCCTGGACGCCGAGGCCGCCCGCAAGGCGATGCGCTCCGTCGCCGACGCGATGGGCCTGCCGAGCGTCGAGGCGGCGGCCGCCGGCGTGATCGACATCGTCAACGAGAACATGCTCGGCGCGCTCCGCCTGATCAGCGTCCGGCAGGGCTACGACCCCCGCGACTTCGCGCTGATGTCGTTCGGCGGCGCGGGCCCGCTGCACGCCAACGCGCTCGGCCGGCTGACCGGCTCCTGGCCGGTGATCGTGCCGCCGTCGCCGGGCGTCCTGTGCGCCTACGGGGACGCGACCACCTGCCCGCGCGACGAGAGCGCCCGCACCATGGTGCGCCGCTTCTCCACCCTCGACGACGACGAGCTGCGCGCCGCGCTCGCCGAACTGGCCGACGCCGCCGCCGGGCGGCTGGAGGCGGAGGGCGTGCCGCGCGAGAGCCAGACCGCGACGTACCAGATCGACCTGCGCTACCACGGGCAGGGCTTCGAGATCCCGGTCGAGTTGGACCGTGCCACTGTCGACGGCGACCTTCTGGCCGGGCTCGGCGCCGCGTTCGACGCCGAGCACGAGCGGCTGTTCTCCTTCCTGCTCGGCAACGAACGCGAGGTGATCAACCTGCGGGTCACGGTGAGCGGGCCGCGCCCGGAGGTCGCCTGGCGCGTGCTGCCCGAGGGATCGGGCGACCCGTCCGCCGCGCTCGTCCGCGAGACCGAGGTGTGGATGGACGGCGCCACGACGTCCGCCCGCATCTACGACCGTTCCCGGCTGCTCTCAGGGGACGTCGTGGCCGGACCGGCCGTGGTGGTCGAGATGGACTCCACCACCCTCGTGCTGGCCGGGCACGCCGCGACCGTGCACCCGAGCGGCAGCCTGCTGATCCGTCCGCTGAACGAGGAGGGCTGATGGCCGAGATCCTGCAGACCGCGACCGCGCCGGCCGGCCGCGTCGACGTCGACCCGGTGACCCTGGACATCATCGAGAACGCGCTGCGCAACGCCCGCCACGAGATGGACGAGGTGCTGTTCCGCACCGCGCTGTCCCCGGGCATCCGCGAGCAGCACGACGAGTTCCCGCTGATCGCCGATCCGTCCGGGAAGATGGTCGTCGGCCAGTTCGGGCTCTCGGTGCCCGACTTCCTGGAGAACTTCGACGGGACGATCGGCGAGGGCGACATCCTGATGACGTCCGACCCGTACGCGTGCGGCGCGGCGATCAGCCACGCCAACGACTGGCTGCTGGTGGTGCCGATCTTCCACGAGGGCCGGCTGGTCGGCTGGTCCTCGATGTTCGGGCACATGTCGGACGTGGGCGGCAAGACGCCCAGCTCGATGCCCGCCGACGCCCGCACCATCTACGAGGAGGGCGTGGTCGTCCCGCCGTTCAAGCTGTACGAGGGCGGCCGGCTGAACGAGCCGGCGCTGCGCATCATCCTCAACCAGGTGCGCATGCCCGACTGGAACCGGGCCGACCTGAACGGCCTGGTCGCCGCGTGCACCACGGCCGCCCGGCGGGTCTCCGAACTGTGCGCCCGGTTCGGCGTCGAGACCTACCTGTCGGCGCTGGACGCCCTGCTCGACCGCAACTACCAGGCCATGAAGGTCCTGCTGGCCACCCTCTTCGAGGACGGCCGGACGCTGGAGTTCGCCGACTACATCTGCGACGACGGCTGCGGGTACGGCCCGTACGAATTGAAGATCTCACTCACCCGGACCGGCGAGAAGATCCATCTGGACTTCTCCCACGCGGCTCCGCAGGCCGTCGGACCGGTGAACTACTTCATCAACGAGAACCTCGTCCGGATGTTCTTCGGGATCTACGTGATCACCGTCGCGGACCCGCAGATCCTCTGGAACGACGGCTTCTACCCGCTGATCGACGTGACGATCCCGGAGGACTCGTTCTGGAAGCCGCGCCACCCGGCCGCGCTGAACGCCCGCAACCACGGCATCGGCCGGGTGTTCGACCTGTTCGGCGGGCTGCTCGGCCAGACCAACCCGGAGATCCTCAACGCGGCCGGCTTCTCGTCCTCGCCGCACTTCATGTACTCGGGCCACTACGGCTCGGGGCCGCGCGAGGGCGAGTGGTTCCAGCTGTACTCGATCGGGTTCGGCGGCGTGCCGGGACGCCCCGTCGGGGACGGCCCGGACGGGCACTCGCTGTGGCCGTCGTTCGTCAACATCCCCTGCGAGTACCTGGAGTCGTACTACCCGCTGCGCGTGGAGCGGTGGGAGACGATCGCCGACTCCGGCGGCGCGGGCCTGCACCGGGGCGGCAACGGGGTCGACGTCGCGTACTGCTTCGAGGAGCCCGGCACGATCGCGATCCACGACGACCGCTGGCTCACCTACCCGTGGGGGGTGAACGGCGGGCGTCCGGGCGAGCGGGGCCGCAAGTGGATCGAGCGGGCGGACGGCACCCGGGAGGTGCTGCCCAGCAAGATCCACGACGTCGTGGTCGGGCCCGGGGACGTCCTGCACTTCGTGACCTGGGGCGGCGGCGGATGGGGCGACCCCCTCGCCCGTCCCGCCGAACTGGTCGCGCTGGAGGTCCTGCGCGGCCTGGTCACCGCGGACGGCGCCCGCGCCGGCTACGGGGTCGTCTGCACCGCCGAGGGCGTCCTCGACGAGGAGGCCACCGGCCTGCTGCGGGCGAGGATGGCCGAGGAGCGGACGGAGATCCCGGTCTTCGACATGGGCCCGCCGCTGGCGGAGATCCTCGCCCGCTGCGAGGAGGAGACGGGCCTTCCCGCGCCGCGCCCGCCGGTCGACGTCCGGTCCGCCGCCGCGCTGCGGGACCGCCGGTGAGCGACGACCTCGCCGCCGGCTACCGCGCCTCGGGGTTCGGCCGCGGCCTCGGCTGCGGCCGGTCGCCGGCGGTGCTGGCCGTGGACCTCGTCCGCGCCTACCTGGTGGACGGGTCGCCGCTGCGCGCCCCGGTCGAGGAAGCGGTGGCCGCCGCCGTGACCCTGGTCGACGCGGGCCGGGCGGCCGGGCTGCCCGTGCTGTTCACGCGGGTGAAGTACCAGCCGGGCGGCGCGGACGGCGGCCTGTTCCGCCGCAAGATTCCCGCGCTCCGCGTGTTCGAGGAAGGGAGCCCCCTCGGCGACTTCGCCGAGGGGGCGGCCCCCCGTCCGGGCGAGACCGTGGTCACCAAGCAGTACGCCAGCGCGTTCCACGGCACGTCCCTGGCGGCCACCCTGACCGCGTCCGGCATCGACACCGTGCTGATCTGCGGGCTCACCACCAGCGGCTGCATCCGCGCCACCGCGACCGACGCGCTGCAGCACGGGTTCCGCCCGCTGGTGGTGGACGAGGCCTGCGGCGACCGGGACCGCCGCCTGCACGAGGCGAACCTGCTGGACCTGGGCGCCAAGTACGCCGACGTCCTGTCCCTCGACGAGGCGCTCACCACCGTGCGCGGGTCCTCATCGGGCCGTGGGGAAGGCCATTGAGGACGCCCCGTCGGCCACGACGGGGGCGGGCCACCGGGACGTGACGGCCTTGGCGCGCGTGTAGAAGCGCACCCCTTCGGCCCCGTGGACGTGGGTGTCACCGAACAGGGACGCCTTCCAGCCGCCGAAGGAGTAGAACGCCATCGGCACCGGGATGGGGACGTTCACCCCGATCATCCCGACGTGCACGGCCCGCTGGAACCGCCGCGCCGCCTCCCCGGACGAGGTGAAGATCGCCGTCCCGTTGCCGTAGGGGTTGGCGTTGATCAGCGCGATCGCCTCGTCGAGCGTCTCGGCGCGCAGCACCAGCAGGACCGGGCCGAAGATCTCCTCCTGGTAGGCCGCCATGCCGGTGGCGACGCCGTCGAGCAGGCAGGGGCCGACGAAGAACCCGGGGCCGGTCGCGCCGCGCCCGTCCACGACGAGCTTCGCGCCGGCCCGCTCGGCGTCCTCGACATGGCCGGTGACGCGCTGCCGCGCCGCCTCGCTGATCAGCGGCCCCATCTCGCTCGCCGGGTCGGCGCCCGGTCCGACCCTGATCGCGCGGGCCCGGCCGGCGAGCCGCTCGATCAGCGGGTCCGCGGCGGCCCCGACGGCGACCGCGACGGAGATCGCCATGCAGCGCTGGCCCGCCGATCCGTACGCCGCCGCCGTGATCTGGTCCGCGGCCAGGTCGAGGTCGGCGTCGGGCAGGACCACCGCGTGGTTCTTCGCGCCGCCGAGGGCCTGCACACGCTTCCCCGCGGCGCCCGCCGCCTCGTGGACGTGCCGCGCGACGGGCGTGGACCCGACGAACGACACCGCCGCGACGCCCGGGTGCGTGATCAGCGCGTCGGCGGTCTCGCGGTCGCCGTGCAGCACGTTGAACACCCCGTCCGGCAGCCCCGCCTGCGCGTACAACTCGGCGATCAGGTTGGACGCCGAGGGCACGCGCTCGCTCGGCTTGAGCACGAACGTGTTGCCGCACGCGATGGCGATCGGGTGCATCCACAGCGGGACCATCACCGGGAAGTTGAACGGGACGATCCCCGCGCACACGCCGAGCGGCTGCCGGAACGAGAACGCGTCCACCCCGGACGACACCTGGTCGGAGTACTCGCCCTTGAGCACCTGCGCGATCCCGCAGGCGAACTCGACGACCTCCCGCCCCCGCACGACCTCTCCGCGCGCGTCGTCCAGGACCTTGCCGTGCTCGGCGGTGACCAGGCGGGCCAGCTCGTCCTCGTGCCGTTCCAGCAGGTCGCGCAGTGCGAACATGATCTGCGCCCGCCGGCTCAGCGACACCTCGGACCACGACTCGAACGCTCGTGCCGCGGTCCCCACCGCCAGGTCCACCTCGGCGCGCCGCCCGAGGACGACCTCGCCCGCCTGCCGGCCCGTCGCGGGATCGTGGACGGCGGCCGAGGTGCTCCCGCCCACGGGGACACCACCGATCCAGTGCTGGATAGAGCGCATCGGGTTCCTTTCAGAGGTAACGGCGCTTCAGAGGTAACGGCGCTGGGTCTTCTTGTCGTCGTCGTAGCGAGCGCGTGCCCGCCGTGTGCCGTCCAGCGCGGAGACTTCGGCGACCGGGACGTCCCACCACGCCTCGCTGCCCGGCCCCGCGACCAGGGGGTCGGTCTCCACGTGCACGACCGTCGTGCGGGGCGACGCGATCGCCCGGCGGAGCGCCTTTCTGAATCCGTCGGCGTCGTCGGCGCGGATGACGTCGGCGCCGAGGCTGGCGGCGTTGGCGGCGAGGTCGAGGGGGATGGGGTCGCCGTCCAGGCCGGTGGGGGTGCGCAGGCGGTG